>CAJXVA010000515.1 GCA_913061055.1 uncultured Pseudomonadota bacterium
CACGGGGAACTCCGGGAGTTTCTCGTCCGCACCGACAACCCGCTCTCGGTCGGTCAGCGTCACGCTCAGCAGCTCGGTACCCGCCTTCACCGCCAGGGTGCCCTCCCCCGCCTGCGTGATCACAACCTCCAGGTGGCGCCCCGCCACCAGCGCGCCGGTCGCCTCGGACGCGACCCTGGCCAGCGTCTCCTCGTCTGCGGGCTTCAACCCGCGTGCATATCCGTTGCGGCCATCGATCGCCGCGAGTCCTTCGATCGCAGCGCGGCGGACCTCGGCCTGCGCCCGCATCGACACCGTCGTATGAACTGCGGCACCGACGGTCATCAAGTCGTCGCCGTAGTGCTCACGGAGAAGATCGAGCGTGGCATCGACAAACTCCTCCGCGCCGCCGACCACCACGTCTCGCTGTTGCGCTGTCGCCAGATCGAGCGGCGCATCGATGTAGCGCTGCGCATCATCGGACGTGGCAAAGCCATGCTTGACCATCTGACGCAGCACGTAGATCTGCCGGGTCTTGGCCTTCTCGGGGTTCTGTAGCGGGGAGTCTCGCCCCGGAGCCTTCGGCAGCGTCGCCAGGAGGGCCGCCTGCCCCATGTCGATGTCGGAGATGCTCTTGCCGAAGTAGAAACGACTCGCTTCCTCAATGCCGTAGCGACCATGGCCGAGGTAGATCTCGTTGAGATACAGCTGCAGGATTTCGGTCTTGGTGAACGCCTGCTCGAGACGTCGTGCCAACAGCAACTCCTGCACCTTCCGCTCGAGACTCCGCTCCGGACTGAGCATGAAGATCTTGACGACCTGCTGGGTGATCGTGGACGCACCTTGGGTGACCTTGCCCGCCCGAACGTTGGCGATCAGGGCCCGTACCATCCCCGCGTAGTCCATCCCCTCGTGCCGGTAGAAGTCGGCATCTTCGGCCGCCAAGAAGGCGTTCTCCACGTGGCTGGGAACCTGCTCGTACCGGATGACGGTACGGCGTTGTTCGAACACCTCACCGATCACCTCGCCGTCGCGCGCGTAGATCCGGGTGACCTGCGGCGGCGCGTAGTTCTTGAGCCCGTCCTCGTCGAGAGCCTCAAGATCGCGGCTGTAGTACCAGAACATGCCCGCGACCCCGCCGACGCCTGCCACGACACCGAAGACGCACAGCGAGACCAGCGCGATGATGATCCGGCGTACCCAGACGTTCTTCACAAAGACTCCATCGGGATGCCGAGCAGTGACGACCACAGCCGTTCGTCGACGCTGTCCATGTAGTGCCGCGCGCGCAGGCGCTCGCGTTGCGGAGCGTCGAGACCGACCGCTCCCGCGGCGCGATGCCGCGAAGTGAGATCGTACAGCGTGATCGCGGCGCTCACCGAGAGGTTGAGGCTCTCACTCATCCCGACCATCGGAATGCGAAACCCTCCTGTACACGCAGCGCGGGCCTCATCCGAGAGCCCGCGGGTCTCGTTCCCAAACATCACGCAGATCGGCCGATCGACGGGCAGCTCTTCCACGGTGCGCTCCGCGTCCATCCACGCGCCGTACAGGGCGACGCCTTGCAGCGTCTCCAGACCCAAGAACTCGGAGAGGTCGTCGTGGTGGTGGGTGCGGACCCAGCGGAATGCGCCCTGCGTCGTGTTCTTGGCGTGGAGGGCTCGCCGCTCACTGGCGACCAGGTGCACATCCAGGACGCCCAGCGCCTCGGCCGTCCGGACGACGGCGGCCGCGTTGTGAGGATCGCTGGGAGCCTCGATGGCGACCTGAATCTGGGGTAGACGCCGGTCGAGGAGACGCTCGATCTTCTCGCGACGAACTTCGGTGACGTAGGGGGTCAGCGTCTCCGCAATGTGCGTTGCGGTGTGGGCCCCAGTGAGGCGCGCAAAGGTGCGATCGTCCATCGAACGCCGAAACCATGGCATGCGTAGCGCGGGTTGCACACCCCACCAACGCGCGAGCCGGGCGTTGTCATCCCGCGCGGCGCACCGGCCGAAGACCGTGCGCCAGCACCCCGTTAGCCGTCCATCGCGGGAGTCCCGAGATCGTCGATGTTCGCGGGATCCTCGCTCCCGGGCAGCTCCTCGAGACTCGGCAGTCCGTCGTAGCCCTCGGCGGGGTCGAGGTCGATTTCGTCGCGTTCCTCTGGAGCCACGGGCGCTGGATCGTCGAGCACCGCGGCGCTGCTGAGCAACCCCGACAGCGGCATTTGGGTGAACGTCCCCGCACGCATGCGATTGATGCGGCCTTGGCATGCGCTGACCGAGCCGCGACGGCGTAGATCGAACACGACCGGCTGCTCCTTCCACAGCTCGTACTCGAGGTCGGAGAGTCGACCGCGTTCGTTCATCAGTCGCAAGATCCGCTGCACCTTGATGTTGAATCGTTCGGACAGCTCCCCGTTGCAGTAGTAGACGCTGCGCTTGACCGGACTGGGCAGCATCAGTGCGAGGAACACCGCCTCGGGGGGGTCGAGATCGGCGGGGTGCTTTCCGAAGTAGTAGCTCGACGCGTCGACGATCCCGTAGATCCCCGGGCCGTACTCGATCCCGTTGAGGTACAGCTCCATGATCCGGTCCTTGCTCAGGACCTTCTCGACGTACCAGGTCAGGAACATCTCCTGGAACTTCCGAGACAGTGTCCGTTCGTGTCCGAGCAGGACGTTCTTGACCATCTGCATCGTGATCGTCGAAGCCCCCAGCCGGACGCGTCCCGCGGCGAGGTTTCGGCGCAACGCCACCTCGAACTGCGAGGGCATGAACCCGTTGTGCTTCCAGAAGCCGCCGTCCTCGGTCGTCCGAATTGCGGCGGTCACCACCGGTGAGATCTGCCGGATCGACGCGAAGCCGCGCGCGCCGGGGAACATCTGCACCGACGACGTCCCGCCGTCGTTCATCAACACCCGGTGCGTGAAGCCGCTCGCGAGACGATCTCGGTCGGCTACGAGTGGACTGGCTCGGACCTCGCACCCCTCCATGTCGACGAGCCCGCCCAACGCCAGCGTCTCGAGATCTGCGTAGTCGACGTGCAAGGTGACATGCGCGCCGAACTCCCCCCCCAAGCGAAACCCGTCCAGACCGGGTGCAAAGCCCTCGGGGACGGCATCAAGCACCGATTGGCAGGCCACGTGTGGGAGATCGGCCACCACGTCGTAGCGTCGGCCTCGTTTGCGCTGCGGGTGCTCGACCACCGCCGAAGCGGTCAGCTTCACCCCGCCACGCTCGACGTCGACGTAGTGCAGCACGGCGCGTCGACCGACCGGGTCGACTTCTGCCGCAAACGAAACATCCATGCCGAGGTCCCGAACGGTCTGGCGGGCGAGCGTTGCCGACGAAACACCAAACCCTTGCAGCGAAAGATCCCCCTCGAGTGCGGCCACGCCGTCGCCGAACACCACCGCGAGATGGCCGCCGACCGTGGCGTCGTCGGACTCCACCAACGGTAGCTTCGCCACCACGTCTTTGGGGACCCGGGCGACCTCGAAGGCATCCATGTCGACCCGCAGCACGCCCTCGGACAGATCGCGACGGACCCGGCCTGCGACGGACCAGAGTTTTTCGGCCGCGGATTCGGTCTGGGCGTCCCCGAAGGCGCCTGCGAGGTCGAGCGAGATCTCGGTCGCGTTGTCGTCCGAGACCTGGACCCACCCATCAACGCCCGCGACCGCGATCCCCTCGTCGATGGGGGCGGCAACGCCTCGAACCTCGACTCGTTGGGGAAAACGCACCACGTAGCCTTCGTCGGTCTTGTCGGCCTGCACGGTGGCGCTGATCGAGCGCGCGAGGATCTCGGCACCGTCACCGTTGTCGAGTTGGACCTCGCGGGCGGAGCTCACGACGCGCAGGGTCGCAACGTCGATGCTCGCGTCGAGGCTTGCCCGAACCCGACGTGCCCCTCGGGTCACGTCCAAGTCGAGTCCTTCCACCCGCACTTGTTCAGGGCGCATCTTCACGCGGCCGCTCGACACCTTGGCGCCAGGCTTTCGTCCCGACCGGATGCGTCGAACGAGATCCTGAAAGCTCTCGACCGTACCGGTTGCGAGTCCGCCGTGGACGGTCGCAGACGTCACCTCGGCGACGCCGGACCACAGTGCGTCCTCGTCGAGTGTGACCTCGACCCGGTCGAGCGTGATGGTCGGCTCACCATCGCCGCCGCCGATCCGAACCGAGTCCAGCGAGACTTGCCCCCACCCGATCTCCACCTCCTCGACCTCGAAGCCGACCTTGAGCCGGCGACGGATCCGCTCCTCAACCTGGGCCTCGGCGTACGGAACGGCGAGCAACGGGATCGCAGCCGCCGCGGCGAGACCGAACAACACCAACAGCACCAACAGCACCCCGACCACGACGGGCCAGCGGCGTCGTTTGGGCTTGGGAGCAGGTGATCGCGCGGGGGGCATCGTCGATGGGCCGTTCCTCGAACGCCGGCCTCGCGCCCGGGATTCCACGGCCAGGCCGGATGGTAGACGAAGCCGAACCAAAAGAAACGCCGCACTCGATGGAGCGCGGCGTTCGTGTCGGCGGCTGCGGTGGCGATGGTGTGCCGCCTAGCGGCGAGCGCACTGAATGGCCCAGAAGATCCGCCCGGTGACCTCACCGGACTTGTGCTCACCACCCTCGACGAAGAACAACCCGTTGTCTTCGATGCTGTACTGCATGGTCACCAGGTTCTCGATGCCGTCGCGGTGGGTCAGGTCCAGATGGAGCTTGAGCTTCTTCTCGTCTCCACCGAGAAGGCTGAGCTTCATCTTGTGACCCGTCTTGAACGCGGTCGCCGTGGCCTTGTTGGCCTTGAGATCGACCTTCTTGGACCCCAGCAGATGGAACGACTTGTAGCGGTCGTACGGCTCATCGATGAGCCATTCCTTCATGAACTCGAGGTTCTTGGGGATCTTACCGTCGCCCTCTTTGGAGGCCAGGACCGCGTGGACCTTGCAGACGGCTTTTTCGGCCTTGGAGCTGACCTTCTTCGCCGGCGCCGCGTGGGCGGCGGTCGAGACCGAGGCCACCGCGCCGAGCGCAGCGGCCGGCACGAGAAGGGAGCTGAGGGCCAGGGAGAGCAAGCTCTTGTTGCGGCGGGGCTTCATAGCGAACGCTCGGTGTCTTTCGGCTGAGCCTCTTCTTCGAGGTAGAGAACGGTGACCGTCCCGGTCTTGGAGATGCGGCCGGTGTGTCCCGAGAACTCGACCCCGTGAATCTCTGCCTCGACCTTTTTGGGGCTTGGCAGGTCATCCACTTCGTCCAGGCCGTCGGAGGACGGGTCGGGCGATGAGGGTTCTTGAGCGAGGGCCATTCTGTCTCCAGCGGGGAGAGCCGAAGGCGCATCCTTCGACCCGGTGCCTGGCGCGGGAGCCGTTTCGGGCTCTTGTTCCGCTGCAGGCTCCTGTGCAGACGCGACCGCTCCGGGATTATTCTCGGCAGCGACACCTTTGTCTGAGGGGTCAGAGTCCATGACGGACACGACCACCAGCGTCACGGCCGCCGCGGCCGCTGCCGCTGCGAGTGGGATACGGACCGGCCGAAGCGCGGTCCAGACCCTGGACCATAGAGACCCGGCGGAAGGGCCAGCCGCGGCCGCTTCACGGTCGAGCTGACGGTCGATTTCATCCCAGATCTGCTCAAACCGGGCCTGCGGGATCTCAGCCGCCTTGGTCTTGAGCGTCTCTTGTACGAGACCGCGTACGACCCCCAACTGAGCGAGTTCTTCGCGCAGTTCGGGATCGGCGTCGATCTGGGCGGCGAGTTCGTGGGCCTCAGCCCCGGTACTTTCGCCGTCGAAGTGAAGCGCGAGTTCGTCACGCGACACGCCGGAGGTTCCAACTTGGTTGGTCATGATGCAGCCTCCTGTGAGACGGACCCGGATGCCCCGGTGTTCGATTTGGACTCAGGTTTATTTCCGGCCTTGTCCTTTTTGGGTTTGGAACTCCCATCCGGGTCGTCCTCGGTATTGCTCGGAACGTGCTCCAGCCGGGCCTTGAGCTGCTTTTGCATGTTCCGACGCGCGTGGAAAAGGCGGCTCATGATCGTGCCTTTGGAGCAGTTCATCGCCTTGGCCATGTCGGCATAGGAGAGGCCTTGGAGCTCCCGCATGACGATCACCATCCGATGCTTCTCGCTGAGTTCGCCCAGGCTGGTCTCGACCGCGTCGAGGATTTCCTTGTTGCGAACGGCTTTGGAGGGATCGCCCAGGGTTGCGGCGGGAAGGCGGTCGGACGACGCATCGGTTTCACCATCGTGGCGAAGCTTGTCGTCGAACTCGACGTCCTTCTTGCGGCCAGCGCGCCGGAGGTGATCGATGCAGAGGTTGGCGACGATCCGGTACAGCCACGTGTAGAAGCTCGATTGCCCCTCGAACTTCGGCAGGTAGCGGTGGACCTTGATGAAGGCCTCTTGGGTGACGTCCAGCGCATCTTCCTGGTTCCGGAGGAATCCATACGCAACCGCGTAGACCTTGCGCTCATAGCGCTTGAATAGGATCTGGAACGCACGACGATCCCCACCCTTGCAGGCTTCGACCAGCTCGTGGTCGTCGGCTTCGTTGGAAACCACGTATTGCTCGCGCTTCGACGGCCGGCGATGGGGACTATTCAGGGGCGAATGTCTGTCCCGTTAGAAACCGGCCCGGGAGGGGACGGAGGGGTCGCGGCAGCCCGGCCAGTGACTGCGTGGCGAAGCGCGGTTATACCTTTCCTCGCCCCCCGCGCGCCAACCCCTGGCCGGCGCAGGGTGCGATGTGGAGTTCTGCTTGGCTGTCCCGCCCTCGAATACCGTTGCGCCGCTGACGCGGTTTTTGGCCTCAGCGTCCCGCATTGCTGCGCTGCGTACCGCTGGCGCGGGGCTGTTCGATGCCGCCCTGATCGCCTGTGCATGCGCGGGGATGGGCGCCTGGCTCGCAGGATGGACGCTTCGCGGCGACCTCGTGGCCCCGGTAGCGCTCGGGGCGGCCGGTGTTGTCCTGCTCGGGTGGGTAGGGCGCAACGCACTGTGGGCTTGGCGAGCCCACGGGCGCCCGATGCGGACCGCGGCATCCATCGCCCCGAGCACCTCATGGCGCAGGCTTCGATCGGCGGCCTGGTGTACGGGTCCGTCGTCGCCCAGGGGCTGTCTCTTATACACATCTGACGC
>CAJXVA010000516.1 GCA_913061055.1 uncultured Pseudomonadota bacterium
TACGAGATGTAGAGAGGTCTCGTGGGCTCGGAGATGTGTATAAGAGACAGGATCCCGTCGAAGAACGGTTTGCGCTCGGTCGCCTTGCTCAGGTCGGCGTCCTTCCACTCGGCGGCGTCCTTCTCCTTGAAGTGAAGCTTGTTGGACGAGGCGACCCAAACCCGGCCGTCCTTGTCGACCGCCACGCCCTGCAGCAGGGTGACGTCATCGCCCAGGACCTTCTTGTCCTCGACAGCCCACTTCTTCCCGACGAGGTGGCCGATGCCCTTGTAGCCGGCGGTCCAGATCTCACCCTCGGGGGTCACGGCAAACGCGTCGACGCTCCCGGTCTTCTTGTAGGAGGTCTTGCCAACGACCTTGGCCGCCGCGCCGTCGAGCAGCATGATGCCGTCGTAGGTCAGCATGTACGGCTTGCCGTCGCCGCCGATGGCCATCTGCTTGACCAGCTTCTTGGGGCCCTTCTTCACCTGGGTGAAGGTGCCGCCCTCGAGCATGAACACGCCCTTGTCGTCGATCGCAAAGTAGGCAGGGCCTGCCTCGCCAGGCTCGGGGAGCGCGGCTGCGGGTTTCGCCTCTTCGGCCGGCTTCTCCTCGGGCTTGGCCTCGGCGGTTTTCTCCTCGGGCTTGGCCTCGGCCTTTTCGTCGGCCTTTTCGTCGGCCTTGGCGTCCGCCTTGGCGTCCGCCTTGGCGTCCGCTTTCTTGGGCGCCGCCTTCGCGTCCTTCTTGGCGTCTTTGTCGTCCGCTTTCTTGCCGGCTTCGGCTTTGGCGCCGGAGTTCTTCTCCGCCGAGTCGCAAGCGGTCGCGGTGAGGCTGAGGGCGGCGAGGCCCACGAGGATTCGGTAGTTGAGAGTCATCGGGTTGCTCCTGGGGCGTGATCGATGCCGCGAAAACACGCAGCCAAACGGGGGGACGAGACAAGCGCCGGCGCGTTGCAGGAAAACCACCAGGTTGAGCCCTGCGGCCGGGAACTACAGGTGAAATAGATTGCGAGGATCCGCCCGCCGCGCGCGAGAGAACTGCAGCCAGCCGCGCCGCAGGGCGGACCAACGGAGCTTCGGCTCCGGCCCGCCAAACCGCGCCTGGCTGAGCTGGACGAAGGTCGGGAGCAGCTCGAACGGGTAGCCCAAGGGGCCCCTGGCGAGCGTCGCAGTGCCGCCGGTCAAGACCACCCGGGCCTCCCAGACCGCCGCGGGGCCCGAGGGCTCCGGCAGCAGCGGCAGCGGATCGAGGACCGGCACGCACAGCCCCCCCCGCAGATCCCGTAACCAGCTGACCTTGCCCGGAAAGACTTCGAACAGCCCGATGTGGTTCCGCGCCAGGACCCGCCATGCGTCGGGCACCGGACCCAGCGCGCCCTCGAGCAGCAGCGCCAGCCATGGCCTCGCGCCGACTGCCGGTGCATCGCACAGGGCCCAATCCGTGCGCATCGCCTGCAGCAACTCGCGGTCCTGGTCGTCCTCGCGGATCGTGCCGATCTCCTCCTCCCAGCGAGAGAGCAGCGGGGCCAGGCGTCGGGCCCCGGCCTCGCCATCGAAGACCAGTGCCGCGGCTTCGTCGAGCTGCTCGCCAAACCACGCCGGCGTGGCGGGCGGCTCGAGGTTGTCCGCGAGCCCGGCCGGCGGGGGCGCGTCGGTCAAACCGCCTGCTCGCGGTACGCTCGGATCTGCTGAGCAAACGCGGCGAACAGCGGCTTGGCGTCGTGGGGGCCCGGTGATGCTTCGGGGTGGTACTGGACGCCCCACACCGGTCGCCCGGACATGCGCAAGCCGGCGGCGGTCTTGTCGAAGAGGTTGACCGCAGCAAGCTCGGCGCCGCTGCCCAACGACTCGGCCGACGCCGCAAAGCCGTGGTTCTGCGCGGTGATCGCAACGGAGTGATCCGACGCGTCGCGGACGGGGTGGTTGCCACCGTGATGTCCGAACTTGAGCTTGTACGTCTCGCCACCGGAGGCCAAGCACAGCAGCTGGTAGCCCAAGCAGATGCCGAAGACCGGCGTCTGCCCGGAAGCCGCGAGCAGTCCTTTGAGGTTCTCGATCACATCCGGGAGCGCCGCCGGATCCCCAGGGCCGTTGCTCAAGAACACACCATCGGGCTTCATCGCGAGCACGTCGGCCGCGGGCGTATCGCTGGGCACGACCGAAACCTCGATGCCCTCGTCCCGCAGGCACCGCAGGATGTTGTGCTTGATGCCGAAGTCATACGCGACCACCCGAAGTGCAACCTCGGGCACCGCAGGATCCTCGGGCCAGCGCAACGTGCCGTCGCTCCAGCTGTAGCCGGTCTTGGTGCTGACCTTGTGGGCGAGGGCCTGGCCCTGCATCGGCGGCGCGTCCTTGGCCATCTGCACCAGCGTCGCCGGAGCGATGTCCTCCGTACTGACCGCGCCCATCATCGCGCCGGCATCGCGCAGGTGACGGGTGAGTGCCCGGGTGTCGACCTCTGCGATTCCGGGCAGGCCTCGGGCGGCAAGAAACTCGGGTAGCGACTGACGCGCTCGCCAGTTCGAGACGACCGGCGACAGCGAGCGAACGATCAACGCCTCGGCACCGGGCGCCTGCGACTCGACGTCTTCGGGGTTGCAACCGACGTTCCCGATCTCGGGGACGGTGAGGCAGACGAGCTGCCGGGCATAGGAGGGATCGGTGATGATCTCCTGGTAGCCGGTCATCGACGTGTTGAACACGACCTCCCCGAGCGCGGTCGCCGAAGCGCCAAATCCCACGCCACGAAAGATTCGACCGTCGGCCAGGGCCAACACTGCCTCCACGCGGTCGCGCTCCGACATGGCCCCGAGATACGCCCGGCCCCGGGCGCGGTCAAGAGCGCTTCCGCCTGCTATCGTCCGTGCGCGATGCCCACCCTTGCCCCACCGACCGCCGGGCTCCTCCTCATTGGGGACGAGCTGCTCAGCGGGAAGATCCGCGACGAAAACGGGCACCACCTGGCCAAGACCCTCCGTAGGCTCGGGATCACGTTCGTCGAGATGGCGATGGTTGGGGACCAGGAGGCCGCGATCGGAGCGGCTCTGCTGCGCTTGTGCGCGAGCGCGGACCTCGTCTTCACCTCCGGGGGTGTCGGACCCACGCACGACGACATCACGATGGCCTCGATCGCCACCGCGACGGGCCGCACGCTCCAACAGCACCCCGAAATGGCCGCTTCGCTGCGCAAGCACTACGGGGACGACCTGACCGAGGCCGCGCTCTCCATGGCCGATGTCCCCGATGGTGTGGTGCTCCGGGGCAGTCGAGGTTGGCCGGTGCTCCGGCTCGACCTCGACCGCCCGACCGACCCCGCCAGCGCCAGGATCTACATCTTGCCGGGCGTTCCGAGCCTTTTCCGCTCCAAGCTTGAGCAGCTCGAGGCCACCGACGGTGAGCTGCCCC
Organism: uncultured Pseudomonadota bacterium; assembly: GCA_913061055.1. Lineage (GTDB taxonomy): Bacteria > Myxococcota_A > Polyangia > Nannocystales > Nannocystaceae > CAJXVA01. The sequence goes on from CAJXVA010000516.1 coordinate 3,387, forward strand.
GTGGCGAAGGCTGGCACCTCGCGCTGCTGCACACCACGCTGGACGAGAGCAAGCTCGCGCCGCACCTCGACGCCCTCCTCGCCAAATTCGGGGGCCCGCTCGAGATCGGCTCCTACCCGCGCTGGGCTCGCGCAGAGGACGGTTCGGTCGACTACCACGTGCGGATCACCTTCGAAGCTCCAGCCGGCGACGCGTCGATCGCAGATGCGGCTCGGGATGAGCTGGCCATGACCCTCGGCCCCGAGGCGCTGTGCGAAGCCGCCTCGCCCCTGTAGCCACCGAAGCGCGCCGGCGGGTATTTGGGCCCGCCGATTGCATAGTCAGCCGCGACGTCGGAGGCTCCGCATCCCGATGGACAAAGTGTCTCGAAGTGATAGGTTTCGGCTCATGCGCGCTGTGGGACAATCCCTTGCCGCACTTCTCGTCTTGAGCGTGGCAGTGGGTCCGCTGGGGTGCGACAAGTCCGGTGACGACGAGCCGTCTTGGCAGAAGCCCCCCGAGCGCTTCGACGTGACGGGCGACGAGCTCACCTTCGGGGCCAAGAACCTCGATGCGTTCAACTCGATGGCTGGCGGAGAGCGCGCCGCACACATCGATGCGTTGAAGAGCAAGCCCGGTTCCTACAAGGGCCAGGGTCGGTTCCAGGTCGTCTCCGAGCTCGGCGAGAACATCGCCGACCACGAGATGGGCAAGTACGACGCTTCGGTCACCGTCGACGATCCGGTGCTGTACGAGATCACGATCGAGTACAACCTGCTCTCCAACGAGAAGATCGGCGACGGCTATCCCAAGGGCACGTACGTCGAGTTCACCGGCACGCTGGTCGACCTCGATTTTCAAGACGACGCCAAGCCCCGCAAGCTCGTCATCAAGCTCAAAGACACCAAGTTCGAGCGCCTCGACGCCTAGGGCGTCGATTGCGGAAACCGCGGTCGCTTGAACACGCTCGTCGACACCCTCGGGAGGGGCACAGGAGGTTCACTCGGAACGCTCCTGAGTCTGGGCAGTGTGGGTTCGCCCATGCTGTGGGGCGGCTTCTTGGCGGGCGTGCTGTTGCTGCTCGCCATCGACCTCGGCGTGTTCCACCGCGAGGCGAAGTCCGTCACGGTCAAGGAGGCGCTTGGGTGGACCATCGTCTGGATCCTCCTGAGCCTGAGCTTCAACCTCTACGTCTACCTGACACTCGGCGAACAAGCGGGCTTGGAGTTTCTCTCCGCCTACCTCATCGAGAAATCGCTCTCGGTCGACAACCTCTTCGTCTTCATCGTCATCTTCCGCTACATGGACGTGAAGCCGGAGGTGATGCACCGGGTGTTGTTCGCGGGCATCGTCGGCGCGCTCGTGCTTCGCGGCGTGTTCATCCTCGTGGGCATCAGCCTGATCGAGATGTTCTCGTGGTCGCTGTACATCTTCGGCGGCTTCCTGCTGTTCACCGGCATCCGGCTGCTGTTCACCGACGACGATGATCCCGAGCCCTCCGGCAACATCGCCTATCGGCTCGCCAAGCGCGTTCTGCCGCTGACCCGCCGTTACCACGGCGACAAGTTTGCGATCCGTACCAAGCGGGGCCTTCGGTTCACGCCGCTGTTCATCGTCTTGTTGATGATCGAGACCTCGGACGTTGTCTTCGCGCTCGACTCGATCCCCGCCGTGTTCGGCATCAGCCGAGATCCCTTCATCGTGTTCACGAGCAACGTGTGCGCGATCCTGGGTCTGCGCGCGATGTTCTTCCTGCTGCAGAGCATTCTCGACAAGTTCGCCTACCTCAAATACGGCCTCGGCCTGGTGCTCTCGTACATCGGCGCCAAGATGATCGTCGCCGAGGGCCTGTTCGGCCTGGTCGACCCCTTCCACATTCCGGTGGGTATCTCGCTTGGAATCGTCGCGGGACTGATCGCCGGATCGATGGCGGTCAGCTTGCTCATTCCCTCCGAAGACAAGCACCACGAAGAGGTCCTCGAGAACACCGAGGCGGCGTCGCTCATCGCCAACATCGACCCTCACGCATCGATCTCGCAGTCGATCGAGATGTCGCAGGTCGCGGCCATCCCCGACGGTCCGGTCGAGCTCGAGAGCGACCTCAGCCCGGCAGAAGAGTCCGGGATTTCGTCCGTCCCAGACGTCGGCCCCGAGCCTCCGGCAAGCTGAGACTCCAGCGAGGCCGGTCAGCTTCGATACCGCAGGCGGGCGTCGCCGAACCGGGCGACCCACTCGGCCAACGCCGGGACGTGAAGCGCGAGGGCCTCGGAGTCCCCGCGGGCAAGCGCTGCCGCCTCCAGAGCGGGACCGTCTTGCTGCTGGCGGTTCAGCGCCCACGCCATCCACCCCGAGATCAGTGGCGTCTGCACGCCGCACAACGCCTTCCACGCTGCGAGGCGCTGTCGGACCGGGTCCAGATCGTCGAGCGCAAACGCGACCGAGAGTCTCGCGGCCGCCTCCGCCCGAGCCCAGCGTTCCCCCGGCGGCGGCGGGCCCAGCTCCGTGAGTTGGGCCCGCGCTTTGTCGGGCTCACCGCCCAACGCCAGAAGCAGAACCGCGCTGGCCTCGTTGAGGTAACACTCGTCCGCCGGCGCCCCGACCCTGGCCAGCGTTCGGCCGCGGGCCTGCGTCCACCGAAGCGCCTCCGCATGTCGGCCTCGGGCCCACGCGATGGCAGCGAGATACGCTTCGGCGCGTCCCCGCTGCCGGTCCGGGGAGACGTTCGGACGCACCAAGGTGGTCATGCCCTGCTGCGCCGCGTCCCACTGTCCCGTCCGCAGCCGGTCCACAGCGACGGAGAGCCGGGTGTCGCGAACGAGCGAGACGACGACGCCAAGGGTTGCGGCCACCGCGAGGGCCGCGGCCATCAGGTTGCCCAGCGAGAGCGCAGCCACGGCGGCGAGCAGACCCAACGAGGTGAGCGGAATGGTGACGAGGGAGCGGACCGTTCGCGTGAAGCCGGTGTCCCGCTCGATCTCGGTGGCGTCACACAGGGGCAGGCCGTGCAGCATTCGAACGCTGGCACGCGCCGGCATGGTCACGGCGTGGCGCCCTCACGCGGACCCATGCGCAAGCGAAGGCCCCCCTGTCCCGGGTCGGCCTTCGGCGTCTCGGGCTTTGCGTCCGGGGCCCCCTCGGGGGCAAGCTCAGGCTCCGGCGGAGCATCCAGCGGCTCGAGGGTGTCGACCGGCGTCGAGGCTTCTTGCTGGGCGCGCAGTGAATCGCGGCGAGCACGTTCTTCCAACTCCAGCAGCCGCAGCCAGTCTTCGTCGTCGACCTTGACGCCGCCATCCGATCCGACCGCGAACGTCGTGCCGACGACCACGGGCCGGATGAACGTGGCGTCGTCCGCGAGCAGCCGCAGCGACCGAAATGCTGTGGCGACACACTGGCGTACGCCATCGGGCAATCCCTCTTGCTCGACGCGGTTGGCGACCGTCGCTCCATTGGACCCGACCAGGTTGAGACCTGCGACCGCGTACGACCCCTCGCCGACCCGACCCTGCAAGCACTTCTTCGCTCGCACGCCGGCCTCGACCTGCTCACGGCGCACCCGCTCGCCGTGGCCGTTCGTGGTGGGCTGCGGCCCAAGACTCACCCAGTACACAACATCGATGTAGTGGGCCGTGCCGGTCTCGTTCTCGGGGAAGCGACGCCGCTGCAGTTCCTCGGAGACACCTGTCTCTTATACACATCTCCGAGCCCACGAGACCTCTCTACATCTCG
>CAJXVA010000517.1 GCA_913061055.1 uncultured Pseudomonadota bacterium
ACACTAGATCGCTCGTCGGCAGCGTCAGATGTGTATAAGAGACAGGGGTCGTGCTCGAGGTGGCGCAGGACGACCTCCATGGAGGCGTAGCGATCTCGTCGCCGCGGGCTCATGCCTTTGAGCAGGACCTCGCGCAGCCACAGCGGGACATCCGAGCCCTCGGGAGCCGGCCGCACCGTGTGGGCGAGCGCAGCGGCAGCGATGCTCTCGGGGGTCTCGCCTTTGAACGGAACCTCCCCGTACAGCGCCTCGTACATGGCGGCACAGAACGCAAACTGGTCCGCTTTGGCGTCGGGTTCGATGCCGGCGTGGAGCTCCGGTGCGAGGTAGCGCGGTGTGCCGACGAGCTCCGCGCGGGGCGGGCGGGAGATGATGCTGTCCTCCCCGTCGTTGCTCTTGGTCAAGCTGACGCCCAGGCCCTCCTTGAGTCCTTCGACGGTCAGCCGGGGGCTCGAGACTTCGGCGACCGGGGTCGCCAGTCCAAAGTCGACCACGCAGATCCGGCCCGACTTCTCCATGAACACCCGGCTGGGCGTGAAGTCCCCGTGAATGCAGCCGGCCGCATGCGCTGCGGCCAAGCCTGCGCCCGCTTCTCGGAACACCCGCAGCACTTCGGGCCACGGGAACGGCTCATCGCGAGCCTCCATCCATTGGCGCAGGTCGATGCCGTCGATGAACTCCATCGCGACGTAGATGGCCTCGCCCATGGTTCCAGCATCGAGGACCTCGACGATGGCCGGATGGTCCAGACCGCCGCTGCGCATGATCCCCGCGATCATCGCGTCGCGGATCGTCTCGGCTTCGTCGTCGTCGTGCTCGGGAACCTCGACGAGCTTGAGCGCGACCTTGCGATCCAGTCGGGCATCGAACGCCGCGTAGACGTTGTCGCCGTCGCGGTTCGAGAGCTGGCTCAAGATGACGTAGCTGCCGACGGTCGTTCCTCGGACGAGCGCATCCAGCGAACCGTCCGGCGGAGTCGCTTCGTCGTCGCCGCCCGTGAGCACGGCCCGAACGATTCCGCTGTCCTCGCCGGTCTTGCTCGGCGTGGACTCGGGGTCGTCGGTCGACGAGTCAGACTCGTTGGGCTCGTGGTCGTCCGCCATCGGAAGCGCGCATGATAGCCGCTCCCGCACCCACTGAGCGTGTCTCGTAGAGGGCCGAAATCGAGCCTCGTCGGGACCGACGTTCAGGCACAGCGCGGCGAAGCTTCCGCGCGGCCCGTTGCACTCGATGTCACCGAGGTTTCGGCGTGACGATCCGCTCGACCTGCACGCGGGCGTCGTTGAACGTCGCGCCGCGTCCAAGGTCTGTCAGGGTTGTTGGGCACAGGGCGTTGGAGGTGTTGCCGTTGCGGGTGTGTCGTTCCCACAGGCCTTTGTCCAGACACAGGACACCGGGCGTGAGGTCTTCGGTGACCTCCGCATCGCACTCGACCGTGCCCAAGGTGTTGAACACCACCACGGCGTCGCCGCTGCGAATGTCTCGAGTCTCGGCGTCGCGCGGATGGATCTGGACCTTTGCCGGGGCGGATCGAAGCTGGCCGAAGGTCGAGTTGGTGAGCTTGGCGGTGGCCGGGGACAACAGCGCCAAGGGGTAGTCCTCGGATCCGGGGTCGGGCTGGTAGCTGTACAGCGGCACGCCTGCGGTCGCTTGGCACTCAGCATCGAGCGCCGCGGGGCACAGGTGGATCTTGCCGTCGTCGGTTTCGGCGAAGCGGTCTCGAAAGAGCGCCGCGGACGGGGGCCGGTCGAGCGTGGAGTGTTCCACCAGAGCCGCTCCATCTTCTGGGCCCAACGCAACCGATGAGGCGATTGCCACGGCGATCGCGTCCGGGTCGGTCACGTCTGTCTCGCGCGCCAACCCGGTGCGCTCCAGCAGCTCGGCGAACACGGCATAGTTCGGTCGCGCCAATCCGACGGCAGAAACAACCGGACGAATCCGGTTGAGCACGGTCGCGCCGTAGCCCCGGGTGAGGTCGTGGTGCTCGAGGAACGTCGTGGCCGGCAGCAGGACGTCGGCCCACTTGGCGGTGTCGGTGTGGACCTGGTCGAACACCACGGTGAAGAGGTCTTCGCGGGCCAGGCCGCGACGAACCGCCGCCTGATCGGGAACCGTCGCGAGCGGGTTTGCGTTGTAGACGAACAGCGCTTCGATCGGCGGCGTTTGCTCGAGCAGCGCGGGCCCCAACCGGTTCATGTTGATCGAGCGGACCTCGGGCTCCGGCTCCGCCACGACCGGGCCCAGGTTCCACCGGAACGTGCGGCTCTGGCTCATCGTGAACCCACCGCCGCGGGGTCCAAACTTGCCGGCGATCGCCGGGAGGGCGAGGACCGAGGCCACCGCCGATCCGCCGTTGCGGTTGCGCTCGAGTCCCCACCCGCAGCGAATGACCGCAGGTGAGGCTTCGGCGAATCGTCGGGCGAAGGTCTCGATCTCGGCGACGGAGAGTTCACACACCTCCGCGGCGCGTTCGAGTGTCCACCGCTGGGCCCGCGCCCGGAACGCGTCCACGCCGGTCGCGTGATCTGCCAGGAACGCTTCGTCGGCGTGGCCGTGCTCGAACAACCACCGCGCAACCGCGAGGGCCAAGACGACGTCGGTCCCTGGCCGTACCGCAAGGTGCTGATCGGCCGACTTGGCCTGTGAGATCCGCCGCGGGTCCACGACGACGATCTGCGCCCCGGCAGCTCGGGCCGCTTTGAGCACCGGGACCAGATGAATGCCGCTGGCGCTCGGGTTGAACCCCCACAACACGATCAGCGAGGCGTGCACGTAGTCGCGGACATCGACGCCCGGCATCATTCCGTACAGGCCGTCCTGGGCGCGGGACGTTGCGGCGGCGCAGATCGTTCGTTCGAGGTGGGAGGCGCCCAGACGCCGGAACCACCGGGTGTCGAGCGTGCCTTCGGTGAGCGCGCCGTTGCTGCCGCCGTAGGAGAACGGGAGGATCGCCTCCCCGCCGGAGCGGTCACGAACCTCGAGCATGCGGGCCGAGACGTGTTGCAGCGCTTCGTCCCACGACACGTCCCGGAATTCCCCCGCGCCCTTGGCCCCGGTCCGGATCGCGGGGCTCGCGATGCGCTCGGCCCCGTACAGGTGCCGGTCGAAGCGCCGCACCTTGCCGCACACGATGCCCGCGGTGAGTCCGTTGCGACTGTCTCCGTCCAGGCGCGTCAGCCGCCCATCCTCGACGGAGGCGGTCAACGTGCACGCGTCGGGACAATCGAGAGGGCAGGCGGTGGGGACCTGGCGCGTCGACATCGGCGCAGGATACCGCCGAAGCGCTGGGCCGCCAGCACTGCGGGGCGACATCCTCGGCTGGCTACATCGAGAACGCGGCGTCGCGGGCGGTGAGCACCTCGTAACCGTCCGCGGTGACCAAGATCGTGTGCTCGACCTGAGCCGAGAGCTTCTTGTCGATCGTGATCGCGGTCCAGTCGTCGTCGAGGATCTCGCAGTGCTGAGATCCCTCGTTGATCATCGGCTCGATGGTGAAGGTCATGCCTTCGACCAATCGCCGTCCCTTGCCTCGCTTGCCGCGGTGCGCGACCTGGGGCTCGGTGTGGAACTTGCGGCCGATGCCGTGGCCACAGAAGGCCTCGACCACGCCGTAGCCGTGCTCGTCGTGGGCGTACTCGTAGATCGCCGCGCCGATGTCCCCGACTCGTTTGCCTGGGGCAACCTCGTGGATGCCCAGCCACAGCGAACGGCGTGTAACGTCGATCAGCTTGGTGACGTGGGGCGGGACCTCGCCAACGACGAACATCTCGGAGGTGTCGCCGTGGTAGCCGTCGAGGATGGTGGTGATGTCGATGTTGATGATGTCACCATCGAGCAGCTCCCGCTGTTCGGGGATGCCGTGGCACACCACCTCATTGATGGACGTGCAGATCGACTTGGGGAAGCCCTTGTAGTTCAGCGGCGCTGGGATGGCGTCGTGCTCGAGGATGTAGTCATGACAAAGCCCGTTGAGCTTCTCTGTCGTGACGCCGGCCTTGACGTGGGGTTCGATGAACTCGAGGACCGAGGCGGCGAGCCGGGAGGTGGCTCGCATCTTCTCGATAGCTGATTTGCTGTGAATCTCGACCGCCACGGGCTTTCTTTCCAGTCGGCTTTGCAGTTCGACTGCGCTTCCCGCGCGAAGCGGGCCCGGAGTCTACGGGATTTCTAGAACGCAGACTATGGCCTGTCGCCATTGCCTATGCCAGGCTCCGTCCGCATGGCCGGGCAACCGCCCGCGCTCGAGAAGCGCAGCGCATCCGCGATTTTCGACGATCTGAGTCGGCGCCGGCTCGTGGTGGTCAGCGGCAAGGGCGGCGTCGGTCGAACGACGCTCTCTGCGTTGTTGGGGCTCGCGTTGGCAGCTCGAGGACGACGGGTCCTCGTCGCGACAACCGGCCACGACGATCGCTTGGCGTGGATGCTCGGTGCGAGTGCGCTCTCGGACGCGGCGCAGAAGGTCGGTCCGTCGTTGTGGGTCCAGCGTCTCGTGGCGCAAACCTGCATCCGGGAGTACGGCGGCATGGTCATCCACTCGCAACGGGTGTCCTCCGCGGTGTTCGACAACTCGATCGTTCGCCGCTTGATGCGAGCGATTCCTGGTCTCGACCACTTCTCGGTGTTGGGCAAGGCGTGGCACGAGGCCACGCGCGGGGGCGACTACGACTGCGTGATCTTCGACGGCCCCGCGACCGGGCACCTGGTCTACACGCTCGGTGTTCCGCAGGCGATTCTCGAGACCGTTCCCAGCGGTCCGCTCACCTCCGAGGCCCGGCTCATGCAGGCGGCGCTCGAAGATCCCGAGATCACGCAAGCTGTGCTCGTCGGTCTGCCCGAGGCTTGGCCGCTGACAGAGCTGGGCGAGTTGGGTGCGCTGCTGCGATCGAAGGTTCGGATGCACGTCGCCGCACTGGCGGTCAATGGGCTGTGGCCCAGCGATGCGCCGATCCTCCCCGCACCGAGAGGTGATGCCGATGGCCTCGCGACCGCGTTCTCCAACCACGTGGGGCGCATCGGCGAGATCGGCCGAACACAGGCCCAAGAGGTGGATGTGTGGAGTCGCAGCGAGGCTGCCCGCGGGTGTGGTGCCCAAGCCTGGACCACGCTGCCGTGGCGTTGGCGCGGTCTCGCGAATCTCGAAGCGATGCAGGGCCTCTTGGTCGCGCTCGGTGAGCCCGGAGGTCAGGCGTCGTGAGGCTCGATCTCGACGAGCACCGCGCCGGCGTCCACGGTGTCTCCAGCAGACACCAGGATTCGTCGGACGACTCCTGTGCCCTCGGACAAGACCTCGTTCTCCATCTTCATCGCTTCCACGATGATGACCGGAGCTCCGGCCTCGACTTGGTCTCCCTCGGCGACCAGGGCTTTGACGATTCGGCCCGGCATGGGGGCTTTGACCGCTCCGCCGCCACCGGCACCGCCGCTTGCTTCTTCGAGGGCGGCTGCCAGCGCCGCCTCGGCCGCGGTGCGAACGATGACCGGCGCGGTGTCACGACCCGTGCCGGCGTAGGTCGGGCGACCGGGGCCCCGGTCCAGCCACACGCGCTCTTGCGTCGTGCCCCCTTCGGGCCGAACGCTCCACGAACCGTCCGGTGCGGCGTGGACGGTGAACGTCGCGTCACCCACCACAGCCGTCATGGTCCCATTGTTGGTTCCATCCTTGGCCGGCAGAAGCTCGACCTCGACGGACTGCTCTCCCACCTCAACACGAAATCGCTCCGGGCGGCTCACGGAGCGCAAACCTAGTCGATGCCAACCTCGTCGTCCATGCGTGGTGAAGAGCCGCGGCTCACGTTCCCCGCCGATCGCAAGGTTTTGCTGACCGTGGGTCCCGGTGGCGTGGGAAAGACGACGGTTGCCGCCGCGTTGGGGCTCTCCGCGGCAGCGCAGGGCCGCAAGGTCATCGTCGTCACCATCGATCCCTCACGCCGCTTGGCGCAGGCTCTGGGGCTCGCCGATCGAAACGTGGCCGAGATCGTCACCGTGCAAGGCAGCGAGGCTCTGGGCGAGCCCCTCGATTGCCTGCTGCTCGACACCCGCGCGGTCTTCGACAGCATCGTGCGCGGCTACTCCAAGAGCGACGAGGCCGCCCAGAAGATGCTCGACAACCGCATCTACCAGGCGACGGTTCAGTACCTCGGGGGCGCGCTCGAGTATGCGGCGATCGCCCGGGTGCACATGCTGGTCTCCGAGGGGAACTACGACCTCATCGTGCTGGACACCCCGCCGACCGCCAACGCGATCGACTTTCTCGAGGCGCCGTCGCGGATCGGTGAGCTACTCAACAACCCCGCGGCCAAGTTCCTGACCAAGTCGAGCCGGCTCAGCATGCGGTTCCTCGGCCTGGCCAGCTCCATGATGATGAAGGTGCTCGAGGCGATGGGCGGCGGTCAGTTCATCGGTGAACTCGGTGCGTTCCTCAGCGAGTTCGGCTCCGCGCTGGGCGAGTTTCAGCGTCGGGCCGGAGACGTTGCAGAGCTGTTGGTCTCAGAGAGCACCGGTGTGGTGTTGGCAACCTCCGCCAACGACTTCAGCGTGCGGGAGGCCAAGGCGTTTCTCGATGTGTTGCGTGAACGAGGCCTGCACGTCGATGGGGTTGTGCTCAACCGCGTCGACGTGGAGCTGCCGCCGTTGGCCCACGACTCGGTCCTTCAAGAGGCTTTCGGCGATGCGGTCGACGCACCGTCGCTGCAGCGCGCGGCCGACATCTACGACGAGGCACGGGAGCAGGCGGAGCGATCTCGCAAGGTTCGCCACGACCTCGAGCGCAGCTACCCCGATCTGCCGGTCTGCGCGATTGAGCGCATGAATCCGCCTCCGACCGGCCTCGAGTCGCTCGCGAAGATGGGTTCTCGCATCACGCGCTCGTGATCCCCCCGAGCCCCCGGCCACCCGACTGTCGCTCGGGTAGTGCTGGTTACGAAAATTCCCGTGGATGGGTCGGCCTCGTTCGCGACTCAAGGTGCGGTGACGGGACGAACGAAGACGAGCGCGCTGGCGGGGATGCTGCTCGCGTTGGGTGGCTGCTACACCGGCGCCAGCGTGAACGCGGATCTGTCTCTTATACACATCTCCGA
>CAJXVA010000518.1 GCA_913061055.1 uncultured Pseudomonadota bacterium
ATCTACACTAGATCGCTCGTCGGCAGCGTCAGATGTGTATAAGAGACAGCCCGAACAGCCTGGGCGTTCGAGGTCGCGACGTTTTCGGCATGGTCACGGGCCTCTGCGGTGAGGGTCCAAGAGCCGACTTCGAGTGCGACGTTGAACACGTACGGCGCCTCGAAATCCGGTTCTCCGACAGGCTCGCCGTCCACCAGGAGCGCGACCTCTTCGACCCCGGACCCTTCATCGTTGGCCTCGACCTCCACGGTGAAGGTGTACGGCGCGGCGAAAGCGACCACCGCGACGCTTGGGTTGACGATCTCGACCGTTGGGGCCGTTTCGTCCCAGGCAGGCCCCGACGGTGTGGGGGCGAGGGCGAGAGTCATCAAGATCGAGGTCAACACATCCTCCCATTCGCATCGGACGGTCGAACAATGACGCGGCGACCTGAGAAAGGGGACTCGACCCGGGTCGCGTGGAGATGGCAGACGCGGAGACGACGGGGTACGTTGAAAGCGTGGCGCCGCAAAACCCCGCCTGGGGAAAGTTTGTGGCCGCGCAAGGGGTTGCGTGGGTGTCGGCCGCAGTTGGCGCGGGCATCTACCTGCTGAGCGAGGCGGTGCTCGAGGACAAGCAGCGGTGGATGCCGAGCATCGACGCGGTGCCTTGGCTGATGGTGCTGTTGGCGCTGAGCTCGTTCTTTGTCCTGCTGGGATGGATGGCCATCCGCCGACCCCTTCGTGGCGCCAGGCGGCGGGCCCTGATCGCAGTGGCCTGGGTCCTCGGCCAGCTCGCTGCAAGCACCGGCGCCACGGCGGCGATTCTGGCGGCCGACCACGAACTGCTGTTTGGCCCGAGCTACGTCGACCGCGTGGTGGTGCCCGGAGGCGGCCAGACGGTCTACCTCTACAAGACGGGATTCTTCTGCGGCTACGAGCTGTACGTCAAGGGCGAAGGCTCCTGGGTGCTGAACCGGGTTCGGAAGATCGATCGTAAGGACTGCGGAAGCCGGACCGCCAACGCCCACCTCGAGTGGCGAGGGGGGGAAGGGGTGTTGTTGTTGGACGAGCACGGCGAACTCCTCAGTGCGCAGCCCCACGATTTCTCGGGCCTGTGGTTGGGGCCGCACTGAGCCCGCGCGGCCATGTCGCGTTGTAGTACCGTTGCCCGGCGCGCATGTTTCACGCTTCGCTCGCTATCCAGCTCCCTGCAACGCTTCCCGGCCCCACCACAGCGGTGAAGGGGCTCTTGGAACGGTTGTTCCCTTCGTCTGAAGATGCCGACAACGAGGATCTTCGCGAGACCCTCGCGGGCAACCTGACCGTATTCCAGGCGCTGCTTCGGTCGTTCGAGGGCGCGGGATTTGATGACGTTGTCGCGATCGTCGTCGACGGTAAGGCGGTCTACGTCGACACCGAAGAACGGTTTGGGGACGTTGGCGAGGCCCTTCAAGGCGTCGTCAAATCTGGCGCGGTCGACGATGGGTACGCCGTCATGCGGACAACGTTCCGGCGTGAGCAAGACGGACTCGAGGTGCTGGGCGAGCTGCGCTGTCATGCGCGGAGCAACGTACGTCCCGATGAGACCCGGGTACGCGTCTCGGCGCGACCGAAGGGCCACGCTCCGATGGAGGACGAAGGGGCCAGGGAATATGCGGCACGGGTGCGGGAGCTCGTGCGGGATGCTGATCGTATCGAGTCGCAGCGGGTCGTCGTCGAGTCGATCTGCGCGGAAATTGCCAAGCAGATCGAAATCAACCTGCCCCGGGCGACAGTCGAGGCGATTCCCGCTGTCGTTCGGCTGATCGCGCCGGGCCGGCGTCAGCTCGGTCGTATGCGCCACCTTGGGTTCGGTCCCGGCAGACGTCGCACCGTCTCCTGTGCCCTTCCATCCTACGAACGCGTCGGCCCCTACGACGACCCGCTCTCGAGGCACTACTACTCCCGCTACAGCGACTTGTTTCACTGGATCGCCGTGGGCGAGGCTCTTGCCGGCCATCTCCCGTCCGCGCACGTCGAGGTCGTGACCACGACCGGGCGGCAGTTGTTTCGGGGGAGCGAGGCCAGCGGTTTCGACCCGGCTGACTTTGCCGTGCCGCGAGATGTCGTCCGCGTCAGCCCTGAAGGACGGCTGAAGGTGGACGCTTCGGTGCCTGAAGTCGCCGAGCTCGATCCCGCGGAGCTGGGCTCGCCGCACTCGGGCGGCTGGGCTGGAGAAGCCTGGGCCGAAGACATCGACGGCGGCTGAATCGTGCTCCGGGCAGCGCGGCTGTGAGCGGCGCGCCGCCGAACTCAGCTTCGTTCGTCGGGGATCAACTCGACATCGCGCGGAATCTCGTCGCCTCGGCGGATGGACAGCTTGATCTTCCGGCCGACACCGGAGAGCTGCGCCATGTAGGCGACGTCGGAGACTCGCGAGACCGGGTCGCCGTCCACCCGAAGAATGATGTCGCCCTTCTCGAGGCCGGCGCGTGCACCAGGGCCGCCAGCGTCCACCTTGGTGATCTGCACGACGGTGCCCGGACCGGCGCCGGGGTTGGTCTGATCGTTGGCGTTGACGCCCAGCCGTGTCTTGCGAACCCGTCCGAAGGTGCGGGCTTCGTCGAGGAAACGCTCGGCCATCGCTGCAGGAGTCGCAAACGCGAGCCCCTGCCCATCGCTGCGAACGGCGGTTGTGATGCCGACCACGCGCCCTGAGGCGTTGACCAGGGGACCGCCGCTGTTGCCGATGTTGATCGAGGCGTCGGTCTGAATGAAGCTCCAGTAGCCGCCCGGCAACAACCCTTCTGGACGGCCGAGGTCGTGGTGGTCACGTCCCAATCCGCCGATCACCCCGACGGTCACGGTGTTGCCAAGCCCGAACGGCTGCCCGACCGCCATGACCCATTGACCGGGTCGGACGGAGACCGGTTCGAACGAGGCAGGCTGCAGCCCGCTGATATCGCGCTCGAGTTGCAGCAACGCCAGGTCGAGCAGAGGTTCACTGACCTTGACCCGGGCCGGGACGCGCTCTCCGCTGGAGAGCTCGACGTCGACCCGTGTCGCGGAGGCGATCACGTGCTCGTTGGTGAGGATCTCCCCCGAGGCGCTGACCAGGACCCCGCTGCCCAGGCCGCGAACGACCTTGTTTCGCTCACCACCTTGTCGCGGGACCGTCGCGATGACCGTGACGACGGAGGGCCCGACCGCATCTGCGACCGCAGCAAAGTCCGGCACCACGACGGTTCGCGGGAGGGGAGGCGGTGGAGAAGCGTCCGGCTTGGGCTCCTCCTTGGGGTTGTCGACGCGCTCGGCGATGAAGATGGGCTGAGCCTCGTCTTCCTCGATGCGCCGGCAGGACGCGCTCGCAACCAAAACGAGCGCCGCCACGACGGCAAGCCGGTGGCGGAGCAGGTTGGGGCGGCCGCGTTGGACCACGATCAATCGCCGGCGGGGTCGTTGCCGGAGTCGGAGAAGGGATTCGCAGCGGGAGCAGCAGCGGGGGCCGGCGCGGGAGCCGGGGCGACGGGCGGAGCCGCGACAGGTGCAGGGGCTGCGGCGACTGGGGGAATGACAGGCGCAGCGATCGGCGGCGCGGCAACAGGAGCAGCGACCGGCGGCGCGGCGACAGGCGCGACGGGCGGTGCAGCAACAGGTGCGACGCTGGGCATCGCAGCAGGGGCGGCAGCCAGCGGGTCGGCAGCCATTGCAGGGGCAACAGCGGGGCTTCCGAAGCCAGCTGCGGCATCACCGGGCACAGCCGCGACAGCTTCCTCGGGCGGATTCTCATCGTATCCGTCGTTGTCGCCGCCTTCCTCCGCGGGCTTGATGTTCTCGCCCACGTCGTCGAGCGCGCCCAAGAAACGACCGTAGTCATCGGACGAGATCCGACCCGTCGAGATGTTGCGACGGACGACGCGCTGGTCGAACATGCGGTCGGTGTTGTCCTGCTTCATGTCGCAGGGGTTGTAAAACACCCCCCGAGGCCCGTCAAACAGCCCCGCAGCTACGTCTAAACGGCGGTTGCGCCGGGATCCTCAGCCGGGAATAATCCCCCTCCCGCCCGAGTTGCGCGGCGCAGTCCGCTCAAGCGCGGCTGCGGGGTGCGGCGGACCGGTCTCCCTTGACCTCAGCGCGACGCGGACTTACCCAAGCCGGAGCAACATGGCAGGCGCCTACGACATTCGACTCGTCAACGAGATGGTGGAAAAAGAGACCGCTTTCTTGGACCGGCTCTACGCCGAAGTCCACAAGGTAGTGGTCGGCCAAACGGACATGATCGAACGCATGTTCATGGGGCTGCTCACCGGCGGACACGTTCTGCTGGAAGGTGCGCCCGGCCTCGCCAAGACGCTGACGGTCAACACCCTGGCGACCTGTTTGTCGCTGCAGTTCTCTCGGGTGCAGTTCACACCCGACCTGTTGCCCTCGGACGTCCTGGGCACGGTCATCTACAACCACCAGACCGCGTCGTTCACGAACAAGCAGGGGCCGGTGTTCACCAACCTGCTGCTGGCCGACGAGATCAACCGCGCTCCGGCCAAGGTCCAGAGCGCGTTGCTGCAGGCGATGGCCGAGCGCAACGTCACCATCGGCGACACGACCTACACCCTGCCCAAGCCGTTCTTGGTGTTGGCGACGCAGAACCCGATCGAGCAGGAGGGCACGTACAACCTGCCCGAAGCTCAACTCGACCGGTTCATGTTCAAGATCAAGGTCGAGTACCCCACCGCCGACGAAGAGCTGACGATCATGGAGCGGATGGGCTCGGGCGACGTCATCTCGCAACCCAAGGCCGAAGGCGTGATCGGGATCGAGGAGCTGACATCGATCCGAAAGACGCTCGACAAGCTCATCGTCGAGGAGCCGGTCCGCCGCTACATCGTGGATGTTGTCGGCGCGACGCGGTCGCCAGGTGCGGCGGGGCTCCCCAGCCTGGAGCCGTTCATCGACTTTGGCGCCTCCCCCCGGGCATCGATCGCTCTGTTTCAAGCCGCAAGAGCGCACGCATTTCTGCGGCGCCGCGGCTACGTCAGTCCCGAGGACGTCAAGGCCATCGCCCCCGACGTTCTTCGTCACCGCATCATCCTCAGCTACGAGGCGGAGGCCGAGGGCAAGACGGTCGAGCAGATCACTCGAGAGATCCTCGAGCACGTGCAGGTTCCCTAGTTCGGTTGGTCCGCTTGGTTCGGAACGCTCCCATGGTACCCAGCGAGGCAGAAGTTGCGCGAGAGCGCACGATGGCGCTGCTGCGCGACATCCGGCGCATTGAGATTCAAACCTCGCGTCTGGTGACTGAACACCTGTCCGGATCGTACCAGAGCATGTTCCGCGGGCAGGGCATCGCCTTCTCGGAGGTTCGTGCCTACGAGCCGGGCGACGATGTCCGCAAGATCGACTGGAACGTCACGGCCCGCACCGGCGAGCCACACGTCAAGCTGTTCACCGAGGAGCGGGAGCTCACCGTCATGTTGCTCGTCGACATGTCCGCGAGCCTCTCGCTCGGAAGCCAGGAGTACGACAAGCGCAACCTCGTCGCGCGATTGGCTGCGACGTTCGCGTTCTCGGCGATCGCCAACAACGACCGCGTCGGGTTGATCGGGTTTACCGACCAGGTCGAGGTCTTTGTGCCTCCTCGCAGCGGCCGCAAGCACGTGCTCTCGGTCATTCAGAGGGTGCTGACGCACGAGTCTGAGCATCGAGGAACCTCGCCCGTCGCGGCATTGGAGTATCTGGCTCGGCTGCACAAGGGCCACTCGGTCGCCGTACTCGTCAGCGACTTCGTCGACGACACGGACGACAACGCTGCGGCGCGGACCCGGTTCGAGCACGCGCTCAAGGTCGCCAAACGCCGTCACGACATCATCCCGATCCGCGTCGAGGACCCGATCGAACTCGCGTTGCCGCCGGTCGGGTTGCTTGCGGTCGAAGACCTGGAGCTTCTCGGCGCCGGAGGTGACCTGTTCGTGGACCTGAGTCGTGGCAACACCAAACGTTTTGCCGAACAGGTCGCAACCGAGCGTGAAGCGTTTGAAACCCTCATGCGGAAGCTGTCACTGCCCATGGTCAGTATCCAGTGTGGTGAAGACTGGCAGTCACCGCTGATCGCGTTCTTCAAGCGGCGAGCCCGGAGGATGCGTCGGTGATGCTCTGGCCCCTCGTCTCCGTGTTGTTGCTGGCACCGGCGCAGCCGTCCGCCGCTGCGGATGCTGACCCCGTGGCGGCAGAACAAGCCGCCGTCACCGTGCAGACCCGGCTCTCGCCCGAGCCGTCCAACGTCGGCGATCTGCTGACGTACGAGGTCATCGTCGCGTTTCCTCGCGGCATCACGGTCAACCTCCCCACGCAGCTCGACTTCTCGCCGCTGCATCTGGTGGAGACGCGGGACTCTGGCCCCGAGGCGACGGGCGCGTCGTTGCGCAAGACCTTCACCCTGACGCTGCAGCACTTCGAGACTGGCGAGGCGACCGTGCCGGCGTTTTCGCTGACCACCGTCGATGCGTCGGGGGCGATCGAGACCGTCACGGTTCCCTCGAAGTCGTTCGTCGTCGAGGCTCTGCTCGCGAACGAGGTGGACCCGTCCCGCAAAGGGGAGGACGACCCCGTGTCGGTCGCCTATCCCAATGAGCGGGCCGAGGTGGGGATCTACGCCACCCTCGCGGGCATCTTGCTGGCGCTCATCGGCTGGGTTGTCGTCCGACGCTTTCTTCGTCAGCCGAAGGTCAAGCCGGCACCGCCCCCCATTCCGCCGCATGTCGTCGCCCTGTCGGCGCTCGACGAGCTCGAGCAAGGGGAGCTGATGCAGGAGGACGACCTGGTACCGTTCTATCTGCAGCTCACCGAGATCGCGAAGGGATACATCGAAGGGCGCTTCGGGGTCCCGTCGCTCGACCGAACGACCGAGGAGATTCGCCGCGACCTGGTTCGCCGGGCCGAGTCGATCGCGCCGCTGTCGGCCGACGAGGTGATCGATTTCCTGCAGCGAAGCGACCTCGTGAAGTTCGCCCGTTTCGCTCCCGAGGAAGACGAGGCCGGCGCGGCGCTGGGAGAGGTTCGCGGCATGGTCTGTCTCTTATACACATCTCCGAGCCCACGAGACCTCTCTACATCTCG
>CAJXVA010000519.1 GCA_913061055.1 uncultured Pseudomonadota bacterium
GAGATGTAGAGAGGTCTCGTGGGCTCGGAGATGTGTATAAGAGACAGGTTCACGATGGGTGCACGCAAACTCGGCCTGGGCAGCAGCGCTGCGGTCGCGGCGTCGGTGATCGGCTACCACCTCACCGCCGCCGGCCTCGACCCGTTCGACCCCCAGGTCCGCGAAGACGCTCTGTCCCTTGCGTTGGCGGCCCATGCCGAAGCGCAGGGCGGTGGAGGGTCCGGTGCGGACGTTGCTGCAGCGGTGCTCGGTGGGTTGCTTCGTTTTCAGGACCGAAAGACCCGCGCGGTTGCCATGCCTCAGTGGGCACACATCGGCTTCGTCGATGCCGGCGCCCCGGCGGTCACCAGTCGGTTCGTCGCGCAAGTCAAAGCTGCAGCCGTCGAGCGACCGGGACCCTACGCCGATGCGATGGGACTCCTCACCGGTGCCGTCGATCAGTTCCTCACGGCATTCCGAGACAGCCCGGACCCGGCCAAGAGTCTTGCCGGTGTTCGCGAAGCGACCCGTCGTCACAACGAGGGGTTGCGGGCCCTGGCCACGATGTCCGGCGCTCCGATCATGACCGACGCCATCGAGCGCATCATCGCCGAGGCTGAAGTCGACGGATTGGCGGCCAAGCCCAGTGGTGCTGGCGGTGGCGATCTCGTGGTCGTGTTCGCGGCCTCTCGCGCCGACCTGGACCGCTTCGGCGAGCGCCTCCACCGCGAGCACAAGATGGCCCTGCTCTCGGACCTCAAGGTCGCCGATCGAGGGATCCGGGCCGAGGATCGCATCCCGCCCAACCCCCGCCTCTCCGGGTTCTTCAAGCTCGACATCCAGGCACGTCGCCAAGCTGTCGCCGAAGCGACCGGGCTCGACATGGCGCGGCTCTCCGACCTCGACGTCGGCGCGCTCGACATGCATCGCGCCAACCACATGATCGAGAACGTCGTGGGCACGCTGGAGCTGCCCCTGGCGATCGCGACGAACTTCCGGATCAACGGCCGCGACTTTCTGGTCCCGATGTGTGTGGAAGAGGCCTCGGTCGTCGCAGCGGCCAGCAACGCCGCGAAGATGATTCGGGCCGGCGGAGGGTTTTCTGCGCACAACGATGCGCCGTGGATGATCGCGCAGGTTCAGTTGATCGCCGCAGGCGACAGCTTCGATGCCCAAGC
Source organism: uncultured Pseudomonadota bacterium (assembly GCA_913061055.1). GTDB lineage: Bacteria > Myxococcota_A > Polyangia > Nannocystales > Nannocystaceae > CAJXVA01. The sequence continues at coordinate 1,158 of CAJXVA010000519.1, forward strand.
GGCCGCTGCGTCCGTGCTCGAGCACAAGGACGAGCTGCTGGTGATGGCCGACGGTGCCCATCCTCGGCTGGTCGAGCGGGGCGGCGGAGCTCGGGACATCGAAGTCCGCGTCGTTGACCCCGCGATGGTCGTCGTCCACATTCTGGTCGACTGCCGGGATGCGATGGGCGCCAACCTGCTCAACACGGTCGCTGAGACCGTGGCTCCGCGCCTCGAAGCGTTGACCAAGTGGACCGCCGGGCTGCGCATTCTCAGCAACTTGTCGGACCGGCGGTGCTCACACATCAGCGCCCGCATCCCGCCCGACGCCCTCAAGGCCGAAGGGTTCTCAGGCTCTGAGGTTGTCGATCGCATCGTGTCCGCCAGCCGCTTCGCCGAGCTCGACCCCTACCGAGCCACCACCCACAACAAGGGCATCATGAACGGCGTCGATGCGGTCGTGCTCGCGACCGGCAACGATTGGCGGGCCATGGAGGCCAGCGCGCATGCGTTCGCGGCGACCCGCGGAGCCAACGGTGGCTACGGGCCGCTCGCCGTGTGGCGCAAGGGCGAAGACGGATGGCTCGAGGGATCGATGAGCCTGCCGACCGCCGTGGGGATCGTTGGCGGCGCGACTCGGGTACATCCCGTCGCACGTCTCGCGCTCAGAATCATCGGCTGCACCAGCGGCCACGAGCTCGGACAGGTCATCGCGGCCGCCGGACTCGCCAGCAACCTCGCCGCCTGCCGTGCACTGGCGACCGAGGGGATTCAGCGGGGGCACATGTCCCTGCACGCTCGCAGCGTCGCGCTGGGAGCCGGTGCCGAAGCAGACGAGGTCGAACGCCTTGCCGCCGCTCTGGTCGCCGATGGAGAAATCAAGGCCGAACGCGCAACCGCGCTGTTGGCCAAGCTCCGAGCTGCCGGGGGTGGCGGCTCGAAGGAACCTTCCGCGGGCTGAAACGCACCGCGTCACTGAGACTGCACTTGGGGGACAACCATGGTCAGCGCTACCGAACCACGACTCTTCGCCGTTCCGCTCGAAACCACCGCCGATGATCAGAGCGAGGGCTTCACCGCGCCCGACGGCGCGCCCGCGGGTCCTTGGACCGTCGAGACCGGCTACCGCTGGTGCGAGCGGATGGCCACCAACCACTACGAGAACTTCCCGGTGGCCTCCCGGTTCTTGCCGGCCCACCTGCGGCCCCAGGTCTTCGCCATCTACGCCTTCGCGCGTTCGGCCGACGACTTCGCCGACGAGCCGCGGTTCGAAGGCCGGCGCAACGAGGCGCTCTCCACCTGGGAGCAGCTGCTCGAGAGCTGCTACCACCGCGAGGTCCAGCATCCGGTGTTCATCGCGCTGCGTGACACGGTGCGCCGGCACAACATCCCGATCGGCCCGCTCAAGGCGCTGCTCACCGCGTTCCGCATGGACCTCACCAAGGCCCGCTACGGGTCGCACGCGGAGCGTCTGCACTACTGCAGCCATTCCGCCAACCCGGTGGGCCAGCTGGTGCTCTACGTGCACGGGCACCGCGAGCAGCAACTGCATCGCTTCAGCGATGAGATCTGCGCCGCCCTGCAGATCGCCAACTTCCTGCAGGATCTCTCGGTCGACATCCCGCGCGGTCGGTTCTACATCCCCGAGGAGGACCTGCTGCACTTCGGCGTCGCCTACGAGGACCTGGTGGCCAAGCGCTACACGCCCGAGTTCCGGGAGCTGATGGCGTACGAGGTCTCGCGCACCCGCTCGATGTTCCTGCGGGGCCGCCCCCTCATCCGCCGGGTCTCGCCCGGACTCTCCATGGAGCTCGACGCGACATGGCGCGGCGGCATGGCGATCCTCGACCGCATCGAGGCTGCCGACTTCAACACCCTGGACTTCCGACCGACGCTGGAGAAGCGCGACATGGCAGGCATCGCCCTGCGCTCGATGTTCTCCTTTGGACGCCGGTTCTTGCGAGGAGAGGCGTGATGCAGTCGGTCGCAGCTCTCCCCGCGGCGCTCCTCAAGCGCCTCACCACCCGCAGCTCGAGCAACTTCAAGTTCGCGTTTCTGTTCCTCGGTCGCGAACAACGGGATGCGCTGTCGCATGTCTACGAGTTCTGCCGCGTCGTCGACGACGTCGTCGACGAGCGTCCGGAGGGCGAAGCCGGCACCCAAGGCGCCAAGGTTGCCTTGCGCGAGTGGAGCACCGAAATCGCTCGGATCTTCGCCGACCCCTACGTCGAAAACGTCGCGCCGCAGTCCAACCTGGGTAAATCCCTCGCGGCCTCTCGCGAGCACTTCGACTACCCACGCGAGGCCTTCGACGAAATCATCGCGGGCGTGGAGATGGACCTTCACACCGACCGCTACGAGGATCTCGAAGCGCTTCGGCTGTACTGCTATCGGGTCGCGTCCTGCGTTGGTTTCTTGTGCATCGCGATCTTCGGCGACCGCTCCAAGGCCGCGCACGAGTACGCCGAGCACCTCGGGCTCGCGCTGCAATACACCAACATCCTGCGAGACATCGCCGAGGACGCTGAGCGCGGCCGGGTCTACATCCCGCAGAGCCTGTTGCATCGACACGGACTCACCGACGAAGACCTGATCGAAGGCCGCTACGACGGACGATTCGTCGCGATGGCCAAGGACTTCGCCGATGCTGCCGAGCGGGAATACCGGCGCGCATGGGAGGCCCTGCGGGGCGCCAACTCCCGGGCACTGCTGCCGGCGGAGATCATGGGCCGCACCTACTACAAGATCCTCGCTGAGATCCGGGAGCGCAACTACAACGTCTTCACGCGACGCACCTCGTTGCGCCGCCGCGACAAGCTGAAGGTGGCCGCCAAAGCCATCGCTCGCAGCTCGTTGGCTGTGGTCGCCTGACTCGGTCCTCGCATCGATCTCCCCACAGCCAAGCCAGAGTCCGATGACCACCCAGGGCAAGGGTCCCATCGTGGTGGCGGGAGCAGGTCTTGCAGGCCTGTCCGCTGCTGTTCGATTGAGTTCTCAGCAGATGCAGCGCGACATTGTCGTGCTCGAAGCCACCGCCAGCGGCGGCGGGCGCTCGCGTTCGTTCGAGCACGGCCGCTCCGGCTATGAGCTCGACAACGGGCAGCACCTGATGATGGGCTGCTACTTCGAGACGCTCGCGTTTCTGCGCACGCTGGGCCAGGACCACAACGTCGAGTTCCAACGCAACATGTCCGTCGACATGGTGCAGCCCGGCGGCAAGCGGGTCTCGATGCGTTGCCCCGCCCTGCCCGCACCGCTTCACCTTGGCGCGGGCTTGTTGGGCATGCGCGGCATGGGGCTGCTGCACAAGGCTTCGGCCCTGCGGGCGGGCTTGCTGCTGCGAGGCGAGGTCGACCGGCCCGACGACAACGAGACCTGTGATGCCTGGCTACGGCGCCTGGGCCAGACGCAGCCGATTCGCAACGCGTTCTGGGAGCCGCTGGTCTGGGCCACGCTCAACGACGATCCGCTGGTTTCTTCGGCCGCCATGCTGATGGCGGTGCTGGAGCGCGCCTTCCTGGGGACGCGGGACGCCTCGAGCTTCGGTCTGCCCAAGCTGCCGCTGAGCAAGCTCTACGTGAACCCCTCGGTGCAGTACCTCGAGGAACGCGGCGTTTCGGTGCGGACCGCATCACCGCTGCGCGGCATCGAATGCGGCGGCAACGGTGTGAGCGCCGTCATTCTGCGCAGCGGTGAGCGCATCGAGACCGACACCGTCATCTCCGCGCTCCCGCCCAAGCCGCTGCTCTCGTCCTTGCCCGAGACCGTCCTGCGCGACCCGGTCTTCGCCGACGTCGCCAAGCTGACCAACTCCCCGATCGTCAATCTGTGGGTCGTGCTCGACCGGTCGTTGTGGGACGACGTGCCGTTCTTGGGGCTCATCTCCTCGCCGCTGCACTGGCTCTTCGATCGCAGCCGCATCGAGGGGTTGGACGAACCCGGCCGCGTGTTGGTGAACTGCACCATCTCCGGCGCCCGCGGCATGGTCGACGACCGGCCGCACGTGCTCGTCGAGCTGTTCAAGGCCGAGATGAAGCGCTTCTTCCCGGGCCGTCACTTCGAGGTGCTCGACTCGAAGGTGATCAAGGAGAAGAAGGCGACGATCACCCACGCAGCCGGTACGTATCAGTACCGACCCGGAACGGTGTCCCCGGTAAAGGGGTTGTTCTTGGCCGGCGATTGGGTGCGCACCGGGCTGCCGGCAACGATCGAATCCGCCGTGCAGAGTGGTCACGACGCGGCCAAGGCCGTTGTGGCCCGGGCCCAACCGTGACGGCCAGGACCGGTTCGGCTGTCGCGGTCTAGAACGTCCGGGTTTTCGGCGCGACGCTCTCGCTGGGCGCCCGCGTCTCGACAGCGGCGTGCACGCGAAACTGGACCGTCCGAGCCTCCCCCGACGAGGGCCACCGGACCAGCCCCAGCGCGGAGGAGAAGCAGCGGTCGGTGCCCACCGTGCCTTCGAAGACATCCGCTCGCGTCACCTCTCCGTCCGCTTCGAGCTCGACCCGAAACACGACGTCCGTCCGGACCTCGGATCCGGCGGCCCTCCGCATGCAGCGCTGCAGCCTGGGGACTTGGCGCCGGAGCGCGCGCTTGATCTCCGAGGCCGCCGGTCGGGTCTCGACGAGGTCTTCAATCGTCACCACCCCCGTCGGCACCGTGCGCAGCGGTCCGGCAGATCCGATCGATGGCGGGCATGCGAACTCCAGCTCGAAGTCCATCTCTCGCCGGATCGTGTCTCGGGCGATGTCCGTCTTTGCCGCCTTGAACGCGCGAGCGAGCGTGGTGAGGGAGCGTGCCTGCCGACGAGCGCAGCCGGCCATCGCCGCCCTCCAGTTCGACTCCGCTGTGATCGCGGCCCGGGCCTGCCGAGGGGTCGAAGCCGACGGCACGGGCGTACCGATCGAGGAAAGAAGCAACAGTCCCGCGGTGATCAGCATGACGGACAGGACACCACGGACCCCGGCAAGTTCCGGGCGGCCGGGATGGGATGAACCGTCCGGTGGGCCGCGATGGGTTCCGTAGACCTTTGCGATAACCTGGGGCGGTGTACAAGGCCGTCGCCACAGCGTTGTTCGCGATCGTCCTCCTCGTCGTGTTCGCTTGGTACGAGCCGTCCCGCGATGAGCTTGCCTTCGCAGACGTTGCCGAAGCCACGGTCGAGGTTGGGGACGTCCTGCCTCCATTGCCCGAGGGCGCGCACGACCTTCAGATGTTTGGCCACCAGTCTCCACAGTCGCTCCACCTGCGGTTCGGGGCGAGCCCACAGGCCACCCAGGCCTGGCTGGAGGACGCCGACCGGGTGCAATCCTCCGAGCTGATCGGCAACCTGCCCCACATCGTGGATTCCATCGTTTGGTGGCACCCGGCGCTTCGGCAAGGCGGTCGAGATGGAGGGTCCAATGGGCGCCTTCCGCCCACGTATCGCGCGTACGGGCACTGGGTTGCTGTGGACGGGACCAGCGTCTACCTATGGTGACGTCTGGCCCGCCAGAGCCCCTCCGAGCATCGCTCCGCCGACCTCACCCCTTGCGGCTGCCGATGCCCGGGTCGTCGCCCAGCGGTCCCGAGCGCACGGTCACCGTGACACCGTCGGCGCTCAGTGATTGCCCGGTCTCCGCGAAGCTTCGGCGGATCACGGCCAACCCCTGATTACCCGCGACGGTCGTCAGCGTTCCGGCTTCGGGCCGGTCCACGTGGGAGAGCCCGGCGGGAGCCTCCGCTGCCCCCTCGATCGAGACCCGCACCATGACCCGGTTGACCTGACCGCGGGCGTGAATCCGAGCCAGCGGCTCCTGGCCGAGGTAGCAGCCCTTGTCGTAGCTGACGGCGCCGACAAAGCCGACCTCGGGTGGAAAGCGGTCGGGGGTGACTTCGAATCCCCACCCTGTCTCTTATACACATCTCCGAGCCCACGAGACC
>CAJXVA010000520.1 GCA_913061055.1 uncultured Pseudomonadota bacterium
CAGCGGCACCCTGAGCGCCGATGAGGTCGAGGGCACCCGGCTCGCAGAGCACTTCGCCGAGATCGACACCGATGGAGACGGGGAGCTGACCAAAGAGGAGCTGAAGGCGGGCCACAAGGGGCGCAAAGGCAAGCGCGGCAAAGGCAAGCGCGGCAAGAAGCTCGACAAAGACGGCAATGGCAGCCTCAGCGCCGCCGAAGTCGAGGGAACCCGCCTCGCTGAGGCCTTCTCCGAGATCGATGCCGACGGCGACGGTGAGCTGAGCAAGGAGGAGATGAAGGCAGCGCACGAGGCCCGTCACGCCGAGCGCTTCGCCGCCCAAGACGCCAATGGAGACGGCAGCCTCAGTGAGAGTGAAGTCGAAGGGAGCCGCCTCGCACGCCACTTCTCCCGCATCGACACCAACGACGATGGCCAGCTGACGCAGGAGGAACTGCGCGCTGGACACCGAAAAGGTAAACGGTCAGGCAAGGGCGAAGGCAAGTCCAAGCGTGGCGGAAAGCGAGGCAACCGGTAAAACCCCAACGAGTTACACCCTCTGAGCCAGCCCACCCCATCCCCGGGGGTGGGCTCTTTTTCGTCGACGGCCGCGCTCGATTGAAACGGTCGTTTACTTTTAGGTCGTCAAGTTCGGCGACGACCTCCGAGCCCGGGTCGAGCCTGCCGAGATACCCTCGAGCAAAGACGCAGCTCTCGGGTCGGCCTGATGCGGAACGGAAGTATGCTCCCGCGATGATCGGATACACGACGGTGGGCACCCGGGACCTCGCCAAGGCCCGAGAGTTCTACAACGCGGTCCTCGCCCCGCTCGGGGCAACGCTGCTCTACGAGAACGAACGTGAAATCTACTGGGGCCGCGACCCCAGCGGCACGAAGTTCGCGGTCGTGGTCCCGTTCGACGGCAAGCCCGCCACCGCGGCGAACGGCAGCATGACAGCGATTCGCGCCGAGACGCGAGCCGAAGTCGCCGCGGTGCACGAGGTCGCGCTTCGCTTGGGCGCGAAGGATGAGGGTGCGGTCGGACCCCGGGGCGAGGGCCCCTTCTACGGCGGCTACTTCCGCGACCTGGACGGGCACAAGATCTGTGTGTTCATCACGTAGTACGGCTCCAAGAGGCAATCTGGGTCGCCTCGTTCACGTCGCGTTCACGAACGGGCCCCACTTCGAAAGCGCTCCGCAAGGCGGGCTGCGGATCGCCTCGAGTCCCCGCAAGCTTAGTTTGTAAGGACTCTTCGCCATGAACGCACTGCTCCAACTCCTCGTCCCCGCCTCCCTCCTCTTCGCCGCTCCCGCTGACGCCCCAGCTCGAGAGCGCGGCCAAAAGGCCAACAAGATGCAGCGACACGACGCTGACGGAAGCGGGACCCTGAGCGCCGCCGAAGTGGCCGGAACCAAACTGGAGAAACGCTTCTCCAAGATCGACGCTGACGGCGACGGTGAACTGACGCGCGACGAGATGCGCGCCCACCACAAGGCCCATCGAGGCAAAGAGGGCAAGAAGGGCAAAGACCGAGACCATCGGGCTCGCATGAAGCAACGCTTCGCGAAACGCGACGCGGACGGCAGCGGCTCCCTGAGCGCCAGCGAAGTCGCCGGCACCAAGATGGAGAAACACTTCTCCAAGATCGACGCCGACAGCGATGGCGAAGTCACCATGGCCGAAATGCGGGTCGCCAAGAAAGCCCGCAAAGGCGACAAGAAGGCCCGCAAAGGTGACAAGGCCGAGCGCGGCGACAAGAAGGCCCGCAAAGGCAAGAAGGCCAAGCGCGGCGACAAAGAAGCCCGCAAGAGCTCCAAGCGCGACGGCAAGCAGGCCCGCAAAGCCAACCGACGCGGCGGCAAGAAGGCCTTCGCCAAGCGCGGCAAGGATCGCACCGACCGAAAGCGCTTCGCCCAACGCGGCCGCAAGAACGCCGCATAACGAACTCCCTGCAGCCAACCGTCCATCACGCACGTACCCGCCCCGGCATTCTCCGGGGCGGGTTTTTTCTTGGGGAGCCAGCGGTTAGGGCCCGCCTCGCCGGAACGCGCGGAGCAAGAGATCCCGTGGCGTCCCAGCCGAGCTACGCGCCGGAGACGACGAGGATGCGAAACCGAGTCCACCCACCGAGGATTCCTTGCATGTTGCTCGCATAGGACGCTCGTTCGACGACCGCGAGAAACTCCCCCTGGTCTCCCACGACGCGTCGATGACCGGCCGGGATCACGACACGATCACCATCGACCTCGACTTCGACCTGCATCCGTCCCGTCACCGGTGCCCCCGTCGTTGTGTCCACGCACTCCTGCGGCTCGGCTGAGAATGCGAACGGTGCAGCGAACGCAGCCGGCGGCAAGTTGTCCTGAGAAGAGTGAAGAAGCAGCAGGTCACCGTCCGCCGTACGCAGGGACCAGGAGCGATGCTCCGAGTACCCATACGGCGAGCGGCGCCAGTGCACTCCCACGCGCACCTCGTCGCCGGCAGCGATCGCCGGCATCGTCTCAGCGTTGAGCTCGAGCACAATCGAAGCCGATGGAGGCGCGGCCGGGCCCTCGCAGTTGCCGAGCCTCCACACTCGGGCGCCCTCCTCCGTGTCCCCGGGAGCCTGCGCGACACACGTCGCCTCGAGGGTGATGTCGACGACGGTGGTGTCCTCTTCGTCGAGGTCGGGAAACCAGACCGTGGTGTCGACCGTGGTGCACCCCGCGTCTTCGCATGGCTCGATCCGAGCCTCGAACGTCGCGTCTGGGTCGACAATCACGCAGCCCTCCGCGTCCGTCTCATACTCGGGTTCCTCGCTCGTAGGACCGGACCCACATCCGGCGAGACCGATCAAAGCCAACATCAAGAGCGTCCTACCCATGATGCGAAGAGGCTAGCAGCCGCGGCGAGCCCCGACACGGGCCTTCCGGCGCGCGTTGGAAGAAGACCCAGGCCTCTGCGCGTTCACGGTTCGCATGGTTCGCCGGCTTGCCCTCTCGTTGTTGACCCTCAGCGCCTGTAGAGCCGAGCCCGTCGCCGTGGCACCCGAGCCTGCTTCGTTCACAACCGACCCGGAGCCCCAGCCCCCACCTGAATCCCCGCCTCAGGAGACCGCGGAGGCGCCGCCGCCAAACCCCACGGAGCTCCTCGTGGCGGGAGCGTCGGGTGTCAGGGTTGTCGATCTTGGGGGCACCACGCTCGAGCAGCGCTCCACGACACCTTCGGTCGCGGCGCGTTGGCTGCCAGGGCGAGAGCGCGCTGCGGTGCTCGGCGAAGACGGCGTCGTCCGCATGCTCGATCGCTCCGGAGGCGAAACTCCACTGGCGAGGTTGCCCACCGACCCGCCGTGCGCGACCGATGACGGGACTCCAGACGAAGCGCTTGGCCTGCGGTCCGACGAGGAGATGTGGGTCTCGGCCGACGGCACCGCGGTCTGTATTTGGCTCTCCGACTACCCCCACGACATGCGCTCCAACCTCCGCGAGGTGGCACTTCGTCTCTCCGACGGCACGCTCACCCAACAGCTCACGCTGGGCGGATCCTCATGCGGCGCACCCGAGGGCCCTGGACGCATCGCACCCTGCGACGCGCCGCCGCTGGCCAACACCGAAGAGGCCGTACCCTCGCCCATCGGAGGTCTGACGGTCTCTCAGTCACCCGACGGCGCGTGGTCGCAGGTCCTCGTGGGATCGATGCTCGGGGACCTGCTCCACCTTCAGTACGTGCTGGTGCGCAACCTGGACCAGTCCATCTTTCCACTCCCGCACGCCGCGGGACCTTGGCCCACCGCCGTCATCCTCTCGACCGAACCCGACCTCGAAGCGCTGGTGCCCGAGCTTCCCGACTTCATCGCAGGCGAAACGGAAGCCTGGGTTGGGCCCCATCACCTCGTCCTCGACCAGACGCTCTACATCGCCGGAGAGCGGATCGTCGACCTGCAGGGGGATGTCGCGCCGCCGTAGTCACTCAGTCGTCCAGCTGGGCCAACGCTCGCTTGGGCGCGACCATTCGGTAGCCCTGCAGCAGCAGGAAGCGCACCTCGTCCCAGTCGACCTTGCCCTCCAGTCTCATCGCCACCCAGCCGCTGGGTCCCAGATACTTGGGCCGATAGAACTTGTCGGGGTCCGCGGCGATGAGGTCTTCCTGTGCGCCTTCGGGAGCCTTGATCCACACCGCGCGCCGCCCCTCGTCGTAGCCGCCGCTGTGAAAGCACGCGAAGGTTTTCTTGCCGCCCCACCACGTGGGCGAGCCGTGGCTGAGCTTCTCGCTGGTCTCCGGCAGCGCCTCGATGATCGTGCGCACCGTCTCCAGCGGGTCCTTCTTCGCCATGCGTCGAGGCTACCGCGTCCGCCGGGAGGATGTCCCCCCGACCCAACGCGACCGTCCAGGACGGCCGCAGTCAGTCCGAGATCGCGAGGTCATCGAGGTATACGCCAGGGTTGTTGACCGAACCATCGCTCCGCATCGCGAACTGCAGCGACACGCTCATGCCGGCATACGCGGACAGATCCGCCGCGTACTCCTGCCAGCCCAGCGCAGAGGCGCCCCCGCCCCACGCCGCCTGTCCATCGATCGTCAGCGGATAGGCGGGCGTCACCTCGGTCACCAGCTCATACGAGGCCCCACCGTTGGTGCTCACCTTGAGGTTGAAGCCATCATACGTCTGCCCTTCGGTCTCGTACCAGACGCGGAAACTCAGCTGCGGAGACGTCATCCCCAAGAGGCTGATCGGCCCCGAGCTGGCGGTGTTGCTCGCCCACGACAGGTTGGTGCTGTGATCTCCGCCGAGGTTGGTCGCCAGCACCTGCGTCCCTGAGAACGCGAAGAAGGGTCCCGATGTGGGCGCGCCGCACTGCCAGTCTCCAGCGAGCGTGAACCCACCTGGGCATGCGGCCTCGATGTCGTCGAGGTAGACAAGCCCGGCAACATCGAAGGCAAACTCCATCTCCGCAAAGTTGGACGGGTTCGTCGGCTCCTCGATCCGCAGCGTCACCGATGCCGGGCCCACGCTGCCTGGCCCCGGGACCCCAGACAGGTCGCCCGATCCAGAGACCGCCAGCCACGCCGCGTTCGTCTGGTCCACGATGGTCCAAACGCCGTCCCCCGTGCCCCCACCGGACGAGAGCGCGAAGCTGTAGGAGTTCTGCTCCAACGCATTGGGCAACGACGCCGTCGTAATCGCAACCGGGATTTGGTCGCCTTCGACGATCTGCACCGCGTCGATGTAGACGCCTGCCTCGTTGAGCATGCCGTCCGATTGAAACGCAAACCGAAGCGCGACGGACTGCCCCGCAAACGCGGTCAAGTCCACGCTCACGGGAGCCCACTCCACCGACGACCCCCCATAGGCCGGCTCCCCTCCAACCAGGAGCGGATAGGTGGGCTGTACGCTGGTCACGACCGAAAAACTCGCGCCGCCGTCCGTGCTGATCTGAACGTTGTAGCCGTCGGCCGTCCCCCCTTCGGTGTCGACGTAGGCTTGATACAGAAGGGTTGGGTGCACGGCCCCCACCAAAGAGACCTCAGGCAGCTGGGCGAAGGACGTGGTGAACGCCAGGCCGTCGTCATAGGCGTCGTCGAGGTCAGTGCCGAGCAGATCCGTGCCTTGCACGGCGGCGACCGGCCCAACCAACTCCGGCACACCGCACTCCCACTGAGGGTTCAGCGTCCATCCGGCGAGGCTGCAGGTCTCGAAGTTCTCGGAGAAGTAGCTGGTGCACCCCGGCTGCGCCGCGCCGCCGCAGCTCCCGGCCACGCATTGATCTTCGCTGGTGCACAGGTTGGCGTCATCGCACGGAGTCCCATCGGCCACCTGCGTCAGGGCGCACTCGCCAGCCTCATCGCACGCTCCAACGTTGCACTGCGCAACCCCCATGACACACACCGTCCCAACCCGCACAGGCTCGGGAACGCAGCCGCCTTCGGTCGGGTCGCAGACGCCCGTGGCACATTCCGTGTCGATCTCGCCGCAATCGACCACCGACGTTTGCAGGCACTCTCCGGAGTCGCAGACGGCCATCGCTGAACAGGGATTGCCGTCATCACAGCTCTGGCCGTCTCGACGATCGTCTGCTTCTGCGACGCAAAGCCCAGCAGTGAGGTCGCAGACGGCGACCTCGCACGGACCTTCGACAGTCCCTTCGCAATCGAAGTCGCCCTCGCAACCCACGCTGCCGGTCGTCGTGTCACCGCTCGACGAGCGGCCCGTACTCGCAGCGCCCGTGCTCGCAGCGCTCGTGCTCGCCGCGCTCGTGCTCGCAGCGCTCGTGCTCGAGTCACCCGACGTCGAATCGGGCGCGCGACTCGACTCGGACTGGTTCGTTGTCGACGTCGCGTCGCTTGTCGTTTCCGATGGACCGGTCGTCCCCTCGGATCCGCCGGAGACGTCATCCACACAGGCTGCCAAGAGACACAGCCCCGCGACCACGCTGCTGTGCATCACTCGAACACGAACCATCACCGACGCGATCATACCAACCCCCACGACCCCGTTCCCTGCACGGCCCCGTCCCGTCTTGGTGCTCGGCTCAGCGCGGCGGAGGCGTCGGGCGGGCGTGTGGGCACTGCTGTGCAAGCGCCTGCATCAGTGCGGCTCGGTGCTCGGGACTGCGCGGGTTGATGTGGGCTTCCTTGCCGCCGGGCAGCTCCAAGACGATCCCGTAGATCTTGCCAAGCTGAGCCCCCGCGGCCTTCATCGTGGTCTCACGGACGTAGAACCCCACGAGAGTGCCTCGCAGGAGGGCCTGGGCCTCGGGCGTCCCCAGCGGGTTGTGGGTTCGGTTGTAGACCCGCAGCGCCAGCGCCCCGACGAAGAAGGATGGCACCACCGCGACGAGCGTCCACGCCTCGAACCGAGACTGCGCGACGACGTAGCCAATACCACCGAGGAACCCCGCCACCGCCATCGCGATGAGTGCATACGCGAGGCCTCGACCCGCGCGCAGCGTTGCGAAGTACTCGGCGAGGACGGGATGGAGGGGGGGCAGTTGTTGCATGCTAGGGGCCGTCCCCAACTCGGTGGAATGGTCAGAGGGGTGTCAGCAGAGTCCAGGCCAAGGCACGAAGAGGG
>CAJXVA010000521.1 GCA_913061055.1 uncultured Pseudomonadota bacterium
GACGTGAACTTGCCGACGGCCCTGGCAGGGGGTCCCGAGCAGACTCCGTCGCCGACTCAGCCGGTCTCGGTCGAGCCGGGCTTGTCCGACGAGCGAGACTTGGATTGGGACTTGGAGGGGGCCTCAGATTGGCCGGGGCGCACTCGCTTGAGCCGTGTCGCAGGCAGCTCGACGAACAGGCTCTCGTCATCGATCAACGCGTCCAACTCCGCGTCCTCGTCCCTCGGCGTGAGCCGCCGGCCGCTGGGGGCGACTTTGGCCAACTTCGCCGCCGTAACCTTGGCGTTCCGTTTCTTCGGAGCGACTTTCGCCCGAGACACGGTCTTGGCTGACGACGAGCTCGCCTTCGCGGTCGTCCTGCTGGAGCTTCGGGCAGTGGTTCGAGCCGTGCTCTTCGCTGCGGATCGGCGCGATGTCTTGGCGGTCTTGGTCGCCTTCGCGACGGCGCCGTTCATCTGGTCTCGGAGCTCTTTGCTCGCCTTGAAATCAACCGTGCACGACGCATCGATCTGCATCGGCTCCAACGTGCGTGGGTTGACCCCACGGCGGGCAGGTCGTTTCTTCTTGGTGAACGTTCCGAACCTCGGGAACGTGAACCGGGGAGACGTTGTTCGCGTAACCTTCGCCTTCGCGAAGTACGTTGCGAGTTCCTCGAACGCAATGCCGAGGATGGCCGCAATGTCCTTCTTGGTGATGTCGGGCGGCAGGTTGCGTGAACGCGCGATTCTCTCGATGAGTTCAGCCTTCGTCATGCGCCTGGACCCCGCATCCCTCGGGGGTGGCCAACTTAGAAGGGCGGCCCATCGGCGTCAACCGTTTTCAGGATCTCTTCCGAGATCGTCCCCGCACATCACCAACGACGCAGAGATTCGCCGAAGACTTGACGGCGTGCTCACGGCGTGGGGTGGACGCTCTGCTGCGCGATGTCCAATGCGCGACGCAGGTCCGTCATCACCAGACCAGTCGCGTCGGTCTCGGCTTCTCCGCTTTGCCGCAGCACGTACGCAGGATGGTAGGTCACCACGAGCGGGATGACGAGACTCCGAGGCGCCTCTTTGGGCGAGGTCGCGTCGTATTCCAGACGGGCGCCTCGCATGGCCCTAAGAGACATATCGTCGCGGCGCGACAGAAGCATCCCAGCGTGGCGCCCGAGCCCAACGACGACCGCCGGTTTGATCGCACGGATTTGCGCCCGAAGAAACGGCGAACAGCGCTCGACCTCAACAGGTTTGGGATCACGATTCCCAGGAGGCCGGCATTTAAGAACGTTCGCAATGTATACGTCCCCTCGGGACATACCCAACGCAACAAGCCACTGATCGAGCAGCTGCCCCGCCCGCCCGACAAAGGGCTCGCCGGTGCGATCCTCATCGCCGCCGGGAGCCTCCCCGACAAACATGATCTTCGTTTCGGCGTTGCCGATTCCGAACACGATGTTCTTTCGTGTCTGGCACAGCCCGCATCGTTGGCAGTCGCCGACGTTTTTCTTGCGCAGGTACTCGAGCTTCGTCGCAGCGCTCCAGCTCTCCGCCTGGCTTCGCAGCGCAGCCTGGGCGTCGACCGACTTGCCGGCATTTCGCGATGGGGCTCGCTGAGCCGGTGCCGGGGCTCGTCTCGGCTCGATCTGCGCAGGCTGGTGTGTCGAGGCGTTGGCCTGAGCCACGACGGCGGAGGCCTGAGGTTCTGTTCCCGGAGGCGCCGTGCCCACCCGGACGTACTGGGTGTCGTGGGACCCTTGGAGGCGCCGCAGACGAAGCGCGACCTGGCGGGCGAGCATTTCGAGTTCCTCGCTCATCCGTCAGCCACCTCGGTGATGAGCTGCTCGAGGAGCCAACCGGCGAGCTCCGCCTTCAAACGTGGAGGGCCGGCGTCGCGAACATCGTCGCCGCCGTCCAAGAGCAGGACGCCGGTGTTGGTATCGCTACCGAAACCGACGCCGGGCACACCCACGCGGTTGACGAAGATCGAGTGTGCCCCCTTCTTGCGGAGCTTGGTTTGCCCCGCTCGAGTCAACGCGGCTCGAATCGTCGAGTCGTCGGCGGGCGGGTCCACCGTCTGAGCTCCAAAACCCAAGAAGTGGGTGCGCTTGGCATGACGGCTGGTCAGCGTCGTCAACACGTCGACGCCCTCGACGAGCAGGCCCCCCGCAAGCGCCTTGGTCATGTCGTCCTTGGGCAGTTTGTGCGAGGAGGGCTGAGAGGACACGAGGTCGGAAACCGCAGCGACCATGGCGACGAGGTCGACATCGCCCTCGGAGAGTTCGGCGTCCATCGCCGCGAGCATCTGCTCGGCGGTTTCCACCGCCACTCGGCGAACCCCCGCGGGCGTGTTGCGCTGCACGGGGCCGCTGACCAGCACCACGTCCGCGCCCCGTGACGCCGCGACCTCAGCGAGGGCAAACCCCATCGCTCCGGTCGAGGCGTTGGAGAAGAAACGAACCGGGTCGAGATACGCGCGGGTCGGGCCGGCGGACACAAGCACCCGCTTGCCGGACCAGGACGAGGACCCGCGAAGCATCGCGTCAGCCCGGTCCGCGATGATGTCGGGGTCGATCATGCGCCCCTGCCCCACCCAGCCACACGCCAGCTCTCCGGCGTCGGGCCCGACGAAGGATGCCCCGCGCTCGGCAAGCGTCGCAACGTTGGCCACCGTGGCCGCGTGGTTCCACATGTTGGTGTTCATCGCCGGCGCCCACAACACCGGGGCCGTGGTCGCCAGCAACACGGTCGACGCGAGGTCGCCAGCGAGACCGTGCGCGGCTTTTGCCATCAGGTCCGCGGTCGCCGGGGCCACCACGACGAGGTCAGGCCAGTCCGCGAGTTCGATGTGCCCAACGGTGCCTTCTTGCGCTGGGTCGAGCAGTGATGTGCGAACGGGTCGGCCGCTGACCGTCGACAAAGAGAGCTCGGTTGTGAAGCTGAGCGCGGCCGGGGTCGCGATGACCTGGACCTCGTGGCCGCGCTTGACGAACGCCCGTACGAGCGCAGGTGCCTTGTAGGCCGCGATGCCGCCGCTGACGATCAGCAGCACCGATGGCCGGGACCTCACGCCTGAACCTCCAGGGGAACCGTTCCAGCGACTTCGATGCCGTAGCCGCGCAAACCGATGATCCGCCGCGGGTTGTTCGTCAGCACCCGGATCCGGCGCAGGCCCAGCGTACGAAGCACCTGAGCACCGAGTCCGAACTGCCGGAATCCCTGCTCGGCGGGGCGAAGCCCCAATCCACCTTCCCCCGGCTCGTCCCCAGCCGCGCCGACCAGCGAGCGGACGTCCTGCGCCTCTTGCCCGATGATGTACAAAAACACGCCGCGCCCTGCCCGGTCGATCTGCGACAACGCGCTACGGACTCGGCTCCCGGCTCCATCCCCGAACCCAAACACGTCACGCAGCATGTTGGCGCGCTGGGCTCGAAGGAGCACGGGTTCCTCCTGGCCGCCGTCGGAGAGGTCGCCCTTGGACATCGTCATGTAGTGCGTGTCCGGGGAGACGGAGGAACGCCACGTGCGAACGGACCAACCCGCGTCAGGGTTGACCCCGAGCACGGCCGAGGCCAACGGGGGGTGCTCGACCTCCTCGACGAGGTCTTCCTTGCCCAGGCGGTACTCGATCAGGTCGGCGATGCTCAGGACCGGCAGGTCGTGTTCCTTCGCGAACACCTCGAGGTCGTCCATCCGAGCCATCTCGCCATCGTCACGCATGATCTCGCAGATCACACCGGCAGGCTTGCAGCCAGCAAGGCGGGACAGGTCGACCGCGCCTTCGGTATGCCCGGAGCGCACGAGCACGCCCCCGGGCTGGGAGCGAAGCGGGAAGATGTGCCCCGGGCTGACGAGGTCGTCCGCGGTGAACTCCGGGTCGGCCGCGACACGAACGGTCTCCGCCCGGTCCGCCGCTGAGATCCCCGTCGTGACGCCATGGCGTGCTTCGACAGAGACCGTGAACGCGGTGCCCATGTCGCCGGGATCGGTCGGCACCATCATGGGAAGCCGCAGCGCATCGACCCGTTCGGGGGTGAGGGCTAGGCAGATCAATCCCCGGCCGTATTTGCACATGAAGTTGATGTCGTCCGGGCCGCAATGCTCGGCCGCGATCACCAGGTCGCCCTCGTTCTCGCGTTCTTTGTCGTCGACGAGCACCACCATCTTCCCGCGGCCATAGGCCTCGATGGCTCGTTCGAGGGCCTCGATATCGATTCGCTTTTCTTCGTTCTTCATCGTTCGTCCTCGGTGGCGAAGCCCGCCTGTTGAAGCAGAGATCGGGTCACGCGGGAGCGCGGCGCAGCGGCCTCGCCCTCGCACTGCAGAAGTCGGGCGACGTACCGCGCGAGCACGTCCACCTCCAGGTTGACCGGACTGCCGACGGACAAACCGCCGAGCGTGGTGACGGACAACGTGTGCGGGATGATGCCGACCATGAACCCGCCGCCATCCACGTCGTTGACCGTGAGGCTGACGCCTTGCACGGTGACGGAGCCCTTGGGGGCAATGTAGCGGTGCAATGGCGCGGGGGCATCGATCCACACCTCCCAGGCATCGCCGCGAAGCTCGAGCGTGCGCAGCTGGCCCACGCCATCGACATGCCCGGAGACAAGGTGGCCACCGAGTGCATCACCGAGCCGTAGCGCCGGCTCCAGGTTGACCTTCGCCCCCACGTCTTTGGATCCGAGCGTGGTTGCGCGCAAGGTCTCGAACGCCGCGTCGAACGATGCCGTGCCACCGCCGGCCTCCACCACCGTCAGGCAGACGCCGTCGACGGCGACCGACGCTCCGAGCTCGAGGTCACGCGCATCGAAGGGACACTCCAGGGTCAGGCGACGACCGTCGCGAACGTCGGTCACTTGGACCAACGTGCCGGTTGCTTGCACCAAGCCCGTGAACACGCCGCGGTTGTAGCAGGCGAATTACGGAGCGTCACGCCGAGGTCGAAGCACAGTGAGCACGTCATCCCCCAGCACCGTGCGTCGCTCCACCTCGAGCGCAGGCGTGCTCGCCACCTTCGCCCAACTCACGCCAGCCACCGCTGCGGTGCCCTCACCGAGGACTTTGGGGGCACAAAACCAGAACCACCGATCCCACTGAGCCGCCTTCGCGAACGCTCCCACGAGGTTGCCGCCGCCTTCGACGAGCAGCGAACGCACGTCGAGGCGGCCCAACGCGCGGACTGCCGCGCGCACGCTCACGCGGCCATTCCGGGTCGCCTGCACACGCACCGTTTCCACCCCGCAATCGTGCAGGGCATCCGCGTCCGCGGCGCGTGCCGCAGCGGTATGCAACACCAGCGTGCCCGGCGAGCAGATGGTCTTCTTCCGCGCGCCGGCGAGGCGCAGCGTCGAGTCGAACACGACGCGGCGCGGGTCGACGCCGCGCACCAACCGAACGCTCAGCGACGGGTCATCGGCGAGGACCGTCCCGATGCCCACGGCGATCGCGTGGTGTTCCGCCCGCAGGCCGTGTCCCACCTTGCGAGAGCGCTCTGAGGTGATCCACTTGCTGTCGCCGGTGCGAACGCTGACCTGACCGTCGAGGCTGGCCGCGGTCTTGAGCGTGACGAACGGCTGGCCTGTGCGAGCGTGATGCAGGTAGTGCTCGTGAACTGCGAAACACCGCTGTGCCTCGACGCCCACCGTCACGTCGATGCCCGCCTTGCGCAGGATCTTTGTGGCGCGGCCTGAAGCGTGCGCCGCGACGTCTTCCACCCCGTAGACGACGCGCGCAACCCCAGCCTGCTTGATCGCATCGGTGCACGGAGGGGTGCGACCGTGATGCGAGCACGGCTCGAGCGTGACGTAGAGCGTGGCCCCTCGCGCGGCTTCCCCGGCCTTCCCCAGCGCCCGCGCCTCGGCGTGCGGACCTCCGGTCGGCGCTGTGCGCCCGGTCGCGACGACAACGCCACCACGCACCACCACGGCTCCGACCGCGGGGTTGGGATAGGTCGCTCCAAGTCCGCGTCGCGCCAACACGACCGCCCGCCGCATCATTGCGCGGTCGAGTTCGGCGTCACCGGGGTTCGCTGCGCTTGTTCTTCTTGCCATTGCCCGCCGATTCGAACAGCGTCCGCTGTCCTTCGATGTTGACCCGCTGACGCTTCTCCATCTCGTGCAGCAGTCGCTCGAACTCGGCGATGGTCTCAAAGCTGCGATAGACGGAAACGAACCGGACGTAGGCGACCTCGTCGAGTTCGTGCAGAATCTCCATCACCCGCTCGCCGACCTCCGAGGCGAGAATCTCGCGATCCCCCCGCGTGGTGCACCACTGCTCGACCTGCTGAACGATGCTCTCGAGCTGGTCGTTCTTGATGCCGCGCTTTCGACAAGCCGCCTCCAGACCCCGCAGAAGCTTTCGCCGGTCGAAGGGTTGTTTTGCCCCATCTCGCTTGACCACGGCGGGCAGCTGCTCGTCCACCCGCTCATGCGTGGTGAAACGATGGCCGCACTCATTACACGTCCGGCGGCGTCGAATCGAACGACCGTCCCGTCCCTCTCGGGAATCGAGCACCTTGGTGCTCGGGCTACCGCAAACCGGACACTGCACGAGCTCGCGAGGATGATACCGCGAATGACGGACCCGCACCCGCCGCCCGCACCCGGGTTCAGCGCTCGAGCCCGCAGCTCAGGCGTCCAGGGCGTTGATCTTGTCGACGCGGCGCTGGTGCCGGCCGCCCTCGAACGTGCCGGCAACGAAGGCGTCGAAGATCGAGCCCGCCAGACCCAGCCCCACGACCCGTGCACCAACACACAGGACGTTCGCGTCGTTGTGGGCCCTGCCCATGTCGGCGCTGAACGTGTCTGAACAAACGACGGCCCGGATCCCCGCGACGCGGTTGGCGGTGATCGCCATCCCTTGGCCGGTCCCGCACACCAGCACGCCGAACGCGCCGACATCGGCTCGAACCCGCTGTGCCAGCTCGAGCGCAACATCGGGGTAGTCGGCCTTCTCGTCCGAACCCGCGGGCCCGAGTGTGGCAACTGTCTCTTATACACATCTCCGAGCCCACGAGACCTCTCTACATCTCGT
>CAJXVA010000522.1 GCA_913061055.1 uncultured Pseudomonadota bacterium
CCAAGGCGGACGACACGGCCGCTGATGCGGAGAAGGACGCCGCGGCCTTGTCGCCCTTCTTGGCGGTTTTGGCCGGTTCCTTCGCTCCGTCATCGCACCCGGCGAGGCCGAGCGAGAGTCCGAGCACAAACATGGGGGTGAGCAAGCGTTGCATGATCATGGCGTCCTTCACTTCTTGCCTTTGGGACCCTTGCCCTTGGGACCCTTACCTTTGGGACCCTTGCCTTTGGGGCCCTTGCCTTTGGGACCCTTGCCTTTGGGACCCTTGCCTTTGGGACCCTTGCCCTTGGCCTCTTTGCGGTCTTCCTTGCGGTCGGCCTTGGCCTCTTTGCGGTCTTCCTTGCGATCGGCCTTGGCTTCTTTGCGGTCCTCCTTGGCCTCTTTGCGGTCCTCCTTCGCTTCGCCGTGAGCGTCGCGATGGTCCTCCCGCGCGTCCTCGCGAGCGTCCTTGGCGTCGCTCTTGGCGTCCGCGGCGTCCTCGAGCGCAGACTTGGCGGCGTCCAGAGCAGCCTGGGCTGCGGCTTTCTCCTCGTCGGTCTTGGCCTTGGCGAGTGCAGCCTTGGCCTTGGCGAGGTCGCCCTTGGCTTTCGCGACGTCACCTGCGGCGTCCGCAAACCCCTTGTTCGCGTCGACGAGCTCCTTTCGCGCCTCGATCAACTCTTCGCGGGACTCGCGAAGGTCGTCGTCGAATCGCTTGTGCCGTTTTTCGTATTTGTACTTGGCTTTCTTGCCCTTGGCGCGGAGCTTGGTTCGCTTGGCGCGGAGTCGGGCGCGATGGGCTTTGTGCTTGGCCTTGTGCGCAGCGAGTTTGGCCTTGAGGACCTCTCGCTCGGCGTCGTCGAGCTGCTTGGCCTTCGCACGCTTGCCGGCCATCTTGGCGATCTCCGCCGGAGTTTTTCCGTCGGCGAGTTGGCGGCGGACCCAGGCGTTGAAGTGGGCACGCTTGCCGCGCTTGGCCTTGGTGGCTTTGGCCTCCGCCGCGAACACCTCGGCCGCTTCACCGGCGCTGAGGCCAGCCTCGGCAGCAGCGTCGAGGGCGTCGTCGAGCTCTTCCTCGGTGACGCCGGCCTCGCGGGCTTCATGGGCAGCGAGCGGGAGGTCCAGTACGCCGAGGATGTCGTCCTCGAGGGCTTCCTCTTCGGTGGGCTCGTCGGGCTCAGGGGCGGCGGCGGCTTCCTCAGCCGGAGCGGCCATCGCGGGCCCTCCGAACGATAGCGCCGCGAGGAGGAGTCCTCCCACGGGCCACGGGAGTTTGGATCGAAGCATGCGTGGAGCATTTCACGCTCGTTGCGCCGGCAACAAGGGCGTTCACGGTCCGTTTGCAGCAGCCTCGTCGGCGGGGCGCAGTGGACGTCCGCTGGCGTACCTCGACAGCATGAGCGCGACCTCGTTTTGCACTTCACGGGCAGACGAGGTCCCTCCACTAGGTAGATCGTTGAGCAGCAGGCTGAACACGATCGGCTTGCGCCCACGTGCCCCTACATAGCCGGAGAGCGCTGAGATCCCGTCCAGCGTGCCTGTCTTCACCCGAACCCACCGGGTGGCATCAGAGTCCTGCAAGCGCGACCGGGTTGTTCCGTCCACGCCCATGACCGCCAGTGAGGCCAGGAAGTCGGCCCGGTACCGAAAATCTCCGACCATCGCCGTCAGCAAGGCGGTGATCTGCGACGGGCTCACCCGGTTGGTGTCGTAGAGTCCGGACCCGTTCGTGAGCCTCGCACCATCGAGATCGATCCCCAAGGACGTCAGTGCCTCGCGCTCTCGCTTCGATGCGGCCGCGAATGTTGCTGCACTGTCTGTCGGAGACAGGGTCTTGAGGACCTGCTCCGCCATGAAGTTGTTCGAGAACTTGTTGACCGAACGGATCAGTGCGCTGAGCGGATCCGAGAAGTGGGTGGCGAGAGAACGAGCTTTGTTCGGCGTGGGGCCAACCTTGATTTTCCTGCGCCCGACTTTGATCCCCTGTTTCTTGAGCGCGTACAGGAGCACCTCGCCGGCGTTCCGGCTCGGATCGGCGATCGGGTAGCGGTAGCGCCCGGACGAGGCGTCTTCGCCGATCGTGCCCCGAATCTCGATCTTCATCCCAGAACCCACGCTCTCGACGTCTGCGAAGAGCTTGCGCCCGCGGCCTGCCACCGTCGTCGCGGTGTTGGTGAGCGTGATACCGCCGACCGGGGGGTCCAGGCCGACGAGCGCGGCGTCGCCGACCTTGGCGCCCGGGGACGCTCGGACGAGGAACGTGTTGAAGTTGACCGAGGTCGCGCTGCTCGGCGCGCGGTAGGAGGCCAGCTCGTCTTTTTGGTCGAAGCCCGGGGGGAGCTCATCTCGGTCGAAGCGGCTGCTGTCGACCACGACGCCGCCGGTGATCCGACGGATGCCGCGGGCGTGAAGCTCGGATGCGAGCGCGGTGAGGTCCTCGGTCACGAGGTTCGGGTCGCCGCTGCCCACCAGGTAGACGTCGCCTTTGACCACAGAGCCGGACAGCGCGCCGTCATTGCGAAGGATGCGGGTGGCGTAACGGTGCTCGGGGCCGAGGAGAACGAGGGCTGCGGCCGTGGTCAGCAACTTGACGTTGCTGGCCGGATTGAGCGCCTGCTCTGGGCCTCGTTGGTACAAAACCTTGCCGGTCTCCAGATCCACGACATGGATCCCGACGGTCGCGTCGGCCAAGATCGGGGCCTCCAGGAGCAGGTCGATCTGTCCTTTGAGGGTAGGGCTGCTCGTGTCAGCAGTAGCGGCGACAGCAGGTTCGGCGGCCCGCGCGAACGGGGACGGGGGGACAAAGCTGGCCAGGACGGCGGCCAGGGGGACAGCGAGGCGGAGGACTCGGGCACGCACGGTACACACAGGGGGTGGGGCCTCATCGCAGCCACACCCACGTGCACCGTAGCCGAGGTCTCGGGGGCTTGCATCCCACATTGGACCGCTTCATTTGGTCGGTTCGCGTCGTGGCGGTAGCCTGTAGGGGGTTCTGATCATGGCTTTTTCGCGGCGCGCCTTTGTATTGTCTTCTCTTGTGACCCTTGCGGGCTGTCCGAACGGCGGGTCAGGCTCGGGAAATGCCCCTCCTGGAAACAGCAGCGAGGGCCAACCGACGGCCACCGCGACGCTGTCGGGGGGAACGGACACGGATACCGGGACGGCCACGGACAGCCCGACCAGCACCGGGTCCGGGACGACCACAGGAAGCACCACCACCAACTGCGGCGACCTGCAGTGCAGCGACAACGGAAGCTGCGAGATCGACGACTCCGGTAATGCGTACTGCTTGTGCGACGCCGGGTATGTCCTCGATGAACCCGGCCTCACCTGCATCGTCGACGAGAGTTGCATCCAGGTCTCGTTCCTCGAGGATGGATGTCGACAAAAGGTCTCGGCCGAGCCGGCCGTCGCGCTGTTCTTCGCCCTCGACTTCTGCGCCGGGACAGCCGTGACGCCGCAGAAGCGGGAGGAACTGGGGCTGTCGTTCGTGGTCAGTGAGAACGACGTCGACATCTCGACCAATGTGGAGTCCGACGCCACGATCCTCGACACGTCGGTTGAGAGCTACGTGACGCTGGTCGTCGACGTGTCGAACTCGCTGACCGAGAGCGAGGATCTTCCGGCGCTGGTCAACGAGCTGCGGACCCTTGTCAGCTCCCTGGAGGCGAAGCCTGGCGAACCCGAGGTCTACGTGTCGGTGTTCGTATTCGGCTTCCGGGTCGCGGAATACGTCCCGTTTACCCGCGACTTGCAAGCGGTCGATACGGCACTCGAAGCGCTGGCCGAGGACCCCGCACCCGTCGTCGAACTTGCGAGTGGCGGGCAGAGCACGGCTCTGTTCAACGCTACGGCCGAGGGGATCCGGGCAACCACCCGAATTCGGGAACTCCGAGATGCGGTCACCTGGGGTGGGGTCCTGACCACCGGAACTGTCGTTGTTGTGACCGACGGTCTCGATACGTCGAATGCCGACCTCGACACCGCGCAGATCGACGACACCACCAACCAGGTGATCTCGATCGGCGTCAGCGGTGACATCGATGACCAGCAGCTGCGGGCCATTGGCCGCGATGGTTCCTTCCTCGCTCCGACGCCGGAAGACTGGACGACCGCGTTTGCCTCGATTGCGGCACGCGTGGACGAATACCCGGACCGGTCCTACCTGCTTGCCTATTGTTCCTCCGCTAGCGAGGGCAACCCCGACGTTGAGGTCTCGATGAGCGGTCCGGGACTGACGGCGGTCACCGCGGCCGCGTGCAGCTTCAATGCGGAGCTCTTCAGTTCGCAGGGGTTTACGTGCAACGCCGAGTTCTTCACCGGTGAGTGCAACGCTCTGGAGTGTGGCGGACTGACGGGCTGCGGGTCCTGTGCGGACTCGGAGTGCTGCAATGGGACGGAGTGCGCCGGGCCGGTGTCCGCGTCCGCTCCAGTGTCCTGTGAAGACCAGATTCACACCTGCGACGCCGAGAACCTGGTCTGCGCAGAGGTCCAAGGACAGGACATTTGGCCTTGTGTGCCTCCGACCGGGCTCGCAGTGGCCTGCGACGAATCGACCCCCTGTGCCGCAGGCACGAACTATTGCGGCGACAACCCCGACTTCGATCCCAAGGATCCCGCTGAGACGGACCCGGAGTTCATTTGTTTCGGCACGCTCCCGGAGGGGTCACCGTGCGGCCTTCCCTCTGAGTGTCAGTCGCTGAACTGTTACTACCCCAATCCGGACAACCCGTTCGAGGGGCGCCGCTGTCTTCCGGAGGCGCAGCTGGGGGACCACTGTGGGGATGAGGACGCTATCTGCGAAGCGGGTGGGTTCTGCCAGGGCAGTACGTGTGCCCCCAAGCGACGCGAGCTTGCCAGCTGCAGCTCCGGTTCACAGTGCCGCCAGGGCGTCTGCGTGGATTTCGACGTCGGCGGCAACTTCTGCCTTGGCCCAGATCTCTGCTACTGGAACTGGGACGACAAGGTCCCGAACTGAGCGCCGGACGGCCGTCCCTGAAGTCAAGCGCCGCCGAGGGCTTCGATCTCCGCGGCCAACAGCGCGTCGGCGTGTTCGACCTCGGCCCGGCGTCGGACCGCTCGGGCGACGGCCAGGAGTGTTGTGACGACGAACAGCAGCGCTCCCGCACCCAAGAGCAGCATTCGCTGGCGTTGCCCAGCCGTATCTCGCAACCGCCCGGGGAGTCCGCCCCCGTCCTCGAGGTCGTCGGTGCGAACGTAGCGGGCCAGGGCACCGCCCCGTGGCGCTTGTCCGAAGGCGGCGTCGACCCGGCGCAAGTCGGACCCGTGCAGGCGAGGACTGACACTCTGGGTTCCGCGGGGCGCCAGCTCCAGCGGAGCGCTTGGGCGAAATCTCAGGTCGGGATCGAAGGTGACGCGATGCACCCCGGAACCCTCCGGGACGGGTAGGGGGATGGCCCGAAGCGCTTTGGCGTCCTCGAGCGAGAGCGTGACCCGTAGCGTCCGGTCGTCGCGGACCTCGACGGAGGCGGTCTCCGGCAACGACGAGGCGAACCCGCTGGCGGTGTCGGTGTTCCACTGGCTATCGATGACCACTTGGGTGCCCTCGAGGTGCACGTGGTGAGCCGAGTCCAGCGGCGGACCGGCCAGCGCGAGCAGCAGCGCGACGAACATCACCGGACCTCCGCGGGCATCGCGTCGACGACGTCGATACCTTCGTCGAAGATCGTGTGCTCGGGCAGGATCGGGGAGGCCAGCGCGATGAACTGCGGCATCACCCCGAGCGTGACGGCAGCAAAGACGAGCTTGGGGATGAGCCGGGACTTGCGTTCGGTCGCAGGAGCCCCCCGGACGCCGCCTCGAAACAGGAGCACGGCGGCGACACCGACCGCGAGGAACGCAGAGCCCATGCCGAGGTAGGGGCCGGCCCACGCGCTGCTCAGGTAGTAGACGGCGACGAGCGGGGCGAGGACCGCGGCGACGAGACTGCCGGCGAAGATCGAACCCCCGAGGGTGAGCAGCAACGATCGCGTCGACTCGGAGCTGTCGGACAACCGGTGCGCCAGCAACCCTGCGGGAAGCGCCGCCAAGACGGAGAACAGCAGGACCATGGGGACCTTGGCCGCGTTGCTCAGCGCCAACACGGCGTCGGTGCTACCCGCGGCGATGCCCCACGCGGCGACAAAAGCGAGGGAGGACAAGGCGGCGCCGGACAACAGCCGAATGCCCTGGGCTGGGCCGAGGTCCTCTGGGAGCCGCCCGCGGGCGACGTCCAGCAGGTCGGAGAACATCTTCCAAAGCTTCTTCATGCCGTCCAGTGAAGCGCCTGGGGTTGAACCTGGAGGCGGCACGGGGCGGCACCCCGGTGAGAAGCATGTGAAAACGGTGTGAATCGACGAGCAAGCGAGCTATCGCGGGAGTTGGACGCGCATGGACGTTCCGCCTCCAGGAGCGGGGAGAGCGGCAATCGATCCGCCGTGGGCTCGGACGACTGCGCGAACCATGGCCAGACCCAAACCCGTGCCCCGACCCGACGCTCGCCGTGTGAAGTAGCGTTCGAACACCCGCTCGCGGTCCTGCGGCGCGATGCCGGGTCCGTCGTCTTGAACCGACACGACAACCGCCTCATCGTCGTCGACGTGCAGCTCGACCTCGGCGGTCGCAAAGGAGGCGGCGTTCTCCAGCAAGTTGTCGATGACGGTCTGCAACCCGGACTCGACACCGACCATACGGGCGCCTTGCGGGGATACTTTCAGGGAGAACCTCAAGTGCCCGAAGCGTTCGTCCCGGCGGAAGCGGTCGAGGCGGGCGCGGGCCAGGGCGGCGACATCGAGTTGGGCGCGGGGGTCGGCATGCAAGCCGGCCTCGGCGCGGGCCAGTTCGAGGAACTGGGTCACGAGTGCGTCGAGGCGGCGGCTGCTGTCCCCGAGGATGCCCGCCAACCGTTCGAGCCGGGCTGCATCCGAAGACCCTGAATCCAAGGCGTCGGCAGCGGCGCGAATGGCCGCGACCGGGTTCTTGAACTCGTGCGCGAGGTCGGCGACGAAAGCTTCCTTCTC
>CAJXVA010000523.1 GCA_913061055.1 uncultured Pseudomonadota bacterium
GTCCTGGAGGTGCGGGGGGGCACATCGACCTCGTGGTCGACGACCGGTTCCCCGAACTGGTCCAGCTGATTCGCCTGGAGGTGTCGGGAGGCAGTGGTGGCTTCGGGGGGTCCGTCGGATCGGGCGGCCGCGGAGGATCGGGCGGCCACTCCTCCGCGGAAGACGCGGACGACGGTCCCGACGGGTCCGAGGGTGCGGATGGCACGAGTGGCGCCAACGGACGCGATGGGGTCCCAGGGATGGCCAACGCGCGCGTGGGGTCCGTGGACGAGCGCTTCTCGGCGTTGCCCGACGGCGTTGTCCGGCTCTGAGACCGGCCCGAGCGCCGCGTGCCGCCGGAAAATCACTTTTTTCTGATCGGGGGTGGAATCGAAGTTCGGCGAGCGTCGTTTAGGAGGCACGAGCCACTTCGGGTTTCGCCCCGTACTGTCAGCAACGACAGGTTCGCTCGTTCACCCTTCAGAACCCCAAAGCACCGCTCATGTCCCTCAAAGCCCATATCGCCGTCGGAACCCTCCTTGGGGTCCTCCTGGGTGTGGGCGCGGTCACGGTTCTCTCCCGGACGGCTTCGCCGGCCACATCGCAGGCTGAGGCGTCCGAGTCGGGCCGAACCGAGCGACCTCAGACAGCCGTCTCGCCGGCCGCTTTGCGGGGCGAGGTCCTCTCGGAGGGCTTCCGTCGCCCGATGCGCCCAGGCGCTCTGCGCCGTTCGCTCCAGAGCTGATCCAGCCCGGCCGGCGCTTCGTCGGGCGGGAGCGGTGTCCCAAACACGGCCGCCCTGGCCGCGCGGGCCCGCGACGCTACGTTGATCGTATGCGAGTTGCGGGCACGGTGGGGCGCCGTCGCGGCGGGCGCCCCCGTCCGCTCGGCGGAGGCTTTCGTCTGGGCGCGGGCGAACACGCGGCCACGTGCGACGCCTACGACGATGAGCAGGATCACCTGCGCTGCGCCGATTGCAAGGGGACCGGCTGGTACGTCGGCTTCACCGAGCGGCGCTATTGCCCAACCTGTGACGGCAGCGGATTCCTCTAGCTCCGCCCAGCCAGACGCGAGCCGGTCAATCCGAGGGGGTGGGGGTCCCGAGCGCGTCCAAGGTGAGGCGCGTCACCGTGCGGTGCGAGAGGTCGGTGAGCGCCGGAAGAATCCTCGTGTCGGCTGCGGACCGTCGCTGCTCGGCGGCGTGTCTCCAGTCGGTCAGCGCATACGCGAGCACGCCTTGGCCCTCCTCCCGCAACGTGACCTCGTGTTGGGCGAGGCGTTCGATGAACAGATCCAGGTCGCGCGAGTCCCCAACAGCTCGTTGAGCCCGCTTGAGCAGTCGAGTTGCCCCGGGCCCGTGCTGCATCGCCGGCTTGACCCACCCGTGCGCGTACCGAAGCCGCTTGGCGAGGATACGGACTTCGTGGACAGCCTCGCGGTCCTCGAGCGTGGTCGGAACCGGGGTCTGCTCGAATGCGCTCGCCGATGCCGCGTCGAGCAGGGTGGCGATTTCGGCCCGAATGTCGGGGGTGGCGGTGAGGCGTTCGACCACGCGTCGCTTTGCATCCCGGATATCCCGCCGAAACGCGTCGACGTCGGTGTCGCGAAGCGCCCGAGCTGCGCGCTTGCGCGTGCGTCCCAGCCGCTTGTTCAACCGCGCCCCGATCTGTTCCGCCGCGGCGCGTCTCAGCGGGTCGGCTTGTTCTGCGGCTGAACCCAACTCGGCGAGGACGACGTCGAGGTCGCGCAGAGGGCCAAGCGCTCCGGTGATCTCCTTGAGTTGCGTCTCCAGTCGGCGCCGGAGCTTCTTGCCAAGCCAGGGTCCAAACAGCGCGGCGAAGCTTCGAAGCCGGCGCGAGCCGACCCGCATCAGCCGTACCGCCTGGGGATCGTGGGCGAGTGGAGTCAGACCCTGCGCGAACATTGCGGTCACCTGGGTCTCGACGCCGGTCGAGATGTGGCGGGCCAGCGCCCACCCCAGGTCCTGCGGCGCCACAGGTTTTCGCTTGGACGCCTTGGGCGGCTTGACCGGCGGGGTTGGCGACACGTGCAGCTCGGATCGAACGCTCCGGGCGGCTGGGAGCGCCGGACGGAGCGTCTCAGCGATCCTTCCTGCCCCCACGGTCACGCGCTCGAGCACGTCGACCGCGACGCGGCGAGCCAGGGCACGGGTCGTGGGAGGGGTCACCCGACGGACCCAAGTTCGCAGACGGCTCGCCATGCGGGGGTCGCGAGCGTACCCCACCACGGGCGTTGCTCGGCTTCGGCCTCCCGGTTTATACAGAGGCATGCGCAGCTCGTCGCTCTTGCTGGCCTTTGGCTGCGTACTCAGTGCGTGCGCGACCGTGCCGCAGAACCGCCGCGAGGCCCTCGCCGACCCGACGATGGCCGTTGTGGATGACCCGCTCGAGGCCCGGGCCGATCGCAAGCTGCACTCCTCTCGCGAGGGTGCCGCTGGTGGCGACGCGCAGGCGGCAGGCGGTGGTTGTGCCTGTGGCAACTGAGCTCGGCATCTTCGGGCTCGCCTTGGCGTTGATCTGGGCTCCGGCCCCGCAACCCCACGCGACCCCGGCGCCCGCGGAGGCGGAGTCCGCAGACGCTTCGGCTGTCGACGCGGCGATCCTCGGTGAAAACGAGGAGGCTCCCAAGCGCGCGACGGTCGAGCAGGTTCGGGCCAAGCTGACCTTCTACGATCAATACGGCCGCGGATATCAGTCCAAGGCGGGACCGCCCGAAGGCCCGGGGTCGGAGCGGCTGCAGGTTGTGCAACCCGCCGCATCCTTGAGGATTCGGCAGCGCAACCAGGCCATCTCCCACACGCTCACCACCGTGTTCGATGTCGTTTCGGCGGCGTCCCCGGACGCCCTCGACGCCGTCTCACAGGCGTCCCGCTACAACGAGGCCGGCACGCTCGACGTCACCACCGCCATCGACACCAGCGACCGCGACACGCTCTCCTTCCGCTACGGTGTGCACGTCGAGGAGCATTGGCGGACCGGCTTCGGCGGCATCGGCTACTCCGGATCCTTCAACGAGGAGAACACGGTCGTCTCGACCTCGGTCAACGTCATCGTGGACTACTTCGATGACCTGCATCCACGGGGGTGGAACGACGAGCAGACCTACCGGTTCTCGCTCAACGACAACCTCTCCCTCGTCCAGGTGCTCTCGCCGACGACAATCGCGATGCTTTCGTACGGCATCACGTTCCAGCAGGGCACGCTCGAGAACGGTTGGAACTCGATCTACATCGCAGATGCACCCACCTATGGATGCTTCGATTCACCGGATCAGCGGGCGGAGTACGACTGCGTCAACCGTCGGCGAGAGAACCTTCCCCGAAAGCGCATCCGGCACGCTGTCGCCGCGCAACTCGGCCAGCACCTGCCGCGCTCGCGCACCACGCTCAAAGCGCGATACCGCCACTATCGGGACGACTTCAAGCTTCGCGCCCACACGCTCGACACCTGGGTCTACCAGTGGCTTGGCCGGCGCGTATACCTGCGCGCGGGCTATCGCTTCCACCGCCAGCAGGGCAACGACTTCTGGCGACGTTCGGTGCTGCAGTCCACCCCCACCGACTCGTTCTTCACCGCGGATTCGGACCTGGCCCGGTTCGACGCTCACCAGCCCAGCATCAAAGGGGTGGTCTATCTGCGACCCCCACAGGCCGCCTCGGGTGGGGCGTCGTCCTTCGACCTCGGCTTCTCGCGGTACATCCGCACCAACGACCTTCACGCCAACGTGTTCTCGCTCGGCTATGCGCAGACTTTCTAGAGCCCTCTCGTTCTCGTTGCTTGTGCTCGGATGTGCTCCGCAGGGGTCAGCGCGCGCACCACAGCCGCAGCCAGAGCACGCGCACGCAGCAGCAGCGCCGCTCCCTTCGCTCGCCCCGGTCGTACCGCTCAAGACGGGGGACCCCACGCTCCAAGAAGTGGTCCGCGGAAAAGTCGCGATCATCGACCTTTGGGCGACGTGGTGCGAGCCGTGCCGGGAATCGATGCCGAAGGTCGCTCGACTCGCCCAAGCCTATGCGAACACCGACTTGGTCGTTGCGGGTGTCCACGTGGGACCCACCGCGGCGGGGGCGGTTCGGTTCGCGGCGGAGGCCGGCATCGAGTACCCGATGCACATCGACCCCGACTTCGGGTTCACCGATGCGGTCGGGTCGCGTTCGGTCCCGCTGCTCTTGGTGGTGGACCGTGCGGGGACGGTCGTGCACCGAACCCACGAACTCGACCACGAGACCCTCGAACTCGTCCGCGCGCTGATGGAGGGCTGATAGACTTGGCGCCGTGGCGCGGCGGCGACGAGTGTCGGACTTCCGAGGGATGTCCGAGCAGGCGATTCTCGACCTGCGCATGCGTGATCTCGACATCGCGGTCGAGCGAAGTCCAGTCGCGGACCGCATCGCGAAGGTGATGTCCGAGCTGGGTCAGCAGGGCCTGAGGCTCCGGCCGCACTTTTGGTTCTCCGACGAATGGGCCTGTCCCGACGGCATTGCCGGGGTTGCGGTGCCGTTCTACTTGGCGCATCCCCGACTGGTCGCGATCGAACGCGCTCACATGCTGGAGGCCGAGGGCTCCAACCGCTCCGACTGCCTGCGCCTGCTCCGGCACGAACTCGGGCATGCCGTCTACAACGGCTACGGCCTGTCTCGCCGCAAGGGATGGCGTGACGTGTTCGGCTCGCCCGCTCGCCCGTATCCCGAGTACTACAAGCCGAACCCGCGCTCGAAGAACTTCGTGTTGCACTTGCCGGGCTGGTACGCGCAATCCCATCCCAGCGAGGACTTCGCCGAGACGTTTGCGGTCTGGCTTCGCCCAGGGTCTCGGTGGGCACACCACTACTCGGGGTGGCCGGCCCATCGCAAGCTCGGATACGTGGACACGTTGATGTCCGAGCTCGTCGGCACCCGGCCCCGGCCCACTCGGAAGACGCGTCCGTACTCGCTCTCGCAGCTCGACATCACGCTCCGCGAGCACTACGAGCGCAAGCGCGCGCACTACATTCCGGACGCGCCGCGCGAGTACGACGAGGACCTCGAGTTGTTGTTCTGCCCGCGGCCCAAGTCGAAGCCGCGACCGACGGCCGCGTCGTTTCTGCGGAAGCACAAGCGCAGCCTGATCGAGGATGTCGTTCGATTTGCTCCCGACCAGGGGCCCATCGTCGAGCACGTGCTCGAAGAGATGCGGTGGCGGTGTCGCGAACTTGGCATGCGCGTGGCCGGTCGCGAACCCGTGCTGCTTCGGGACTTGGCGCAGGTTTTGACCAAATACACGTTTCGGTTCGGCCAAGGGCGGGGGCAGTGGTGGCCCGTCTAAAGCGCAAACGCGTTCTGGTGCTGATGCACGAGGACCTCATCCCGCCCACCGACATCAGCAATCTCTCCCCGTCTGAGGTGATGCCCTTCGCGACCGAATACGACGTCGTGACCGCGATGGAGTGGCTGGGTCACGAGGCGATCAAGCTCGGGGTGCACGACGAACTCGCACCGCTGCGGCGGGCGCTCAAAGAGATCAAGCCCCACGTGGTGTTCAACCTGCTCGAGGAGTTCCACGGCGAGGCGGTCTACGACCAGCATATGGTCAGCTACCTCGAGCTGCAGCGCGCGGCGTATACGGGGTGCAACCCTCGCGGGCTGGTGTTGGGTCGGGACAAGGCGCTGTCGAAGAAGGTCCTGCACTACCACCGGATCCGCTGCCCGAAGTTTGCCGTCTTTCCCCTCGGTCGCCGCGTCCGTCGTCCCGCGCGGCTACCGTTTCCGCTGATCGTCAAGTCGTTGGTGGAGGAGGGGAGCACAGGTATCTCCGAGGCCTCTGTGGTCCACAACGACGAGAAGCTCGTCGAGCGGGTCTCGTTCATTCATCGCAGCGTTGGAACCGATGCCATCGCCGAAGAATTCATCGATGGCCGCGAGGTCTACGCGGGCGTCATGGGCAACCACCGGCTGACCGTCCTGCCTCCGTGGGAACTGAAGATCGGGGAGCTTCGTTCCGACGCTCCCCGGATCGCGACGCGGCGGGTCAAGTTCGACCTCGCGTTCCAGAACAAGCACAACATCGAGCTGGGACCGGCAAACTTCGATGAGGCACTCACGGCGCGGTACGAGGCCGTGGCCAAGCGGATCTACCGGGTGCTGGGCCTGTCGGGCTATGCCCGGATCGATTTCCGGCTGACGCCCAAGGGGGAGCTGTACTTCCTCGAGGCCAACCCCAACCCCGACATTGCGCGCGGAGAAGAGTTCTCCAGCGCCGCCAGGGCGACTGGGTTGGAGTACGAGCCTCTATTGCAGAAACTGCTCAACTTGGGGATGTCCAAGGCTCGCGGCCGCTCGTAGGACGCGACGCCGCTCCGCCCCCGCGAAACTCGGAACGGACGCAGGGTCGCGCTACTCGGGCGGAATCCGGCTCTCGCGTTGCGTCCTGCGGACCCGAAGGGGCTGCGTGTTAGAAGCAGTTCATGACGCGTTCGTCCAAGGGGATCTTTCCGCGTTGGGTCGTGGTGCTGTTCGTCGTGGCCCTCGTTGGGCTGCTGATGTGGGCGCTTCGTGGCGTCCTCACCCCGGTGTTCTTCGCGTTCTTGATCGCGTACATGCTCGATCCGGTCGTCGACCGCTTCGAGGCGCGCAAGATCCCGCGGAGCGTGGGGATTGCGGTGCTGCTGACCGGGGTGTTGGGGGCACTGGGCTTGTTCCTGCTCCTCGCCGTTCCGAGCATGGTGCGGGACGCGGCGGACTTCATGCGAGATTTGCCCGGTCAGATCTCGGCGCTCGAGGCCCGAGTTGGGCCGTGGCTGCTGCAGTACGGCATCGAGTTGCCCACCTCGCTCAGCGGAGCCGTCGGCACGCTGACCGCGTCCGGAGCTGACCCGTCCGCAAGCTCCTCCGACCAGCTCGCCAAGGCTGCCGAGCCTGTGATGGCGGTCCTGCGGTGGCTGTGGGGCGGCACGGCGACGTTGCTCGGCGCGGCAGCCT
>CAJXVA010000524.1 GCA_913061055.1 uncultured Pseudomonadota bacterium
CGAGATGTAGAGAGGTCTCGTGGGCTCGGAGATGTGTATAAGAGACAGCACCAGCGTCTCGCACTCTCCCGAGCTCGCACGGTGGGTGACCGGACCGGTCCCGTCATCGATCAGAAGCTCGAGCTGTAGCCCGTCGGGAGCTGGAGCGATGGTGGCATCGACACGAAGCTGAGCCCACCCGAGTGCGTCCTCCGCGAGCGCGGCATTCAGGGATGCTTCGAGCTGCTCGGTGCTTGGGCAGGGCTCGGGGGCCTGCCAGCGCAGCTCGACGCCTTCGAGCCACGCGCCGATGAGCACCGAAAGCACGCCCAAACTGTAGGACAGTTCGGGTCGGTAAGGATACGGGTGCGGCCCCTCGTCGAGCCTCGCTCCCGCAGGTCCGTCATCGAACGCCCGGTCAAGGCGAAGGAGGATCATGAAGCTTTGCGTGATGCTCCCCGCCCTCCTTGCGCTGGCCCTGCCTGCCTGCTCGGATGAACCAGCTGCCGGTGGGGACGATGGCTCCACCGGCGATCCCGCGACATCTACCAGCGGGGAGGACCCGAGCGTCGCGTCGTCTACGTCGACGGGCGAGCCGGAATTGTCGACGGATGGGACCTCGAGCTCCAGTTCCGCGGTGGACACATCCTCCGAGTCGACGGACACCACCGGTGAGGAGGCCGACCTGCTGAGTTTCGACCTCGTCGTGCAGCGTGACGTGGCGGGAGACGAACAGTTGTTCTCGTATCGCGTGTCCGACGGGGTTGCTGATGGGCTCGCCCGGCTTCACGAGCAAGACGCGGGGCGAGATTGGACCTCTCCGCAATTTCTCTCCGGTCGTCGTGTGTTGATGGAAGTCCAGGACCCTGGCGGCAACGAGCTGCGTATCGCCCACTTGGATGAGCCATCGCAGACCGTCCGCCTCGACGTCCCTACGAAGCCTACAGCGCTCGAGTCCGGTGCGATCGTCCTGACGGACGAGTCCGTTCTGTACGGGAACGACGGGCTTGCCCATCGGGTTTGGCTTGAAGACCTCAACCCGATCGATCGCGTTCCCTGGGTCTCCTACGGCGGCTCCTTTGCCGCCTCCGTCGACCCACTCGGACGCTACATCGTGGTTCAGGCGTCCGGTGCCGCGAGTACGCTCAGAGTCTCCCTCGACGACGCGACGGCGACGCCGCTGGCCGGCTCGAGCTTCGTCCCGCACCTGAATGCCGACGGAAGCGCGGGCCTTCGCGGCCGGGATGCAGAGGATGGGATCCGGCGGCTGGAGTTCGTCCCACTCGCAGACGCTGTGGGCACGCCACTCGACCTGCTGCCTGAGATTCAGGCCGGACAGCTCCCCACCTACGCCCCCTCGGCTGACAATGTACGTCCGCACCCGACCGCGCACGGCATCGCGGTCACGGTGACCGCGGTCGAAGGCGATACGACGCTGCACTACATCGGAGTCGAAGACGGCCTCGCGCTCCCGGCGGTGCTTCTGGATGGCCCCGAGGTGAGCGGGGAGTTTCACGGGCCGTTTGCGGGGTCGGGCTGGTCTCCCGATGGCCGCTGGCTGGGCTTCGAGGTCTATACCGAGGCCGGATACGAGGTCTGGCTCGCCGAGTTTGGCGACGGGCACAAGCCCGAACTCACCCTTGTGGCGCCGGCCGGGCCACAGTGGTGGCCCTCGTTCATTTGGGCCCCGGACAGCTCAGCACTCTACATCGGCCACCCTTGGTCGGACTCCAAGACTCCGCCTCGCACCGAGCGAGTCATGCTCACCGGGAAGGAGCCCATCGTTCAGGCCATCGGCGAGAGCCGCAGCCATCCCCTCGCCCTCAGTCCGGACGGAACGACTCTCGTCTTCATGCAGTGGGAGGGCGACGATGCGTCCGAGAATCGATCGCTTCACGTCATCGACGTCTCGGGCGCCGAGCCAGGAGAGCCCTCGCTGCTGGCCGTGAGTCCTCCCGGCGGTTCGGTCGACGACGTTTCGTTCTCCCCCGATGGCCGGGTCGTCGCGTACGGCAGCGACGACGGCGTGATGCACCTGATGCTCGCCTCCCTGGATGAGCCTGAGCTGCCACATACCGAGGTGACCGACGCCATCGCCTGGTGGTTCGCGCCGAGTTCGAACTAGCGGCGTGTGGAGGGCCTCGCTGCGGGCGAACACCCTCGGCAAGCCTCTCACTCCGATTGCCAGCTTGTCGGAGTCAGTGGCGTCCCCGTGACGCCTTGGCCGCAGCCCGAGTTGTCCCAACACCCAGAACAGGGGATTTCGCCGGCACGGAGCTTGAAACGGACGGATCCATGAAACGTCGATGGGTGTTGCTCCTCGCATTTTCGACCGCTGCGGTGGTCTCGTGGCTCGTTCCGACGCAGGAGCCGGGATCTCGGGGGACTGGGCGTGCACCGGCGGCGTTCGAGGTTTCTCGCTACAACGACGCACTCGTCTACGTGCACTTGCATGGAGGGGAGGTCGAGTTCGAGGCGGGGGCAAACCTCCACGCCGAGACCGGCTTGGCCGCGACAGGAGTGGTCCACGGCCGGGTGGTCGACCACAATGGCGATGCGGTCTCCGGAGCGATCGTGGTCGGCGGTGGCGGCCTGGTCGCGGTTCGCGACAGCCTCCGCGCGCGGGACGGGGCCCGGACCGACAGCGAGGGCCGCTTCTCGGTGAACGCGTACGAGGATCGAGTCTCGCTTGTGGCGATG
Organism: uncultured Pseudomonadota bacterium; assembly: GCA_913061055.1. Lineage (GTDB taxonomy): Bacteria > Myxococcota_A > Polyangia > Nannocystales > Nannocystaceae > CAJXVA01. The sequence continues at coordinate 2,680 of CAJXVA010000524.1, forward strand.
GACCACGAGCGAGGGATGTCCCAGGCACTTCAGGTGCCGGTTGGCGGCGACGTCGAACTCTCCCTGGAGCCGTTCGCGTGGATCGAGGGGTTCATCGGCGAGGGGGAGGACCCAGTCCTGGCCCAGGTGACGGTACAGACCGAGGACATGGCCGTGACCTACGTGGGCCAAACCGACGCGTTGGGCCACTACGAGATCGGCCCGATTCCCGCGGGCGCCTACCAAGTGCACGCCCGCGACGATGACCCAGATACGGTGATCGCCTTCGACGTCGCCGACGTCGAACTCCGAGCCGGCACGATCACCACGCATAACGTGATCGAGTCGGACCCAGGCTCGGTTCGGGTCGAGTTCGTTCGGCCATCCGGGCTGCGTGTCGCCGTTGTGGGGGTCACGCTCTTCGAGGGCCCGGAGCCCGTCCTCACGGACCACGCCTACGAAGCGATTCTGCGGGGTGAGGTCGACCGTGCCAACTTCGGCACCACGAGCCTCGGCCCGGCGAACCCACGCAAGGTGTTTCGTGGCCTCCCTGGCGGCAGCTACACCGCCTGCGCCCGGCTGAACCTCGGCGACACGGGCATGCACATCAGCTGCGAGCCAGTCACAGTGGGCGGTACCGATACCCAGGAGGTGATCCTCGAGCTGGCCGCGGGCTGAGCACGCACCACCACGACCGAAGGGCTCCCTGCGAGCGGAACACGGGTAGTCGCGTGTTAGAACTGGACCTCGGTGGGGACGAGCACGGTTGAATCGGGCAGCCCGGTGCCCGACTGACCAACCCTGTTGTCGGCCTCAGCTGCCGAACGGGGCGGACTGCGACTACGTCGGTCACTGGCCGGAATGCTGGGGATGGACTGGAGTGCGACCTCAATTCGCTATCGCCGACCTGCGTGCCCTCCTGACCGCAGTCCTCGAATCGAGGCCCATCCGGGCCCGTGCGGACGGTCCGGTGAGGCCCGTGCTGATAGGGTCCTCCGATGTCGAAGACACTGCTTGTTGGAACATGGGCGGACGGTGTGCATGTGATCGCTGGCGGTCTTCGGAGTCACGAACTCGTGGGTCAATCCGTTCGTGGGCTGGCCCGGGACGCTGAGGGTCGTGCCATCGCCCTCGTGGGTGGGCACAAGATCTGTCGCCGAACGTTCGACGAGAGGGCTGGCGTTCATTGGGAGACACTGGCCACCTGCGAGCAGGACTTGGCGTGCTGCTCCCCGGTGCGCGGGGCCTTGCTCGTCGGAACGGACAGCGAGGCGGCGCTCCTTCGCTTGGACGAGACCGGTGTGGTTTCACGGGTGGGCGGCTTCGATGCTGTACCGGGCCGGTCGTCCTGGTACGCGGGGCAAGCGGTCGTCGATGGGAAAACGGTCGGGCCGCCTCTGGGGATTCGGTCCATGGCGCGCAACGCCGACCGGAGCGTGACGCTTGCGGCCGTGCACGTCGGTGGCGCGCCTCGTTCTGTGGACGACGGAACAACGTGGCATCCCACCTTCGCGGTGGACTGGGATGTCCACGAGGTGGCCGCGCATTCGGAGCGTCCCGAACTCTTCGCCGCCGCCACCGCGGAGGGTCTTGCGATCAGCGCGGACGCTGGCGAGAGCTGGGCGCTTCATACGAACGGGTTGCACGCGCCCTATTGCTCGGCGGTCACGTTCATAGGAGATGAGGTCTTCGTCGCGGCATCCGAGCACCACTTTGCCCCGCGGGGTTCCATCTACCGCTGCAGTCTGAAGGGCACCGGCCGAGGCGACGTTGAGCTCACGCTCGTCGGTGGGGGGCTGCCGCCGTGGTTGGGAGGCATCGTGGACACGGCTTGCATCGCAAGTTCGGGGAAGGTGGGCGCCCTGGTGGACGCGTCCGGTCAGCTCTTCGTGTCCGATGACTCCGGGGACTCCTGGGCGCTGCGAGCGGAAGGGCTCACGGAGAGCAGCAGCATCGTGATCCTCTAGCCGTGCCGAACGACGGGCTCTACGGGCAGCTCTGGAGCGAAGCGATCCACTCGCCGATCAATGCGGCGCCGGCGGTGTCGACCGTCGTGCGACCCAAAGGCGGCATGCGGGCGCCACCTTCGGCTTCGATGCGGGCGAGCAACACCGACCGCTCGGGGGCTCCGGGGGCGACGATGGCCGCGTCTTGCAGGTCCAGACTGCCGGCACGGGGCGAGCCGCACAGGTTCGTGTCCTCCAGCGACATCGTGGCGCGTAGGTCGAGATTGGAGCGACCGCCGGGGCCCTCGTCGCGATGGCACGGCGAACAGTTGACGTGCAGGTACGCCCGGACGCGTTCTCCGAGCGGTGCATCTGCATCGACCGCCGGAAAGCGATTCGCAGGCACGGGATCCCCCACGAGCGTGACCAGCAATTCGGAGGAGAGCTGCCCGACCTCCAGCCCCAGCGTGCGTCCGGCCACGGCGGTATGGCAGGCCATGCAGTCGCGCGGGCCCGGCAAGACCCACGGTTGACCATCGACGGTCTCGGTGCGCGTCCGCTCGACGAACGTGGCGTCGGTTGCTTCCGCGTTCCAAGCCCAGGTGTAGCCGGCCCACCCATCGTCATCGTGGTGGACGAACAAGCGGGTCTCGATCGGTCGCTCGGCGGCGTCGAAGAACGACTTGACCAGCACGGTACCGATGGGGAAGTCGAGGTGGCCCTGGGCTCCGATGGTCGCGCTCGCGCCCTCGGGAAGCGCAACGAACCGCTGCTTGTCCGCGCCGTCGGACCAGAAGGAATGGCTGACGTCGTAGGCGATCGCGCCCGGGCTGGGGCGACGTAGGTCGCTGGGGTCGACGCAGCCGGTCTCGAGGATGGAGCGCGGGAAACGATCGGGCTCGCCCGAGGGCTCCAGCGGGCGCAGTGCGTGGATCGTGCCGTCGAAGTAGCTGACGGCATAGAGCTCACCGTCGTCGCCTTCGGCCCAGCCGGCGAAGCCGCGTGCACCCTCGCCGACGACCTCGGGGTCGCCGCCCTCGATGTCGACGGCGAACACCGAGCCAAAGTAGAAGTCGCTGTAGAGAACGGTGCCCTGGAACTCGGGCATGGCGCGCCCACGGTAGGGAAAGCCGGCGACGATCGAGGCCGACGACGTGTTGCGGTACTGGGCGTGGGGTGGCTGCAAGCCCGCCGTGTCGCATTGGTCGGCGGCAAAACACTCGTCGCCTTCGGTGGTGGCCCAGCCGTAGTTGCCGCCGAGGCTCACCCGGTTGAGCTCTTCCCAGGTGTGCTGACCGACGTCGCCCACCCACAGGTCGCCGGTCTCGCGATCGATGGTCCACCGGTAGGGGTTGCGAAAACCCCACGCGAAAACCTCGGGCCGGCCGCCGCCGTCCGCGAACGGGTTGTCCGCCGGGATGCCGTAGGGCTGCGGTGCCCCCGGGAAAACGTCGAGCCGAAGGATCGCCCCCAGAAGCGTGTCGGTGTCCTGTCCACTGCCCAGCGGATCGCCAGCGCTGCCCCCGTCGCCCAACCCCCAGTACAGGTGGCCGTCGTTGCCGAAGTGGATGTCGCCGCCGTTGTGGTTGGCGTACGGCTGATCGACCTCGAGAACGATGCGTTCGCTTTGCGGATTGGCGGTCACGCCGTCGGCGGAAGAGAACTCGGAGAGGCGCGACAAAAACACAGTGCCGCCCGGGGCGGTGTAGTGGACGAACAGCCGACCCGACTCCGCGAAGTCTTCCGGAAATGCAAGGCCGAGCAGCCCAGCCTCGGCCGCCTCTTCGATGCGGTCGGAGAGATCGAGGAACACCGTGGGGCGCGCGTCGGGCCGGTCCTCGAACGTGTAGATGATCCCCGTCTTGGCGAGCACATACCACCGCCCGTCGAACACCTTCACCAGGCTGACCGCGTCCTCGATGGCCACGTTCTGAAACGCCGGCACCCACTGCACCCGAGCGCCCTGCAACGGCCGCGGCGGCGCCTCGCAGCTGCTGGGCACCTCGAGATCATCATCTTCGTCGGACGCGACCCGCTGGCCGCATGTGGCCAGTACCGCGGCCAGCGGCAGCATCATCCAGCGCTTGCGCTTCGCATCCATCGCTCTTCAATCCAACTTGCCGATTGTAGCAGGCCCAAACGGTGGTGACGGATCTGGAGGGCATCCCGGACGGGAGGTCTCCAATAGCACCGAGCCGAACCGGCGAGTCGGAAGCCTCGTCTCGGCCTCCGCCGTGCCTCGATCGCCCCAAAAACAAAGGCCCGAGAGCGCGAACGGGCACTCTCGGGCCAAGACGAAGCCACCAACCGACCTCGAACCAATACACAACGAC
>CAJXVA010000525.1 GCA_913061055.1 uncultured Pseudomonadota bacterium
CGGGGTCGAGGGGGTGACGCTCGACGGGCTCACCGTGACCGCGGGTCGGGCGGAGGGGCTTGGCACCTCTTCGACCGGGGGAGGTCTCTACCTCCTAGACTCCGAGGTGGAGATTCGACAGAGCATCGTCGACACGAACGCTGCGGTCGGAGCCGGCGGTGGCATCTACGCAGAGTCCTCGGCTCTCGAACTGAATAACTCTACTGTCGCGAACAACACCGCGTTCGATGGTGGAGGGGTTGCGCTCGAGGACTCCAGTTTCTCGATCTCCAATGGCTTCGTCACCGACAACGTCGCGGACGACGATGGCGGAGGAATCTGGTTCGACGATGCCACGGCCTTCAACACCTTTGAGTCGAACTTCACCACGTTCGCTCGAAACGGGGCAGCTGACGACGGAGGGGGAGCGTGGTTGCAGGGTGGGGACGCCACATTCTTCGCGACCGACTTCCTGGACAACACCACGGTCGACGACGGAGGCGGTCTCCTCGCGGGAGACAACGTGTCGCTCGTGCTCGACATCCTCTACGTGGCGCGGAACGTCTCTGGGGAGAACGGTGGTGGGTTGTTCCTCGACTCGACTTCGGTGCAGACCTTCGAAGGGGTGGACCTTGTCGACAACGAGGCCTACGACGGCGGCGGGATGCGGATTGACTCGTCAACGTTCGCCTCCCCGATTGTTGCGACATTTGTCGGAAATGTGGCGGGGGTGGATGGGGGAGGCGTCTCGATGACCTATTCCGACTTGTGGTTCGACGCGTGCACCTTCGATGGGAACAGCGCGACAAACGACGGCGGGGCGATCCACTCCTATGAGGGGCTTTCCGGGAGTCTAGACGTCACGGGTTCAATGTTCTCCTCCAACTCCGCTTCGGATGGCGGAGCGCTTTGGGCTTCCCGTTCTGACACCACGATGAGTACGTCGAGCTTCACCTCAAACATGGCGACGGGGTCGGGAGGGGCCATTTCTCTCACCCAAGCGAGCCTCGACGTGTCGAATTCGTCCTTTGTGTCCAATCAGGGAGATTCGGGAGGCGGCATCCTGCTTTCGTCCGCAGATCACTCCCAGATTCGCAATACCGAGTTCCAGAGCAACGTTGCTTCGTCAGGCTTCGGCGGGGCCGTTGCTACGGGGAGTTCATGGGTTGACGTGTTTTCCTCGCGATTCGACAACAACGACGCATCGCTGTATGGCGGGGCTTTGGGGCTAGGGACCGGGTACAAGCAGGTCTTCGATTGTACGTTCACCGACAACACCGCCGGAACCGAAGGCGGGGCCATCCGGGCGCACGTGACTGCGTCTTCTCCGCTGTGGGTGGGGAGCACCTCGCTGCGCAACAACGTCGCGGCCGACATCGGGGGCATCTTCTTGAACTCCCAGCCCCAGCATGCGGTGCTACGCAACCTGGTGCTGTGGGGCAACGGAGGAGACGTTGGCGGAGTCGCTGGCGCCCCCAGTCCCACGATCTCCAACGTTTGCAGCGAGTTCTTCTTGGAGGCCGGAGGTGGCAACCTCGTACCCGCATCCGACCCCTTTGTCGCCGGGCCGGACGGCGAGCTGTTCCTCTTGCCGGCCTCGGTGTGCGTCGATGCGGGAGACAGCGCAGCCGCGTCGACGGACTATGGCGTCATCGGGTTGGACTGGGCGGACCTTTCGACGCAAATGGATGGTTCCCTGGACGCCGGCATCGTCGACATGGGAGCCCACTACGCTGTCGAGTAGGCCCTAGCCATTCCACCGAATTGAGGACACCCCCCCCAAAGCTCGGTATCGATGCTCGCCCCAGCGGGGAGATCTGAAGCGGGTAGATGACGTCGAACCGGAAGCTCCCACCTCCAGGATCGAGCAGCTCTCCATGGTCGGTGGAGGAGGGCCCCCGGTGCTGAGGTGAATGTTCCAGTGGCCGCCGGCGGGTCCGAGTCGCGACGGCGCACTCTGCAACCTCAGGAACGCCGACCAACGGTGGCGAGTTCACTGTCCGGGTGTCCGTTCGAGTACTGGACGTAGTAGACGGCGAAGGCGTCGCCGTCACGGTAGACGAATCTCGTGAGACGTATGGTGAGGTCTCCGCAGCACGGGCAGGTGGACCACGAGGGCTCCGAGCGCTCGAGCGCGTACACCTCCCCACCGTCGCATGCCCGTCGCCACGTGCCTAGGTTCTGCTCGGAGACCCTCGAACCTGGCTTCGAACCAAGAAGCGGCGCCCCCGAAGCGCCCGAGGGAATCCACCGCCGAAGAAGCGAGGCGCGCGGGCCGGAGGGGTTCGCGAGCACGCGCAGGGCCGAGCGAGCGTTGCCGGTGGCAGTCGTATCCGTCTCGCGCGGTTCACCGGCGCATCACAGCGCGAGGCGTTCCGAGCATGGTCGGGGAGCGCGGAGGACCGGACAGCCGCGCTGGTATCGAAGGCGATCTGCACCGTAGACGAAGCGCCGCCGCCACCCGAAGCACAGACAGCCCGTCACCCCAGCCAAACATCCACCAGCGTGCACCCAAGGTACGCCAGCGAGATGTAGCCGTTCACATCAAAGAACGCTTTCCCAAGCTTCGACAGGTCCCCCGGTCGCACCAAGGCGTGCTCGACCCCAAGCAACCCACCGATAAGCAACACCCCCACCGCATGCGGCCACCCAAGCCCCGCCGTCACATGCAGCCCGATCAGCATCCCAACCGTCACCACATGCAGCCCCCCGGAGATCCAAAGCGCCCCCACAACCCCAAACCGCGCCGGAATCGAATGCAGCCCGACCTTCTTGTCGAACTCCATGTCCCCCAGGCTGTACAGCACATCAAAGCCCGCGACCCAGCTGGCCACCGCGACCATCAGCATTCCCGGCGTCGCCCAACCATCGAGCGACCCCGTCACCGCAACCCAAGCCCCCGCCGGCGCCAACGCCAGCGCCAGCCCCAACATCAGGTGGCTCGACCACGAGAACCGCTTGAACAAGCTGTACCCACCGACCACCGCCAAACACAGCGGCGATAGCATCAGCGCCAATCGCCCGAGCATCGCCGAGCTCAGCACAAACACCCCCGCCGACCCGAGCGTCAGCGCCCACGCGGTCTTCACCCCGATCACCCCCGCTGGAATCTCCCGATCCGCCGTCCGAGGGTTCATCGCGTCCCACTTGCGATCGACGATCCGGTTGAACCCCATCGCAGCCGTCCGCGCGCCCGTGAACGCCAGCAGGATCCAAACCAGCCGCGCGAGGGTCATGCCCTCGCCGCCGTGTTCCACCGACCACACATGGGCCAGCGCGGCCGAAGCCAGCGCGAATGGAAGCCCGAAGATCGTGTGCGAGAGCCGAACCATCCGCCCAAACGCGGCGAAGGTCTCCCAAAGCGAAGTGCGCGAGACTGCGTTCATGCCGTGAGCCGGTCGTACTGCATGTTGCGGCGGCTGGGCGTGAAGCCAGCGTGCCGGATGTGGTGCTCGATCTGCTCGGCCGTGAGCATGAAGTGCGCCCCTGCCTGCGAGACCACGTTCTCCTCGATCATCACCGAGCCAAAGTCGTTCGCCCCAAAGCGCAGCGCCACCTCGCCGATCTCAGGCCCGAGCGTGGGCCAGCTGACCTGGATGTTGGGGATGTTGTCCAAGTACAGCCGCGCCAGCGCCTGCATTCGCAGGTACCGCCACGCCGACGTGTCATCCCGGAGCCGCAAGCTCGTGCCCGCCGCCTGAAATGGCCACACGATGAACGCCGTGAACCGCCCGTCGGGCACCGCACCATCGACCCCGCGCGACAGCGCCAGGTCCTGCGTCTCCCGAAGCCGGTCCATGTGCACCAGCGCGTGCTCGGCCGTTTCCTGAAACCCAAACACCATCGTGCAGGTGGTCTTCAGCCCCAGCTCGTGGGCGACCTTCATCACGTCGATCCACTCGTCGGTGCTGTTCTTGAACGGGGAGATCCGGTTGCGGATGTCGTCGTGCAGCATCTCTGCGCCGCCGCCGGGCAGGGAGTCGAGTCCCGCCGCATGCAGTCGCTGCAGCACCGTGCGCACGGGCAGGTCTTCGAGGTGCGCGATGTGGATGATCTCGGTGGGTGAGAGCGCGTGCATGCGCAGGTTGAAGTTCGCCTTCGCCCAGCGGAAGAAGTCCTCGTACCACTCGATGCGCAGGTCGGGGTTGAGACCTCCCTGAAGCAGAATCTGCACCCCGCCGAGCTCCTCCGTCTCGCGGAACTTCTGCGCCAACACCTCCCGACTGAGCACGTAGCCGTCCTCTTTGCCCGGCGGACGGTAGAAGTTGCAGAACTGGCAGCGAGCCGTGCAAACGTTCGTGTAGTTGACGTTGCGATCGATGATGTACGTGACGACTTCTTCGGGGTGCAGGGCCTTGCGGCGCGCGTCCGCGGCCTCACCCAGCGCGAACAAGTCGGCGTTGTCGTACAGGTAGAGCCCTTCGGCAAAGCTCAGTCGCTCGCCCGCAGCACCCTTGGCCAGAATCGCCTCGGCGCTCAGCGGCTTGTGCGAGGTCCGAGCCCGCTCCGCCACGTCATAGCTCGCCCCTTTGAAGCGCACGTGCACCGTGTCGCCTTCGGCCATACCCGGGATGCTCACGGCGCCGCATTCCTGGGCGCGGGTCAAGAACTCGACCAGGCCCTCACGCTCATAGCTGTCGAAGCCGAACCGAATCGTCTTGCGCAGGTAGTTCGCGTAATCGTTGGTCGACAGCGCCTCCCGCCCGTCCGCGAGCACGCTCTTGCGGTACTTCTCCGCGTGTTGCTCAGCGAACTTCAGTCCGCGCTCCTTGGCGGCCTGCAGCGCTGCGACGTGCTCGTCCGTCAAGACGCCAGGCTTCGCAGCCCAGAACGCGAACACCATCGGTAGCCCGGTCAGCTCGAACCAAGCCGCCGCCATGTCTGTGACATGCGGGAACGTCTCGGGTAGCCCAAACGCGGCGTCTCCGATCACCAGCGCACAGGTCGTGCCCGTTGCAGCAGGAGCACCTTCGCCGTGCGCCACCGGAGTCAGCGTCGGCGTCAGCCCCTTCGCGTGCAGCAGCACCTTGAGCAGGGCGATGGACGTTCGGCTCGCCCCATCGAGCAGGACCTCGGTGGCCTCCTCCAACGGGCAATGGCCCACGACCACCACCGTATCCACCTTGCCGCGCGCCGCGATCGCCAGGCCGGGAACGACCTCGAGCTCGGGCAGCTCGGCATAGGCACCGACCGGCAGCAGGGCGATGTCAGCCTCGCCGGATTCGAGCTTCTGTGCGCAGACCGAGGGCAGAGCCTCGTGGATCTCGAACAGCGGCTCACCATCAGAGCCGGTCAGGTTCATGGTCTGCAGCGGCGCGTACAACGGCCGCGCGTTGAGAAACTGAACGGCCCAAAGCTTGAGAGTGGTCATGGCAGGGTCCTTTCGGGTTCGCTACTGGATGACGGGCAACCGGGCGGCGCTAAACGGCACGCTCGCGTCCACACGAATCCCCGGCAGCTTGGCGCCGTCGTCTTCCCACAGCACCTTGTAGAGCGTGTCGCGCTCCACCGCCGTCCGGCCCGCCTCGCGGATCAACCGGATCAGCTGGTTGCGGGTCATCACCTGAGGGGTGTCCGCTCCGGCCATGTGGTAGATCTTCTCTTCCTGGACGGTGCCGTCGATGTCGTCCACGCCAAAGCTCTGGGCGATCTGGGCGGTCTTGACCCCGATCATGATCCAGTAGGCCTTGATGTGGTCGAAGTTGTTCAGCATCAAGCGGCTGACCGCATACGTCCGCAGGTCATCCACGCCGGTGGGCGAGGGCAGCTTGGCCATCTTGTTGCCATCGGGGTGGAACGACAGCGGAATGAACGTCTGAAACCCGCCGGTCTCTTCCTGCAGGTCCCGCAGCCGCAGCATGTGGTCGACCCGCTCCTCGATCGTCTCGATCGTGCCGTAGAGCATCGTCGAGTTGGTGCGTAGGCCGAGCTTGTGGGCGGTGCGGTGCACCTGCAGCCACTGCTCGGCGGTGGCTTTGTCGTCGCACAGCTTCTTGCGGGCACGCGGGTGGAAAATCTCCGCCCCACCGCCGGGCATGCTGCCTAGGCCGGCCTCCATGAGCTTGGTGAGCACCTCTTCGTAGCTCATCGCAAAGCGCTCGTGGAAGTAGTGAATCTCTACCGCCGTAAACGCCTTGAGGTGGATCGAAGGCTTCTCTTCCTTCAGCACCCGAAGCGTGTCGAGGTACCACTCGAATGGCTGGTCGTGGTGCAGGCCCGAGACAATGTGAATCTCGGTGACCGGCTGGTCCTTGCGCTCCACCAGCTTGCCGCGAATCTCATCGAGGCTCATCGTGTACGCGTTGGGCATGCCCGGCTCGAGGCGAGCGAAGCTGCAGAAGCGGCAGTTGGCCACGCACACGTTGGTGGGGTTGATGTGGAAGTTGATGTTGAAGTACGTGCGGTCGCCGTGGCGATCCTCGCGAACTTCGTTGGCCAACGAGCCCAGCGCCAAGAGGTCCGGGTAGTGATACAGAAACACCCCGTCGTCGAGATCCAGCGGCACGCGGTCGCGGACCTTGCTGGTGATGGTGCTGAAGCGTTGGCGGTCGGCTTTGGAGACGGTCATGACGCGGCTCGATCGTTGGAAGTCTTGGAGGTGGGCTCGAAGGTGGGCCGCAGGCCGGCGGCACGAATGAGGGTGGCGATGCCCTCGCGGGTGGCTTCATCGGGGCGGGTCACGCCGGCGAGGGGAAGCTTGCGGCCGGGCTCCAGCGGTCCGGCAAAGGTGTCGACCCCGAAGCCCAAGGCGATCTGGGCCAAGCGGATGCTGACCAGGTCGTGGCGGACCTCCACGCGGACGCCTGCGGGCAGGGCCATACGGGCGGCGGCGAGGCACCACAGGCGGTGCAACCCGGCGGCCTCGGTGGAGTAGGCGCTCACGGCGACGCCGGCGGGCAGGGCTGCCCCCACCTCGAGCAACCACGAGACGTAGGCGCGGCGGCCCTGCTGCGTGGG
>CAJXVA010000526.1 GCA_913061055.1 uncultured Pseudomonadota bacterium
GGCTCGGAGATGTGTATAAGAGACAGCGATGCCCGAGCCCGAGCTCGAGCCCGAGCCCGAGCCCGAACCCGAACCCGAGCCTGAGAAGGAAGAGGAGAAGGAGGAGGAGAAGGAAGAGGAGCAGGAGAAGCCCGACTTCGAGCTTTCGCAGCTCAAGATGGTCGAGCAGCCGGATGAGAAGGACGAGGAGGACACGCCGCGAGACGCGGACTTCCTCTCCAACATCAACAACAACACCACCGAGAACACCCAGGCCAAGGTCACCAACCTGGAGCGTGACGCCGTCGAGCCCGAAGCGGCTCAGCTCGAGCCCAGCCCGGAGAAAGAGCAGGGCACCGCCGCCGAGCAGGTCATCGCCCAAGACAAGTCTCAGGAGAGCCGCCTCGACAAGCAGGCTCCCAAAGAGAAGGTCTCCCCCGAAGAGCAACGGCCCGAGCAGAACGACCCGCAGCCCAAGAGCCTGCTCGCGATGCGGGAGCTGGAGCATCGCGACCACGTGATGGCCCAGGAGGAGCACGAGGCCCTGGTCGATGAAGCCGACAGCGGCGTCATGCAGCGCAACCAGGACAAGGCTTCGAGCATCGCCCCGCAGGAGAAGCAGGCGCGCATCGATCGCAAGGACAAGGCCTACAAGTTCAAGCTGAGCCAGAATCAGCTCGAGGCGCTGCACGGCAAGGACAGGACCGCCAAACGCGACACCGAGTCGGCGAAGGAGTCGAAGGAGGTCGGGGTGTGGGAGAAGCAGCGCGAGCGCTACCAGTCACCGCTGCAAAACTTCGTGCCCGAGGTCCAGCCTGGCAACCAGACCGCGCTGCGCAGCCGCAAGCACCCCTTCGCGCGGTACATCGCCCGCATCCACCGCAAGATTCACGAGGCCTACGCCTGGGGCTTTCTCGAGCAGCTCGATGGCCGCGGCGCGAACCACCCGCTCAACGACCGCGAGTTGTGGACCCGGGTCGAGATCGTGCTCAACAGCGATGGCACCCTCGACAAGGTCACCACCATCAAACACTCGGGGAAGACGGCCTTCGATGCGGCGGCGCGAGAGATTGTGTTCGCCGCCGGTCCCTTCCCCGACCCCCCGGCGGCGATTCGCAGCCCCAACGGCAAGATCTACATTCACTGGGCGTTTCACCGCGACAACCGAGCGTGCGGCACCTTTGGCGCCGACCCGTTCATCCTCGATGGAACGGCGAGCGGCGGCGACCGCCCGGACCCCAAGCGCGTGGTCCGGGCCGGCAAGGAGAACATGCGCCGGCTCAAGCGCAAGCCCAAGGCCAAGGGGCCCGAGGGTCCCGCGCGTCCATCGGCGCCCTCGGGTGGGTCCGGCGCCGGGCATGATCACGACCACGACCACGACAAGCACGCGAAGCCCTCGCCAGCGCCGACACCGACGCCGAGCCTGACGGCGGACCCCGACACGATGGTCAGCGATGTCGAGGCGCAGAAGCACGCCAATGCGTGGCTCGCCTACTTCCACAAGAAGGCGATCGATCGCGTTGTGGCCAAGTCCTCACTGCCGTTCCGCTCGGGTGACCAGGTCGTGGCCCGCACCCGCAACGAACTCAAAGAGCTGGTGCGCACCATGGTGGACGAGGCCGAGGGAAAGAAGCCCAAGAAGCCCAAGCTGTTCACCGCGGCGGGGCTGCGCAAGGTCTTCGGCTCGGTGCCGGCGGGAGTGAGCGAAGGGCAGGCGCGGGTCTACGGGCTGACGAAGATCGGCGGCGACTTCTTGATTCTCGTGCTCGAGAAGAAGTTCGGCGCCTACAAGGTCGTCGGCATCACCCGCTGATCCGGGCGTTACTTGCGGCTAATCTCGATCGACTCGAGCTTGATCGGATCGAAGGGCCGGTTGTTGCGCGCCGGATTCACCTTCACTTTGGTGATCTGCTTGACCACCGAGGGGTCGCATTTCCCGAACACGGCGTGTTTCCCGTCGAGGTGGGCGGTCGGCTTGACCGTGACGAAAAACTGGGACGTGCCGGTGTTGGGCTTCTCGCTGTTGGCCATCGACAGCGTGCCTTTCCATTTGTGACGCAGCGCCTTGGTGTCGATCTCATCGACGATGACAAAGCCCGCGCCCCCGGAGCCTGACCCGGATCGGTCGCCGGTCTGCGCCATGAAATCGACCATCACGCGGTGCCACACCATGTCGGCGTAGTAGGGCTCGCCCTCTTTCCAGCTGTCCGACTTCTTGTCGTACCAGGGGCGGGTGCCGCGAGCGAGTCCGACAAAGTTGGCGACGGTGATCGGGGTGTCGTCCTCAAACAGCTCGCACTCAAACGCGCCCATCGAGGTGGTGATGGTGGCGGTGAGCTTGCCCTTGCTGGCATCGGCGAGTGTCTCGTCCCCGGCGAAGGCATCTTCGAGCGTGAACACGCCCTTCTTGGGGTCGCCCTGCGCCTCGGCATACTCCTGCACCTCCTGCGGCGTCATGCCGCCGGGTGCGACCTGTCCCTTGCGGTACTGGAGCTTCTTGGCCGGCACGGCGTCGACCTCGGGCTCCGCGTCGAGCTCGGGCGTTTCCTCTTGGGTCTCGGGCTTGGCCTCCGCCTTGGGCTCTTCCTTGGGCTTGCTGTCGCAGGCCGCGAGCACGCACAACGAGACGAGAACGGCGCGAGTCGGCGTCATGCAACGCGAGTACCGAGGGAGGGCAGGGGGCGTCAACCTCGGGTGACTTCGACGTGGTCCAAAGTCGCCGGTTCGCCGCGAAGCACCGCCTGCTCGAGCTTTCGGAGGGTCGTCTGAGCGTCGCAGGAGCCGAGGATCGTGTGGGATCCGACGAGGTGCTTGGCGGGACCGGTGGTGATGAAGAACTGGACCGAGCTTGTGTCGAGCTCTCCCACGCCTGCCATCGCCATGACGCCGGCCCTCCCGAAGTCGTCGCCGACGCCGATCTCGTCCTGCAGCAGGAAGCCTCCGTCGGCGAGCTTTCCGCGGCGGCCCGTCTGAACAAACTGCCCCTCGATGGCCCGGTGCCAGGGCATGCCGTCGTAGTACGCGGCTCGGGTCCACGACCCGTCTTCATCACGGAACGGACGCAGGCCGCGGGCCAAACCGACGAAGTTGGCGACGGCGAGCGGAGCGTGCTCGGGCTCGAGCGTGCAGGTGACGATGCCGGCGCTGGTTTCGAGCGAGGCTTGCAGGGTGCCGGTCGCAGCCAGGCCATCCACCGCCTCGGCGTAGGGGAACCGACCCCCGTACGGGTCCCCGAGCGTTTCGTTGGCGATTTTGAGGTCTTCGTCGACGGGCGGCAGAGCGCCAGGAACACCGGGGGCGCTCGCGCATGCCAGGCAGAGCAGGCACGGAAGCCAGAGGGGACGAGGCGTCACGGGCTCACGCTACCTCAGCTGCGTGCCCCCGGAGCGGAACTGGGAAGGACGCTCCCCCGCGGGATCCGAGCGAAGCGGTGGCCCCGAGACTGGGCCGGGGCGGATCGGGCTGCTACCGTTGCGCCGATGCGTTCAGGACGCCTCCCCCTTGCCTCCCGATGGATCGCTCTCGCCGCCGTCGTGGCGGGGCTGAGTCTCGGGGCGTGCAAGGACCGCAACGCCACCGGCGAACTCTCCTCGCCCAAAGATGCCAGCCCCTTCGAGAGCAAACACCACAAGGCGTTCGATGATGACTACACGCCGCAGAGTGTCGAGCTCATGGGCAGAGCGCCCAACGACGTGCTCGACCAGCAGCTGTTCGCAGAGCGCCTGGGCTTCTCGGATGTTCTGGTGAAGGTGCGGGTGAAGCAGGTCTTCGGCAAGGGTCGCTACGAGGGCCGCAAGGACCAGTACGTCGCGGTTGGCGTCGAAGAGGTCATCATGGGCTCGCTTCCCGATGAGACCGAGGAGGAGCAGCTCTTGGTGATCAGGGGCGAGGACGAGCTGCCGCGCGATCTCAGTGACGCGTCGTTGCTTCTGTTCTTGAAGTGGGCGCCGGGCGAGGTGCCCTCGTATCACCACCATCTGATGCCCGCGGGTGACGAGCTGCTGGAGATGATCGGAGCGATGGTGAAGCACGCCCAGAGCGAGGGGATCCTCGATGGCGATGGCGAGATCTCGACGGGTCGCAAGAGTCGGAAGTCCCGCAAGGACCGGAAGAAGGAGAAGAGCGACAAGAAGACGGACGCGGCCCTGGAAGGGGACGGGCCTGCCATCTAGAAAAGCGCGTCTCCTGCGCGAGCTGTCCTCCCACCGGTCTGCAGCGGCCTTTTTGGCGGGGGCACCGAATCTTCGCGCCGATGTCTTGACGTTCGCGCTGGGCCCGAGTACAAAGCGCGTCCGCTCGGGCGTGTAGCTCAGCTGGTTAGAGCGCCGCCCTGATAAGGCGGAGGTCGGAGGTTCAAGTCCTCCCACGCCCACCAACACCGGCACCGGTTTCCAGACTAAGATTTTCGACACGACACACGCGCCAGAAATGGCGGACCAGTACGGGGGATTAGCTCAGCTGGGAGAGCATCGGCTTTGCAAGCCGAGGGTCATCGGTTCGATCCCGATATCCTCCACACCAAGCCCCGCGAGGCAACTCGCGGGGCTTTCTTTCTTGGTTCACGCGCTACTGTGCCGGGGTGCGGACCGGCCTCCTTGCCCTCCTTCTTCTGACCGGCTGCGTCGAGCGGCTGATCACGGGGGATGACAGCGACGGGGGTCAGTCGGGGTCCCAAGAGGGCGGTGAGGACGAGGAGTCTTCCGGAGACGAGAGCTCGAGCTCCGGGGACGAGCTTCCACCGCCGCCACCACCTGTGGCGCGCGAGACGATCTACGTCAACAGCAGCGACACGTTGTTCGCGTTCGATCCGGTGTCGCTCACGTTGGCGCAGCTGGGACGCTTCACGTTCGATGATGGCGGCGCGGCCTCGGTCACGGACATCGCGATCGATCGCGACGGGCTGTTGTACGCGTTGTCAGCGGGGATGCTCTACGTCTGCGATCCGGTCAGCGTGGTCTGCACGCCCCGAGGTCCGAGCAGCGCGAACTCGGCTGGCTTCGCGGAGTTCGGGGCACTCGACCCCGACGACGACGTGCTGGTCCTCGTCGAGGGCAGCGAGGTGGTGCACGTGCGGGTGCGTGATGGCGGGACTGACATCACGTCGGTTGGGACGCTGGCCGGGTACAGCAGCAGCGGAGATGTCATGCCGCTGGGTGGGACGACGATGCTGCTGAGCAGCCCGAATGCCGGCGAGGACGTGCTCATCGCCTTCGACGCCGCGACGGCGCAGGTGTTGGGTCCGCTGACGAATCTGCCCGCGCTCAGCTACGGACTGGCCGGGTTCGGCGGCGAGGTCTGGGTGTTCACCGACCTGGGCGAGATCCTGCGCGTCGACGAGGGCTGGTCTGCGCAGCAGATGCTCCGGGTGGACGTTCGGCTGTGGGGCGCGGCCACGCACCCGGACAGCCGCTGAGGCTTCAGCGGGCCTGCAGGTATAGCGAGACCGGGAAGTTGCCTTGGTCGTCCACGAACTCCGCGTCGGGGACATCCAGCATGAACGTGTGAGGGCCCGCGCTGACCGGGCCCCACTCGATGATGCGGGTGTCGATCACGTCGCCGGGGCACCAGTTGCTGAACGACTGCCACTCCTCGTCGGTCATCGGGGACGGACCGTAGATGCCGTTGCCCTGAGTGTTGACCTCGCGGAACGGCTCGCAGGTGTCGCGGCCCGGTGTGTACTCGAGGGCGGGTCTACCATCGAGCGTCACGAAGTGCTCGCGTCGCTCGTACTCCTCGCCGCCCGCGTTGGCGCCGTGGTTCGAGGTGATGAGCACGAGTTGGGCGTACTCGGTGTCCTCCTCCAGCTCGAACTCGATCGTCTTGGTCGGGGTGCCCAGCATGTCGCTCGCACCCTCTTGGTAGGTGTTGAACGCCGCCTGCATCGCCAGCGGCATGAAGGTGCTGAACTCCTGCGGCTCGTTGGTGCTGTCGGTGTGCAGCGCCAGCCATCCCCGGAACACGTCGTTGCGTCCCTCGCAGCCGGAGATCTCGGTGTTGGCCGCATAGGGCACCCCGAACACCTCCAGCTCGAACCAGAAGTCGTGGTCCTCGCGAAGCGCGGGGTCCGTGAGGATCGCGGCGACCTCGTCGATGTCCCAGTCGTAGCGCACGGTGTCGGGCTGCCGGTTCATGTTCATGAACGGCGTGATGAAGCGAGCCACCTCGATGCGGTCGACCTCGGCCGGGACGTAGGTCTCGAGGTCTTTGGGGGTCAGGGCGAGGTTCACCGAGCCGATGCGATCGTAGTTGTCGCACAGCGCGCCGATCAGCACCTGGATCTCCAAGTTGGGTTGGATGATGTCCAGCTGGGCGTCGGTGAGCTTGATCGCCTGGACCGCGTTATTGAGGCGGACGATGCCATCGGCGGTGGGCTCGTCCACGGTTTCTGCGTATCCGTCGTAGAAGACCACGCTGTCCATGAGGAGCAGGTCTGCGGGCTCGAGTGGCTCGGCGCCGGTGCTGCTCGAGTCCGCGTCCGAGCTCGAACTCGTGCCGCCCGAGGATTCAGAGCCTCCACTCGACGTGTCGTCCACGACAGTGGTGACGCCCTCGTCGGTGCCGAAACCGGGGCCCTCGTGTCCCGTGGTCAGCGTGTCCTCGGAACTGGGCGTGTCTTCGGAGCTCGGGCAGCCCGTCAGCAGCACCCCAAGACCCACCAACCGCCACAACTGTCCCGGTGTCCGGCCGACCATGCTCCGCGATCGTAGCAGCTACAGCGGGCTGGTTTCGGGCTTGCTGCTCAGGAGCACGAGTCCTACGAAGGCACACACCAGCCCTGCTGCTTTTCGCGCATCCATGCCCTCGTGGAACGCGAGCAGCCCCACGGGGAGCAGCAGCAGGACCACGGCGGCGTTGCTGTACCTGTCTCTTATACACATCTCCGAGCCCACGAGACCTCTCTACATCTCG
>CAJXVA010000527.1 GCA_913061055.1 uncultured Pseudomonadota bacterium
ACGAGATGTAGAGAGGTCTCGTGGGCTCGGAGATGTGTATAAGAGACAGCCCCACGAGCATGCGTCCTCCCACGCCTTTTCGGACCCTCTCCGCGTTTCTCCTTCCGTTGCTCGCCTGCGGCGTTGCCGGGTGCGACGACAGCGCGAACGGTGCCGAGGCCGACGCCGAGTCCTGGGTCTACCCGCAGGAGGGAAAGGAAGACGCGCTCGCGGACGGCCCCAACCCGACCACCGACCGTGGCGTGGAGGTCTTCCGCGGCTACAACGTCGTGACCGACAGCGCGCTCGGGGTCGAGTGTGTCGAACCCCAAAGCCGGCGATACCGTGCGGGTGCGACGACCTGGAGCGAGACCATGACCGTGGTCGAGTCCCTGGATGAGCTCAACACCGCACTGGGGATCGACGCGAAAGCACAAGTCAAGGCTGGACCCCTGGGCGTGGACGCCGGCGTTTCGTTTGCGAATGAGTACAACGCCAGTGGGACCACACTCACCTTGCTGCTTCGCGCACGTGCCACCTATGGCGTGGTGAACCGCGACGCGGTCACGCTCACCCCGGACGCGCTCGCCCTGGCGCAGAGCAGCCCGGCTGCGTTCGCACGGCACTGCGGCACTCACTTCATCGAGGGCATCGAATACGGCGCAGAGCTCCGGGTGCTGATCTCCGTCGAGACGGAGAGCTTCACAGACAAGGAGGAGATCAGGAGTCAGCTCGCCGTCAACGGCATCCAGGCCGGTCCGGCGACCGTCGGGGCCGAAGTGAAGGCCTCGGTATCCGAGATCCTCGAGCAGCGTGCGTCCCGGGTGAGCGCGCGCGCCGACGCGCTGGGTTTCAGCACGAGCCACAGCCTCGCGGCGATCGAGGGCAACCCCTTCGACAGCGCGGCCGGCCTGGTGGAGAGCATCAAAAAGGACCTCGACGCGTCGATCGAGGCGGACCAGTGTGCGGACGGCTCAGGCTGCAGCACCGAAAGCATCGGCGGATACGAGGAGAACTCGAACCGTTCTGCCACCGCCGTAGGGGTCGCCAAGCGAACCTACAGATCGGCCACAAACTTCCCCCGAGACGAGGCGACCCTCGAAGCGTTCCGCACCCACGACAACGACGTCGCGGTCGCGCTCGGTACGGTCGAGAAACACGCCCGGGCGTACGCGCTCGTCTCGAGCGTCTACCAACAGGAGGTCGGCGCGATCCTCCAGGCCGATGCGCCGTACGACTTCGCGCTGTACCGGGTCGGCGAGTTCGGGACCTCCGCCGCAACCCAGCAGACGCTCCTCGAACGCGCCAATGAGGTCCGAGACGTGTTCCACCCCGACACCGGACAAGCCGTCGGGCTCATCGTCGACTCGATCGCGACGTGCTGGGACCGTGCCGTGCAGGGCGACTTCTCCGGCTGCAACACGACCGAGCTCGCCTCCGTCGACGGCCTGCTCGACGACTATGCGGAGCGGCGCTTGCGGCCCGTGTACTACCTCCTGGGCACCGACGACACCGTCGAGTGGCAGGACGCGCAGTGCCCCGAGAACACCCGCCTGCCGGACCGGTATGAGGCGAGCCGGCTGTACGCCGCGGTGCGCCGGAACCAGACCATCCCAGCACCTCGATATACCGAAGACTACTTCGAGAACGAGAACTTCGGCGTGTGGGTCCGAGAGCCTGGGTATTGCCCGCAAGACCACGGCGTTTGGGTGCAGTTCTTGTCGAACACACTGGAGGTCGGCTGCTATGAGAACCGGTTCTCGACCATCGACATCGAGCTCCCGGTGCTTTGTGTTCCCAACGCCGGGCCGTTCGGGCCCCGCGTCCTCGATCTGTAGTCCGCCTGCTAGTCGCACTCCAGGCGCTCGAGCACCCGGTCGACGGCCGAGGCGTACCGGCCCTGCGGGTACTTGCGCTGGTGCGCGACGAAGTGCTCGCACGCCCCAAGCGGATCTTCGGCCGCGCGCAGGAGTTCGCCCAGCTCGTAGCTGAGAACCTGAGCGGTCCGTCCGTCCCAGCTACGACGCAGCGCGCGCCTCAACTCGGTGATCGCCGCGCCAAAGCGCTTGTTGGCGCGCAGCTCGGTCACCCGCTCGATGATCGCAGCGGCCTGTGCGTCTGTCCCTCGGACCCGGGCGCGTCGACGGTCGGGCTCGACGCCTCGGCCTGCCGCTGAGATCTCGTTGGATCCGGCGGCCGCGACTTCCACGCTCGGAGGTTCGCTCTCGACGTCCACGTCCGCCACGACCACCGCCGGCTGCCCCCAAGACAAGCGTTGGCCCGGCAGGACGTCTTCGACCCGACCGTCGGGATGATGGAAACGGATCTTCCCCTCGAGGAGGTCGACGTGACCACCTTCGTCCTGTTGCTCGACCGCGAAGCGCGTGCCGACAACCTCGATCGTCCCGTGACTGACCCCGACCTCGACCGGAGCTTCGCCGCGCGGCACCGTCTCAACCTCAAAGAGCACCTTGCCAGAGCGCACCCGAACGTTGCGTCCCTCGGTGCGGACGGTGGCGGCCTCCCAGGCCTGCACCGTCATGTGCGAGGCGACCAAACTGCAGTGCGCAGCGAGATCGGCGGCATCGTCGGCTGCACGCACGAGACAGTCTTTCGAGGGGCCTTCGACGTGAAACGCCCCAACCTCGGCCGCCGGTTGCGCGGCCGCGACGGATGCAACGGGGTCGGAGACAGGCGGAGCCTCGGTGGACGTGGCCCATCGACTCCCGACGACCGCAAGCACCAAGGCTGCTCCTGCGACGAACGAAGCCGCCGGCACCCAGCGTCGCCAGCGAGCCTGTCGACCGGACTCGTGGTTCTGAATCGCGAGCTGAAGACGGTTGCGTGCCCCCACGGGCATGCCTTCGGCCTCGCGCTGGCGCTCGAGTTCTTCGAGGACGCTCACCAGATCCATCGCAGGCTTGGGCGCCGGATCGGACGCAGGATCGGGCCGTTGCTCAGGCATCGGGAAGCTCCCATCCTGCAGCGCGGACGCGTTCCTCGGCGCGCGTAATCAACTTCGAGACGTAGCCCTTGCTATGCCCCAGGACCTCGGCGATTTCGATCTGCTTTTTTCCGTCGAGCACGTGCATCGAGAATGCGACGCGTTCCTTGGGCGGCAGGCTGGCCATCACGGCGGAGGCCTGCTCGAGGCCCTGCCGCGCCGCAGCCACGCGCTCCGGATCCCG
Source organism: uncultured Pseudomonadota bacterium (assembly GCA_913061055.1). Lineage (GTDB taxonomy): Bacteria > Myxococcota_A > Polyangia > Nannocystales > Nannocystaceae > CAJXVA01. The sequence goes on from CAJXVA010000527.1 coordinate 3,168, forward strand.
AGGATCGGTGTTGCGACGCCCGAGCAACCACCGGACTGGGGCAGCATTGCGCAGCCGCTCGGCGCGAAGCCGGTTGAGGCACCGGTTGGTGGTCACCCGGTAGAACCAAGGCTCCATCCCGCCCTGCTCGGCTCGCTCGTCGAGGGAGTCCAGCACGTCGAACAGGCGCACGAAGACCTCTTGGGCGACGTCTTCAGCCCAGGCATGACTGCCCGAGCCGTACCGCAGGGCCAGCCGATACACGAACTCGCGGTGTTGCACGTACAGCGCCTCGACGCGCTCGGTCCGTGAGACCACCGGTGTCGCAACGCCTTCGACGGCATCCGGGCTCGCGAGCGGCTCGCTCATTTGATGTTCCATCCCCACGTGATGCCCAGACCCGCCCGAACGCCCCACGCGGAACGAGCCCAGTTGGGCGCGTTGTCTCGGATGTGCTGCAGGCGGCCGCCGGTGATGAATCCCTCGGTGAACAGATGCACGCGCATCCGATCCCAGCTGCGGCCAAAGGACACGGCAGCAGGGAGCCCGACGTACCAACTGGCCGAGCCGCCGCGCACGGACTCGTCGGCGTAAGCGTGCACGAGTGCTCCCGCGACGAGACCCACCTCGGCACCGAAGCGACGCCGTCCGAAGCGAAAGTCGGGCCCCACCGCCAGCGTGGTGTCGAGCGCCCGGACCGAACCGGACCGGGAAGGAATGACACCAACGTGTAGCTGCCCGCCCGGACCTTGAAGCTTGCCCAGCCGCATGTGCGCGCGGGCGTAGGCATCGACATCTCCTCGCGCCACCGCGCCGACGTCCGCCCCGAGCCGGAACTCGGATTCCTTGCTCAAGAAGCCCTGCTTCTCGTCGGGCGGATCTGGCGGAGTGGCCGCCGCAGGTTCGTCGGTGGCGCCCGGCGGAGCGATGAAGGGCTCGGCCGGTGGTCGCTCGGGTTCGGACGCCGCCTCGATGAGGGCCACGATCGCATCGGCTCCGTGCGGGCCCTGCAGCTGAGCGTAGGCGACGTAGATCGTGGGGTCGGGACACGCGACGCCTCCACGCGTGAGCGAAGCCCCCAGACGCGCGTCGGCATGCACCACGCACAGCACGGGATCTCCGGGGCGTGGCCGCGGAGTGAGCACGTAGCCCGCCTCGAGCAGCGCTGACTCCAAGGCCCCGGCAGCACCTTCGGGCGCTTCCTCCTGGGTACGCATGCCCAAGACTTCGGAGGCCAGCGAATCCGTGGGTTGACCCGGTGGCTGCGCGCTGTGCGAATGCTCCAACAACAGTCGAGCTCGATGCAGCGCTTCGAGGCGCATGACCGCCGGAGCGCCAGTCTCGATCTCGAAGGTCTCGGTCCCGCCGCGAACCGTGAGCACCTCGGCATCGGCCTCCAGCGTGAGCACCTGGTCGGCCTGGTCGGCCTGGCCGGGGGGCGCGATGGTGTAGCCCTCTTCGATCAGCCGCTGGACCAACCAACCACCCAACGCGGTGGCTTCGTCCGCATGTGGCCCGTCGGCCACGACTTCCACCGACACGCTCGGCCCGAACGTGAACGCGGTCGCCAGCAATGCTGCTGTGAGCCCCATACCCCTGTGACGCGCCTGCGGCGAGACACCCTTGGTAGTGTGGAGCCAACGCGTTTCGATCGGCGGTATTTTTCGGCGAGTTCATCCCGGCGCCCCGAGAACGGCCAAGAACGGCTGCCTGCGGGCAAGGACATCACACGCGAGACCGATGTAGGTTTCCTCGACAAGCTCTGGGCGGGGGCGGCGCAGACTGCGAATCCGTCAGCCACACCCCTTTGGGCGCGGGTTGAGGTCACAACAGCCGGGTACATCGCTGGCCTCACAGGCCGCTTCGAGGGTCTGCGAACCGGCGACATCCAGCTCATCGCGACACACGCAGACTTTCTGACAACAGAAATCCCCCAGAGACATCAGGGGCGCGCAGGTGAAGCCCGTCTCACAGCGCGTCCCGTCGACGAAGTCCTCGCACTCGATATCGGAGTCGCACGTCGTCGAACACATCGAGCGCTCGAGCACGGTCTCCTGGGCGACGGTGCAACGGTTGTTCTCGCAGACGAAGGAGTCCACGCCGCCCGACATCTCTGTGCAGTCGGCGTCCGACTCGCAAGGGTCTGACGGCGCGGTGATCGTCTCCCCGAACACGCACAGCAATTGGTCGCAGGCCAGAGACGGGAAGGAGATCACCGGCTCGGAGGGCACGTCGCTCTGCGCGTGCTGACACGGTGCGCCGACGTCGGATTGGCTGCACGCGGCGGCGCACAACAACCCCAACGCCGCGCCCAACCATGGGGTCGCGGACATTCGCATCTTGGCTGTCCCACCGTTCGGCGGCCGGGAAAGTTCCCGGCTCGCGTCGGCGAGGACTAGATCGGGTTTTGGCCCGGCGCGCCGCGCTTCCCTTGACCGGGCCCGCGGCCGTGGTGGCCTCCCTTGAAGAGTCGGCGCAGTCCGTCACGTTCGACCATGCTGGACAAGCGCTGACGCTGGGTCGTGTCGAGCACCGCGTGAATGTCGAGCAGCGTGTCCAGGCTGGCGTCGGCAATCTTCGCCTGCATTCGAGCGAGGTCCTTTTGGATCCGCTCGAGTTCTTTCTTGCTTGGCTTCTCTTTGGCCAGCTCTCGCGAGAGCGAGGTGTTCAACGCTTGCTGTCCGGTTCTCGTCGCGCGTTGCTGCTCCCGGAGTGCCTGCAAGTGACCGCCGATCTGCTCGGCCTGGGCATCGGTACACGAGAGCTGCCCACACAGCCCGCGGACGTGCTTGCCCTTCTTGCCCTTCTTGCCCTTCTTGCCCTTCTTGCCCTTCTTCGCCTTCTTGCCCTTCTTCGCCTTCTTGCCCTTCTTGCCCTTCGCGGGGGTCTCGACGGACGCATCCGGCGGCGCAGCGAGGGCGGTGGAAGAGACTCCGAACAGGAGCGGAAGCGAGACGACGGTGGCGCGAAGCAAGGAGTTCATGGGGCGATCCAGTCCGATGATCGTGACCTGCGAACCCGGGGGGCGGCCGCAAACGCGGGGTAAATCGGCAGTAAAGCGGCCCAATCGGGCGTTTATGGGGCAAACGACGAAACCTACCGTCCCGTCTCCGGTTCTGCTGAACTTGACCGTGGTGGCCCTCGAAACCGACCCCACCCTGCCGCCGGGTGAGGCGGTCCCCAGTCCCGCGGCTCCGGGCTCGGACGAGTCGCGTCAGTGGATGGGCAACATTCGAGCTGGCGTGAAGGCTCGGCTCTTCGAAGCGGCCGGAGACACGAGGGACCCCGACGGAAATATCGCGACGCGCCCGTCTTCGGAGGGACCCACCCGCATCGGCCGGTACGTCGTCATCAAGCGAATCGGCGCCGGCGGCATGGGGGTGGTCTACGCGGCCTACGACGACAAGCTCGACCGCAAGGTCGCGGTCAAGCTGTTGCGTGCGGGCTATGGGCCCGTCCCCCACACCGCGCGGCAGCGATTGCTCCGCGAAGCACAGGCGATCGCCCGGCTCTCCCACCGAAGCGTCATCCAGGTGTACGAGGTCGGTACGCACGAGGACGAGGTCTTCGTCGCGATGGAGTACGTCGAGGGAAGCACGCTCAAGCAGTGGCAGCCCTCGCGAGATTGGCGCGAGATCCTCGCGCGCTACCTCGACGCGGGCCGAGGGCTGTGTGCCGCCCACGCCGCGGGCATCGTCCACCGCGACTTCAAGGCCGACAACGTCCTGGTGCTGT
>CAJXVA010000528.1 GCA_913061055.1 uncultured Pseudomonadota bacterium
GGCCGAGGCCGGTGCCGGCCGGGTCGTTGTCCATGCAAAGCCGCCCAACAAGACGAGCCCCGCGGCGGCGAGACCCAGCCACACGGGCCTGCGCGATGCAGCCCTCGGGCCCCGCGTGACCACGGACTGGACCTTGTCGAGACCCTCGGACGCGATCGGGATGGGCTCGGGCAGCTCGCGCCGGCCGCACCGCTCTTCGACGTAGCGACCCAGGCGCGGCCCTGAAAGCACCCAGCCCTGCGCGGCGCACAGGTGTTCGAGCGCGTCCCGAACCTCGGCGGCTCGGTCGAAGCGCCGGTCCTTGTCGCGGGCGAGCAGGCGGTCGATGAGTTCGGCGAGGGCAGGGGGAAGGTCGGGCCTCAACGTGCCGGCACGCGGCGCGTCTTCCTCGAGCAGTCGGTACAGCAGGGCCACATCTTTGGTACGCCCGAAGGGCCGGTGCCCGATCGTCATCTCAAACAGGATGACGCCCAGGGCGTAGAGATCCGCGCGCGGGTCGAGTTCCTCGCCGCGCGCCTGTTCCGGCGCCATGTAGGCCAGCTTGCCTTTGACCGCGCCGCTACGAGTCGCGAGGGACTCCGCGTCGGCTCGAGCGACGCCAAAGTCGGTGAGCTTGATCGCACCGTCGTACGACAACAAGATGTTCCCCGGGGACACGTCGCGATGCACGAGCCCGAGGTGTCGTCCGTCGAGGTCGTTGCGCGCATGGACGTAGTCGAGTCCGGCGGCCAGTCCCGCGCCGACGGTCAGCGCGTGGTGCAGGGGAAGCGGCCGACCGCCGTGACTGCGCAGCAGCGTGCGGAGATCAGCACCGTGGACGTACTCCATCGCGAGAAAGGAGCGGCCCTGCGGAGTGACGCCGCTGTCGTAGACCCGCGCCACGTTCGGGTGGTCGAGCGAGGCCGCGATGCGAGCCTCTCGGAGGAACATGTCTTGAAACTCCGGATCCGCTGCGTGGCCGGGGAGGGCACGCTTGAGCACGACTCGGCGCTCGAGACCTCCATGGCCGCGCTGGCGGGCCAACCACAGCTCGCCCATGCCACCGCGCGCCAGGGGCGTTATCTGCGAGTAGGCGCCGTAGTCCGGCCACGGCGGCGTATCGGCCAGCGGAACGATGCCACAAGGGTACACCGTCCCCCGAACCGCTCGGCGGTGCGGATCTCCGCTACTCGCAGCCCGGCAACGATACGCGCGCGACCGTGGCGCTGACGGCCTGATCGCCAAGCTGCCCGTCGTCGTTGCGCCCCCAGCAGATCACCGCGTCGTCGGTGAGCATGCACGCGTGGGCCTCGCCAGTTCCCAGCGCTCGCGCAACCGGCTGCGCTCCGAGAACGCTGGAGAGCGCGAGGGTCGTATCGAGAACTCCATCCCCGGTTCTCGGAGACAGCGGGTCGCTCTGACCATCGCCGTTGCTACCCCAGCAGTGGACAGTCCCCGCGTCGGTCCGCACGCACACGAACTGCCCTCCGACGGAGACCTCGGTCGCATCCGGCACGGCATCCAGGGACACCGGGGTGCTGGAGGTACCGGCGCTGAGGAGCTGCTCGCTCGTCTCTCGCCCCCAGCACCAGGTCCGGCCCTCGACGAGGACGCAGGAAAGCGCCGACCCCAGTTCCACAGCGTCGACCGAGCCCGGCAGGCCCACCGGGGGCATCGGGTCGGGCTGTGGATTGGGGCGACCGGTGACGGTCGTTCCGCGGCCGAGCTGGCCGTGATCGTCGGACCCCCAGCATCGCAGGGTGCCGGCACTCGCCGTGCGGACGCAGCTGTGCAGCCCACCGCTGACCAGAAGGTCGACCTCGACCCCGGCGAGGATCGAGTTGAAGCCGGTTCCGCCCACGGTGCCGGTCTGGCCCCAAAACGTGTCGCCCCAGCAGGTGACGTTGGGTGTGAGTGCGGCGCAGCTGAAGTTCTCACCCGCGGAGAGGTGATGGGGGCTGTTGATGTCGAGACGCGTGGGCGGGAGCGGGCCAGGCCCCGAGACCCCATCGACGTTGGTGTTGTTCTGCTCGCCCCAACACCAGATCTCATCGTCCCCGACCACGGCGCACCCGTGGTCGTCCCCGATGATGCCCAGGCCGGTGACGGCGCCGCGGGCCAAGGGGACGCGCATGGGAACGCTGGTGCTCGGTCCCTCGAAGCCGAGCTGAAGATTGTCGTTGAGGCCCCAGCACCACACGTCGCCTCCGCTCAACGCACAGGTGTGGGCGTCGCCGCCATCGATGCGCACCACCTCGCACCCAGGGGCGGGTCCGGTGGAGGTGGTGGGGTTGCCGGTCGCGGTGGAGCCGACGGTCTCGGTGGAGGACCCGGTCGTGCCGGTCTCGGGTGCGGTGCTCGTTGAAGAGGTGTCCGGCGGCTGCGACGTGCTCCCCGTACTGCCGGGGATCGGGACGCAGGCTCCGGCGAACTCGGGGCGCGCGAGGTCGGGGTAGCGAAGGGTGCTGTCGCAGCTGGGGTCCGGGTATGCGCACTCGCCTGCGATGCACGCTCCATCCTCTTCGCCACTCAAGCGGCACTGGTCATCCTGCGCGCACGTGTACTGAGGCGTCGGTCCGCAGCCGATTGCGAGCCCAGCCGCGATCATTCCCAACCCCAGCCTCACGGCTCGGAGTATGCCACTGGCGGGTTCGGAAGGCAGTTGTGGTGGGCGCCCCCACGCCGAAAACAGTCCGGTGTGTCCAACTTGGACAATCCTGCTCGCGCCCTTGGCCACACTGGTGCCCGCAGCCCTACACCGGATGGGAGCCCGGCGGTGGGCACTGGAGTCGGAATGAACAAGCATTGGACGATCGTGGGGCTCGGACTGCTGGTGAGCGGTTGCTACACCGGGGGAGACTTCGACGCCGCCGCGGACGCCTCGGGCGGCATCGAAACCGACGGCTCGGACACGCAGGACGACGACTCGGGTGGGTCCAGTGGTGGGACCGACGGCACCGGCGAAGACCCCGGGGAGCTCGACTGCCAGATGGGTCCGCAGGTGGGCGAGGACTCGCTCGTGCGGCTGACCTTGCGGCAGTACGACGCGACGGTGCGGGACCTCGTGGGCGTCGATGCTTCGGTCGCGCGTACGAGTTTCTCCGCGGATGTCCGCTTGGGTGAGTCCACGGACACCCGGTTCACGGCGGGCGCACCTGTGTCTGCGCTGGTGGCCAAGCAGCTGATGCTGGGCGCCGAGTCGATCGCAGACCAGGTGGACGTGTCGGCGCTCACCGACTGCGACGGTGGCGACACGTGTATGGATGCGTTCGTGCTCGACTTCGGTCGACGCGGCTTTCGGCGACCGTTGTCCGAGGCCGAAGCCGCCGTATTGCGTTCGATCTACGATGCCGAGCCTTCGCACGACGCCGGCGTTCGGGCGCTGGTGCAGGCGATGTTGCAGTCCCCCGCGTTCTTGTACCTGCTGCTGCCCGACACCCAGGGCGCAGCCCCCGGCGAGATCGTCGCGTTGGACGACTGGGCCGTGGCGAGTCGCATGTCGTACTTCCTGTGGGGGACCATGCCCGACGCAGAGCTGTTCGCGGCCGCCCAGGGCGGGACGCTGAGCAGCGACGAAGGGATTCGCGCCGAACTGGCACGCATGCTCGCAGACCCGAGAGCCGAGGCTGGCATTCGCGAGTTCTACGATGCGGTGATCGAGCTCGACTTCGTGGAGACGATCACCAAGGACGCGACCGCCTACCCCGAGTTTTCCACCGAGTTGGCCGGCGACCTGCACGAGTCCTTGTGGCTGGGGCTGCGCGCACTTCACTTGGAGGGAGACGGCACGCTGGCGAGCCTCATCGATGCCGTACCGCTGTACGCCAACGCCCGCCTGTCGAACTACTACGGGTTCTCGGGCGCCAACTCCGAGACGTTCGAGCCGGTGGCCGAGCTTGGGGGGCTGCTCTCGCACCCCGGGATGGCGGCGCTGCTGTCCAAGCCCGGGGACACGGCGATCGTCGAGCGCGGTTTGTTCGTCCGCGGGGCGCTGCTGTGCTCGCCGTTGCCCCCACCGCCGCCCGGAGTCGAGCCCGAGCTCCCCGAAGGTGGCGACTGGGACACCCCACGCGAGCGCCTGGCGCAGCATCGCGAGGACCCGGCCTGCGCCGGCTGCCACAACCTCATCGACCCGATCGGGTACGCGATGGAGAACCTCGACGCCGACGGGCGCACCCGCGCGCTGTGGCCCTCGGGTGTCCCGGTGGATGCATCGGGCGAGCTTCTGCTCGGCGCCGACGCCTACGCGTTCGAGGGGTTGCCGGGACTGGAGTCGGCACTCAGCGACCAGCCGCAGTACGAGGCGTGCATGGTCAATCATTGGCTCACGTTCGCGACGCGCCGGGTTCCCGGGGAACTCGACGCGTGTGTTGTGGACGGCATCTTGGCGGAAACCTCCGCCCAAAACGGAAGCTTGGATGCACTGATGGAAGCCATCGTGCTCAGCGACGGGTTTCGCCTGGTGCAGGCAACGGAATAGGGAATGACGATGCAACGACGACACTTCCTTCGACGATTGGGTGCTGCAGGGGCCACGCTGGCGGGCCTTCCGCTGCTCGCTGGCCGAGCCGCGCATGCCGGCGGCGCGGCGCCGACCCGGCTGCTCGTCTGGTATCAGCCCAACGGCTATGGCGAGGACCCCGGGGCCGTTCACGCCCGCACGCTTCAGACGTTGGATGCCTACCGCAACAAGACCCTCTACGTCCGCGGCATGCACCTCCCCACGGCCGATGGTGGCCACGAAGTCCCGATGGAGACCATGTTGGTGGGCGAGTCGTCAGGCCCTTCGTTCGATCAGCAGATCGCCGAGGCGTTGGGCGATGCCACGTCCGTGTCCACACTCGCGCTGGGTGTGCGCTCCGAGCCCGGGGGTCATGGCGGTCACTGCTCGTTCCTCTCCGGCAACAACCCCACGCCCCGCATTGAACGACCGGAGGACACGTGGGCCACGGTGTTCGCCGGTCTCGATGCGGAAGGCGATCCTGAGGCCCAAGCCGAGCTCCAGGCGCTGTGGGATCGCCGCGGCCGCATGCTCGACGGATCGGCGGCGCTTGCCGAAGCGACCCGTGACCGCGTGCCGTCCAAGCACCGAGCCGGGCTCGATGCGCACGTCGAAGCCTTGGAGGACATCCGCGACGAGATGACCTCGACGGCGGACACCTCGGAGACGTGTGTTGTTCCAGCTGCACCCGCGGATACCCCACAGGGCGCGTGGAACGATCACAGCAACTTCGATGAGATCGCAGCGGGTCAAATCGAGATGATGAGCCACGCGCTGGCGTGTGACGTGACGCGGGTCGGGGTGCTGCAGTTTCACCGGTCGACATCCCAGATTCAGTTCGGTCAGGTGGACGGCGGCGACTACCTGGATCAGCACCACGCGCTGTCCCACATGCCCACCGAGACGGAGGCCCAAGACCAGCTGCAGCAGATCCTGGACTGGTACGACGCGCGGCTTCTCGAGCTGATGACGGCCTTGGACTCCACCATCGATGTCGATGGCAGCACCGTGCTCGACAACACCATCATCGTGCGGGTGACCGAGTGCATGGAGTCCAACGGACACACGTTCTCCAGCGGGCACCACCTGGTGCTGGGCGGTGGGAATGTGCTTCAGACCGGGCAAGACGTGGTCGTGCCCGACGACGAGCCGCTGTGGAAGCTGTGGCGAACGCTGGCTGACGCGATGGGAGTCGAGCTGCCGAGTGTGGCCGGCTACGAGGGCGCCGGCTACGAGGACCTGCTCGCCTGATCCTGAGCGGTCACGGAGAGTCGGTCTCCACGTACGGCTCGCCGAGCGGAGCCATGGTCGGCACCGCCGGGGGGGCCATTTCTGCCGCGCGAGGACCCGCGGGGGCTGTTTCGAGGATTCGTCGCAGCGTAGCCACCGCGGGCAGGTCAGGGTCGGCATCTCGCCAACGCTGTGCGGCTGCCACCCGGTAGGCATTGGCAGACGGGGCATCGCCCGAACGCTGCGAAACCTCGGCCGCCAACACGCTGATCCACGGGTCGTCGGGTGTGGCCGAGAGGAGTCGGCTGACGTGTTCGCGGGCCTGGCCCAGCGCTTCGGTCTCGCCTGCATCCGCGCGGCAAAGTGCGCCGCGCAGCATCGCTTCGGTGGGCGTTGTTTCGAACCCCCACGGCGCGACCGTGAGGACCGTCGCCGGCGCGTCCAGCTCCGGGCAGGGGTCGGTCGCGATACGAGCCAACCCGCTGGGGGCGTCGCTCCACAGCTCGTGCGCGAAGCCAGGCGGGAGGTCGGTGCAGGCTGCAGGAGCCTCGGACATGCCGAACTTCCAGGCGAGGCCACACCACAGGCCTCGCAACCGGGCGGCGTGGGGATGGTCCTCTCCCATGGCTTCGATACTGACCAAGGCGGATCGCATCCGGCCGGCATCCATCTCCAAGGCCAGACGCGCGGTGGGGTCGAGCGCTTGAACTCGTCGGGCGAGCGCCAGGGCTCGATCATGCTGGCCACGCCTGGAGGCCAGCCATGCGAGGTGGCGGGCATAGAGCGGGACGTGAGGCTGGGCGTCGACAAGGGCCGCGAGGCGCTGCTGGGCCTCGTCGATCCGCCCGAGGCTGAGCGCCAGGTCCACGCGAGCGCGCTGCCTTCGATGTTGCAGGCGCCCGGGGGTCTCGTTGTTCTCGTCGAGCTCGAGCAGTGCAAGGGCCTCGAGGGCGCGCTCACGGGCGGATGCGTTGGCCTCGTACAGCGTCGGAACGAGCGTGGTGTCCGCCCACAGCGGGAGCAGCTCGCCCGCGTCCTTGGGACCCTTGACGTCGAGCTCGAAGCGGTCTCCGCAAGCCAACTCTGCCCGGCGACGCCACGCTCCGTCCCCATTGCTGTCTCTTATACACATCTGACGCTGCCGACGAGCGATCTAGTGTAGA
>CAJXVA010000529.1 GCA_913061055.1 uncultured Pseudomonadota bacterium
GAGATGTGTATAAGAGACAGCCAGTGGAGTCTGAGCTACCGCTCGAGCCTGCGACGTCCGTCGTACCGACCGTCCCAGAACCCGTCACGCCGGAGCTGGTGGTGCCGGCCGTGCTGGGCCCACCGGACGAACCTGCATCGGTGTCCGTATCTGTGTCCGCGGCGCTCCCTACGTCGCCGCAGCCCACCAACAACAACGCCCCAACGATCGACAACGCCCGCATCACGACCCTGAGCCTACGGACTCAGGGTGAACCAATGCAAAGCGCCCGGCGGATGAATCCGACGGGCGCTGCCAGAGGAAGAAGTCTTACTCCTTCTTCTCTTCTTCTTTCTTGTCGTCGCCGGCGCCTTCGGACTCCATGGCGCACTTCATCACGCCGCCCATGTCGGAGACACCCATGACGCAGTCGGACATCTTCTTGAACTTCTCGGGGTCCTTCTTCTGCTCTTCCCCAGCTTCTTTTTTGCACTTCTCGATGTCAGCCATTTCTTTCTTGGCTTCCTCGGGAAGGTCTTTTTCTTTCTCCGCGAGCTCGGCCATCTTCTTGCAGACCTTGGTGACGTCGTCGTCGCAACCGGACAGAGTCGTTACAGCGAAAGCGAGGCCGAGGAGGAGTGTTGTCTTGCGCATCGGGTTTTTCCTACTTCTTCGTGGAGTCGTTCGCCTTGCGATGCTTCTCCGGGGACGGAGACCACCAGTCGGTCGGCGTAACGGGTGGACGACATAGTGCGACGCGATGGCCCACGGTTCAATCGGGTTGAGGGCGACTGCGCGAAAAAGACGTTTGGGGACCCTTGAACGTAGTTTTTGGCGGCTGGAAGGGCCTTTGCAAAGGGTTTGGTGGCGGGGCTGAGTGCCCCAACCCGGTGCAAAACGTGCCTGGAGCCCGGTAAACGCGCGGAGGGGATCCCTCCGCTGTGGGCCCTACTCCTTCTTGTCGTCGTCCTTGGCGGCGTCCTTCTTGGACGCTTCCATCATGCACTTGAACATGCCCCCGAAGTCGGAGGCGCCGTCGACACAGCCGACCATCACCTTGAACTGCTCGGGGTCCTTCTTCTTCTCCTCCTCCATCTTCTTCTTGCAGCCCTCGATGTCTTCGGCTTCCTCTCTCATCTTCTTGGGGGCGTCTTTCTCGGCTTTGACGAGCTCGGACATCTTCTTGCAAACCTTGGTGACGTCGTCATCGCAGCCGGAGAGGGTCGTGACTGCGAATGCGAGGCCGAGGAGGAATGTTGTCTTGCGCATGGGATTCAGATCCTTCTGGCAGTTGGACGGACCGACCCCGTGCCGGTTGCAGCCCGCGGTGTTTCTGGTGTCACGACGGCCTCAACGGCCGCTGAGGAACCGTAGACGCTGAAAGATCGTCTCGGGCAACGTCCTGACCACGCCCATGATCGGCGCCCAGTAGCGCGGGACGAACGCCTCGCCGCCAGGGCCGTCGAGCCGCCGCACGATCGCATCCGCGACCCGATCAGCCGTCGCAAACAGCGCGTTCTTCTCGTGGTCCACGGTCATGGGTGTATCCACGGGCCCCAGCTTGAGCGTGTGCACGTGAACGCCGGCGTCCCACAACCGACTGCGGACCCCTTGCAAGTACAGCGTGAGCGCTCCTTTGGCGGCCCCGTACGTGTAGTTGCGAGGCCGACCGCGCTCGCCGGCGACCGAGCTCATCACACCGAGATGTCCGCGCCCCTGCTCCTCGAGGGCGTTGGCCAGCGGGAGCACGAGCGAGATGACGCTGAGCAGGTTCGTTCTCAGGACTGCCTCAGCGCTTCCCCACATTCGCTCCGTCTCGAGCTGATCGCCCAACAAGCCATGAGCGACCAACGCGATGTCGACGGAGCCGAGCCGATCGAGCGCCTCCGCAACCCGCCGCGCGTTGGCATCCGTGTCATCGAGGTCAGCGACCATCTGACCGACGCACTGCTCACCGAGCCCGTCGACGAGGGCCTGTAGCTTCGCCGGGTTGCGCCCGACCACGAACAACCGATCTCCACGGGCGGCGTACAGCTTGGCGACCGCCTGCGCGATGGCGGACGTCGCTCCGAAGATCAACACGTTGGCCATTGACCGGAGGCTACCGCAACTGCGCAATGTGGCCGAACGCTGTTCGCCTCTCAGGTCCCCTGCACCACCTCGATCTGCCGGCGACTGGTAGCATCGGAACTCGTGCGCCGTTGGAGGTTAGGTCTGCTGGGATTCGTCACGCTCACCGCGTGTCAGCTCGACTCGGCCTACGTCTGCAACTCGGATGCCCAGTGCAACAATGGTGAGACACCCGGTCGGTGCGAGCCGGACGGCTACTGCAGCTTCCAAGATGACGAGTGCGCGTCGGGACGACGCTACGGCGCGTGGGCGCCAGCATCCGTCGCCCGGACCTGCGTCGACAACAGCGCGTCCCCAACGAGCACCGTGGGAAACTCGACAGGTCAGCCGACCTCCGCAGGGCCGACTTCGACAAGCACCGACACGTCCACCACGGAGGATGCGACAACGCTAGGCCCGACGCTCGGCTCCACCGACGACTCGACCAGCAGCTCTTCGGGCAGCTCCAGAAGCGAGAGTTCGTCCTCTGGATCCATCGACGTCCTCGATCCGGATCTGGTCGCGTGGTACCGCTTCGACGCCATCGAGGGAGACAGCGTCATCGACCACAGTGGCAATGAGCACGTCGGGATCTGCGAAATGTGTCCGACTGAGATCGACGGTGTCTACAACGGCGCGATCGAAACCGATGGCATCGCACAGCACCTGGTCGTGGCCAACACACCGGCCCTGGAGATGCAGACCTGGACGCTCGCGGCTTGGGTGTGGTCGGACGCTCCGCCGACGACCTTTCTGACGATCGTCGGCAAGCCGGTCGGTGTCGAGGTCGCCAACTCGTACGAGCTGGGCATGAACACCTCGGGGATGGTCTCGCGCGTTGTCGCCGGCTGGAGCGACGACGTCGAGTCCCAAGGACTCTCAGTCCCTCTGCCCGCGTTTCAAGAGTGGTTCCATGTGACCGCCACGCTCAGCGAAACGTCCGCCACGCTCTACCTGGACGGCGAAGTCGTCGACGAGGAGGCACTCATCGTCGTACCGGCGTTCGACGAGAGCCCCCTGTACATCGGCGCGGACGTGGACAGTCTGGCCGTCGACAACTTCTTTTCCGGCCGCATCGACGACCTGAGGCTCTATCGGCGAGCCCTCACCGCGGAAGAAATCGCCGTGGTCATGGCCGGCGAGAACCTCTGAGGCCCCGCGTCATCGCCGGTCGTACGTGACCACCGGCTTGCGCACGCGGTATTGTCAGCCGTGCGTTCGTGGCTGTTGGCCGTTGCGGGATTGTCCGGGCTGTTCGCAGCCTGTGCGAGCGAGGGGGACGGTTTCGAGTGCGCCGGTGATGACGCGTGCGTCGCGGGAGGCATCGAGGGCGTCTGCCAACCGAACAACTACTGCAGCTTTCCCGACCCGGGCTGTGACTCGCAGCAGCGGTATGCCGAGCACGCGCCGGCCGGATTCGCCGAGGAGTGCGTCCCGACTGACGTCGCGTCCTCGGGCTCCAGTGGGGGAACCTCCGCGGGGTCCACCTCCGACACGACCCAGGGCACCACGACCCCGCCTGACGCTCCGGCATGCATCGACGTCGAACTCGGCTCCGAGCTCGGCAGCGTCGATGTACGGACCCTTGCAGGACGAGGAGACGAGTTCTCTCCGAGTTGTGCGTCCAACACAGGCCCGGACGTCGCGTACTGGTGGACCGCCCCGGTTCCAGGGGAGTACGACTTCACGGCAACGGGCGCGATGTTCACCAGCGTGACCATCCAGATCCTCGACGCGTGCGACAGCGAGCTCCGATGCGGCGAGGGGCTTGTCAACCTTTGGTCCGCATCGCTCCGGCACTCCCTCGAGCAAGGCGAGTCGGTCATCATCGTCGTCGATGGCGACGATGGCGATGACGGCATGTACGAGTTGAGCGTCGCGCTGGTGACCGAATAGGCTTCACCATCAGGTGTTGCCATCGGCGTCCCGTGGTTCACGAACTCCGCGGCCCCGTCGAATCCCGCATCCCGTGCGCCTGCCGTTGGTAGCGTTTCGCATGCGTTCTTGGCTCGGAGTGTGCGTCGTCTTGGCCGCCTGTGGTCCCGCGGTCGGCACCGACGACTCCGCCAGCGGTGGGCAGTCATCGAGCACATCCGAACCCCCCGGAACCTCCGCGGCCGAAGTCACCTCGGTTGGCGACGCGGCGTCCGGTGACGGCAGCTCCAGCTCCTTTGGGGGCACCCCGGTCATCTGCGGAGACGGCGTGGTCGACGAGGGCGAGGCCTGCGACGACGGCAACACCGTGAATGCGGACGGCTGCAGCGCAGCCTGCGAGACCCGCGGCTCGATCCGCTGGGTCGAGTCCCTTCCGAGCGGCTTCGCGATCGGGTTGAGTGCCCGGGAAGGACGCGTGGCCGCCGGATTGCAGCAATACACCGGCGGACTCGATCCGGCGACCGTGCTCGTCGGCTTCGAAAGCTCCGGCGCCTTCATCGGCGAATACACCGATGAAGGCGGCTTCTCCGATCGTGACATCGCTCGAGAACCGATCGCCTTGCTTCCCGATGGCCGGGTCGCCCTCGGGTACGCCGTGCTGGGGGCGCGGGGCGGACCGGTGCAGCGACACTTCGGCGTGCTCGACTTCGATGAGGGCATTGTCGGCTCGTACCTCGACGAGGAGCTGACCGGAGCCGAGTTCTTCGGCACGACCTACAACCCGCAGGGGACGCTGGTGCTTCGAGCAGACCGCAACGTCCGGGAACCAATCTTGGTGTTGCAGCAGTTCGACGACACGGCCGCCCTGATCGAGTCGTTCCCCCTGGATCTCTCCGCGGATGAGTACCGCCCGCTCCCTCGCGGGGCCGTGCCCGAACGGACCGCTCCGATGGGCCTCGTCTTCACGGTGACTCCGTTCGGCGGCATCGATCTGCACACCAGCCTTCTCGCGCCGAGTTGGTACTCGACCCCCATCGCGGACGCGGGCGGCCGTGGTGCGGTCGCGAGCTTCTCGGACGAACTCGGCCTCCGTCTGTGGACGGGCAGCGAGCTGATCCTTTTCGACGGCCAGGACCACCAAGCAGAGAGTCAGCCGCTCTCGTTCGACGGGGAGCTGCTGTGGGCGGACGCGGATGGCCTGGTCGTGGGACGAGAAGAGACCATCGTTCTGTATGACCCCCTCGGGGTCGAGCAGGCTTCGACGTCGCTCTCCATTCCCGACGGGCCTGCGATGCGCGCCCAATTCGTCCGACCAGACCCGGTCGGGGGCGGGGTGTTCGTCCTCGCAGACGCAGGCATTCCACCGGACCCGACCACCGCCGAGCCCGCAGTGTTGCTCTACGTTGTCCGCTAGTTTCTTGGTTCGAGCGTGCCCCTGAGGCAACTTCGACCCATGCGTATCGTGCCGCTCCTCTTGCTCGCCCTCGCCGCGTGCACGATCTCGCGAGCTCCCGCGGAGCCAGAATCCGTCGTCGTCACCCCCCCGGCCGAGGATGGGACCCGCTACGTTGCGGTCCAAGGCGATGGCATGTCGTCACCCCAGGTCCTGGCGCGGCAGTGGAAGCGTGAGGCGAAGAAGGCGTGCGAAGGCGACTACGTGCTCATCAACGACGAGCCGGGCCAAACGCGTCGGCGCGGCATGGTCACCGCCCGTATGCACGAAGGGTTCATCCGCTGCATGATCGAGAACGAAGAGCTCGGCGGGACCCCCGAGCGAGCGACCGCCAAGAACGAGCGCTGAGCCGGCTGCACGGCTCACTATCGATCGACGCCGCAACCGGTCACCATGAGGCGGCGATGAGAACGTCACTGCCTTTGATCGGGTTGCTCTTTGTCTTCGCGGGGTGCGAGCAGGTGGAACCCGGAGCTTCGGGAACGATCACGCTCGACCCTACCGTCAACCGGGCGGAGTTCGACACGTTGCGAATCACCGCTGTCGAGGACCGATTCGGCGACGACACACCGTTGATCAACCCCACCGGTCCGGGCCGCCGTATCTCCACCGAGATCGATCTCGATGCGGTGGACTTCCCCCACGACTACACCGTCGGTGGTGGACTCGGAGACGCCTCGCCCACGCAATCCTGGTACGTCGTCGCGCGGCTCGTCAACGCTGACGACGGCGAGGGGACTGAGACGAGCCCGATCGGCACCGCGGACTTCATCGTCCCTTCCGACTCCTGCGGCGGTGACTACTGCGGTATCGCGATGGATGTGGACTTTGAGATCGAACCCCGCGTCGCACCGGAGTGAACGGGCACGCGAGCGGCGGACCGATCGAACCACCACCACAGCGCGGCGGCTGGCACGACGACACTGAGCACGCTGCCCCCAAGCGTCGCGCCACTGTCGACCCCCAGCGCCACCGCAGCAACGCCCAGCGTCATCCCCACGATGGTCCCAACTTGGTCGAGCGCACTGGTACGGGCCAAGATGCTGTCGGCGGTTCGGGTTTGGTACTGCTCGTTGGACACGACCCAGTTCGTTCCGCCGCCGACCCCCCACACGAGCGCCGCAAGCACCAACAACACCGGGTCGGTCGCGAACCCAACGACCACCGTCCCGGCGAGGCCCACCCAGACGGCGGCGCGCCAGAACCGGATGCGGTCTCCGCCCGCCGAAGCGCGACGAGCCACAATCACGGGCCCGACCCCCGTGCCGACCCCTCGCGCCGCATGCAACAGACCAAAGCCCAAGCCACCCAGGGCGGCCCCGCCCAACGCGTCGGCCTGCAGCGCAAGCGCGATCCAGCCCTGTCTCTTATACACATCTCCGAGCCCACGAGACCTCTCTACATCTCG
>CAJXVA010000530.1 GCA_913061055.1 uncultured Pseudomonadota bacterium
GTATAAGAGACAGGCGGAGGACATTCTCGACCCGAACGCGACGCTCGAAGGCACCGTCTTCGCACCCAACCTCGAGATTCCGATCAGCGGTGCGGTTGTCTACATCACCGACCGACCCATCCCCGACATCCCCGATGAGTCGTACTGCGCGGAGTGTGTCGAGCTCGAGTGCGATGTGAACTTCGTGTTCACCGAGGCGGACGGTTCCTTCTCGCTTCCCGCCGTGGCCGCGCCGGGCCAGCAGCTCGTCGTGCAAAAAGGCGAGTTCCGCCGCGTGGTCGACTTCGATGTCGTGGAGGGGATGAACACGGTCGCACCCATGGACAGCGCGCTCCCGGGACGCTGGGACCCGCCCAACGGGATGTGGATCCCCCGAATCGCGGTCTACGAAGCGGACCCCGACCGCGTCTACAACGTGTTGGCGAAGTTCGGCCTCGGGGAGGTCTCGGCGACCGGAGACCTCATCCCCGGCACGGAGCAGTTCGACCTCATCAGCAGCGCCAACGGGTCGTGGATGGACGACCTCAACAACCTGCGCCCGTATCACATCGTCTTTGTGCCCTGCGCCACGACGAGCTTCTGGGTTGGTGCGCCGGGGGTTCCCGGTCTGCGGGCCCAGAACATTCGCGACTACGTGGCGGGCGGCGGCAAGTGGTACGCGACGGACCACGCCAACGAGTACATCTCCGTCCCGTTCGACCCCTACGTCGACTTCCACAACGAGGCGATGCCCGACCTGCAGCCGGCCTACGATGTTGTCGGGCAGGTGCTCGATGCGGACATGCTGGCGTGGTTGCAGGCGTTGCCGGCAGCGCTCAAGGACATCGGCGGCGGCTACCCCACGCTCAACCAGCTTCCCAACGTCGAGCTGGAGCTCAACTACTCCGGCATCGATGCGGTGCACGAAGTCATGGTCGAGAATGACGAAGGTGAGCAGGTCAACGTGGGGCCATACACCTACGTCGACGGTCCGTGCACGAGCTGCAGCGATTCCGGGAGCAGCCGACCGATGGCCTTCGTCGGGCAGTTCGGTTGTGGCCGGATGATGTACAGCACGTTCGAGACCTCGTCCGTCGCCCATGCGGGACTGAGCCCGCAGGAGCTGGCGCTGCTCTACATGATCCTCGAGATCGGGGTCTGTCACGACACGCCGCCCCCGCAGCCCCCGCCCGTGGGGTAGGGCGCCCGCGACCTGCGCAAGCCACGGCATGCGGCAGGGGGTTGCTGCGTCCCCGTTGCTCGCGGGCCGTACATCCCCGTGGGCTCGCCTGGGCCGGCTCTTTGCGGCTACTCTCCGCCCCACTCGGCATGACTTTCCCGTACACGATGCGACACATCGCGACTTCGGTCGCGCTTTGCCTCTGGGTGGGAGCCGCTGCGTGCGGCGGTGAGCCGGCAAAGTCCGACGCCGACGCGGAGTCCAAGGCCAAGGCCAAGCCCAAGCCTGCTCCCGAACCCGTGGTCGAGCCCGAGCCCGAGCCTGAGCCGCCACCAAAGACGCTGCCGAAGACGCTGGGTTCACTCGAAGAGGCGATCGAGGCCGCCGCAGAGATTCACAGCCAGCACCGGCGGACGTTCTACTGCAATTGCGCCTACACCCCGCAGCTTCGGATCGCTCGCGGGACCTGCGGCTACAAGACCCGTGCCGACGAGAGTCTCTCCAAGCGCGTGGCGTGGGACCGGGTCGTGCCCAACCGGGCCTTTGGCCAACATCGCTCCTGCTGGAGAGAGCCGATCTGCAAAGACGATGCGGGCGTCGCATTTTCGGGTGTTCGTTGCTGCCGCGAGGTCGATGAGGAGTTCCGCGCGATGGAGCTCGACCTGCAAAACCTCGTGCCCGCGGTGGGGGAGCTCCAGGCCGATCGCTCGGACTTCGACTTCGGTGAACTCGAGGGCGAGGCTAGGATGTACGGAGCCTGTGACTTCGAGGTCGACCGCTCGCTGCGGCGGGCCGAGCCCGACGAGGACACGCGCGGGGAGATCGCCCGGGCGTACCTGTACATGCAGGACACCTACGGCGATGGACTCCCGCTGAGCGCCGCGCAGAAGGCTCAGTTTGAGGCATGGCACGAGGCGGACCCTCCCGATGCCTGGGAGGTCCAGCGCAATCGACGGGTCGCGGCCGTGCAGGGGATCTCCAACAGCTTGCTGCCCATGATGGCGCCGCCCGCCGGCGGCGAGGAAGAGGTCGAAGCAGAGACCCCCGCAGCCGCGAAGGCACCGGCAGAGAAAGCGCCGGCCGAGAAGGCACCGGCCGAGAAGGCACCGGCCGAGAAAGCTCCGGCCGAGAAGGCTCCGGCCGAGAAGGCTCCGGCAGAGAAAGCTCCGGCAGAGAAAGCTCCGGCAGAGAAAGCTCCGGCAGAGAAAGCTCCGGCGGCCGAGGTGCCTGCTGAGGACGCGCCCGCGGCGGAGAAGGCTCCTGCGGCGGAGGCTCCGGCGGCAGCCGATCCGAAGACAGAGGGCTGACGCCTTTCGGGCGTCCGTTGGCCAGGCGACTGGGCTCTGTGGACGGAGCGTGGGTGGACGGGTGGGGGGCTTCTAGAAGCGCATGCTGAATGCCGCGCCGCCGCCGGTGCGGTTGACGTAGGGCGCGACCGAATACGCGGCCTGCTCGTTGGCCTTCTTCTCTTTGTAGCCCTTGCCGAGCAGGACACCGCCGGTCACGACCATGGCCGTGCCGAAGACGAGCGTGCCGATGCTTGCGCCCAAGCCTGCCTGACCGGGGGTTCGGGCTGTGTAGATCGTGCTGCCCGCTCCGGCCCAAAAGATGATTCCGCCGATTGCGCCCACGGTCCATCCGGCGGCGATCATTCCCTCGGTGCGGTTGTTCGCCTGGGCCTTCTTCCGCTCGCGCATCACCTCGGGGGGCGGCGTGTAGCCGGTGTCGAACTCGATGCTCGTGCCAGCTTCAGCGTTGTCGGCGGGGGGCGGCGCCGCCGTCGTGGTGTCCTCGCCCGCTTCGATGCGCTTAATGCGGGCGTTGAGATCCTTGATCCGCTTCTGTGCCTTGCCGACCTCGGCCTCGGTCTCGGGCGTCTTCTTGAACATCGCCTTGTAGCTGCCGACCCACTGCTCGAGCAGAAGCACGGCCTGCCTCAGGTGCGCGACGTCTTTGTCGACGTCGAACGCTTTCTCTTGGGCGAGCGCGATGTTGTAGACCATCGCGTTGCGAACCCCGGCTTGGCTGGGTGGCACCTTCGCCATCGCTTGCTGCCACACGTCGATCGCACCTTCGTAGTCGAACGTGTCGTACTTCGAGCGACCGCGCTCGAACATCTCCCGGGCTTCGGCGAGCTGCGCGTCTTCGTCCTCGGCGGCAGCGGCCGGGCCCGCCATCGCGGGCGTGGGCACGAGCGAAAACGCGACACCCGCCGGGCAAGCCAAGGCCACGGCGAGGGTCGGGGTGATCAAGCGCTGGACGAACGGACGTGCAGACACGTCGCAAGCATAACGCTGTGGGGCCATCGCGGGTATCGAACCGACAAGTCGGCGTGATTCAGGCCCCGTAGTCCGAGAGCGTTTTGTCCAGGCGCGGCAGGAGGAAGCGGATGAACAACGCCGACGCGCCCGCCAAGCCCGCGAGGACCATGAAGAACGAAACCGGCGACAGCGAGCCTTGAATGCCCCCAAAGAACCCCGAGAGGTTGTTGCCGAAGGCCGTCGCCATGAACCAGCCACCCATCGCCAGACCGACGAGACGTGCCGGTGTGAGTTTGGTGACCAACGACAGCCCCATGGGAGACAGGAGTAACTCGCCGATCGTCACAACCCCGTAGAAGCCCACCAGCCACATGCCGGAGACCTTCAGGGAGCCACCGTCGCTCATCATTCCAGCTGCGGCCATCAAGACCATGCTGGCGGTGGTGAGCACCAGCCCCCAGAACACCTTCCGGGCGGTCGAGATCTGGATGCCTCGGGCGCTGAGACGCCCGAAGAAGATCACGATCAGCGGGGTGAACGCGACGACGAACAGCGCGTTGAACGACTGATACAGCTCCGGCGAAACGATGGTGACGAACGCACCGGGTGCGAGCAGTTCGGGGTCTTTGCCGAACCGCTTCTCGTAGCCATCGTAGATCTCGGTGTACAGCGATCGTTCCACCACGTAGACGGCCAGCGGCTTGCCATCGACCTCTCGGACGAACGCCACCCGCTTGGACGGTTTGGCCCCGTCGGGGACCTTGGCCTTGGTGACCGAGCCACCGTGGCCATCGTCCGAGGTCTCGATCTCGACATCCGAGTAGACCGCCGCCGCGCGAGCCGACAACGGTCCTTTGTCGTCGATCGCGATCTCCTGAACCTCGATGTCTGCGGCCTCTGCAATGGCGGCGACAGCCTTGTCGTTGAGCTTCTGCTGTCCGTACATCGCGGCCGCCGACGCATCGTCGACCGCGAGCAATGTTCGGGGATCAGGTCGAGGCGTTTCCGCGCCCGCGTTGGGGTAGTAGCTGGGGAATCCCTCCTGCGTGAACTTCACCTCGGTGAAGAAGACGGTGGAGAAGACCGACCCTGCCGCTTCGGCTGCAGCGACGCCGCCGGTGCGATCGGTGTTGTCACGAGCCCACTGCGTCATCGCCGACCCGTTGAGGTGCAGGATCATGAAGAAGGTGCCGCCGGCCACGTAGATGGGCAGCAGCGCCAGCAATCCGGCTTTCTCCTTGATCGGGGCGGTGGTGCCCATTCGAACGAAGAAGATGACGACCGGGACCATGCCGACGAGAAAGCCGAGCACAGCGGGGCGCACCGGTCCGTCAGGCATCACGTTTTGGCCAATGAGGAATCCGACCATGCCCGCGCCGAGCGCGGGGAGCAGGATCTTGACGAACACCGCGCCGAAGCTGGCCGCGTTCGGGTCTTTCTCGGGCGGACGATCGGCCTTCTCCAGCATCTTCCAGCTCAGGATCAGCACGGCCGCCGCGACGAGCAGGCCGATGCCCGCGACGCGGAACGTCCACAGCCAGCCGGCGCTGTTGCGCACCGCCGAGCTCAAGAACGACGCCACGAACGCGCCGATGTTGATGCCCATGTAGAAGATGTTGAAACCGGCGTCCCGCTTCGGGTCGCCCGCCTCATAGAGGTTGCCGACCATCACCGAGATGTTCGGCTTGAAGAAGCCGTTGCCGATGATGAGTCCGACGAGCCCGGTGATGAAGTAGGTGGAGCCCGGGATGCTCATCAAGAACAACCCGCCCGACATGAACACCGCGCCGATGAGCACCGCTTTGCGGTAGCCGAGGTAACGGTCCGCCAACATTCCGCCGGGGAACGGCGTGAAGTAGACGAAGGCCAGATACAGCCCGTAGATTTCGTTGCCCTCGGCCGACGTCAGACCCAGGCCGCCCCGCTCGCTGTCCGTCGTGTAGAGGAGCAGGATGTTCAGCATCGTGTAGAACGCAAGGCGTTCCCACATCTCGGTGAAGAACAGCCGATAGAGACCGGCCGGGTGTTTCTGCGCCACGCTCGCGAACTAGCACCGACGCGGAATCCGCGTCAAACCCACCGGGATCGGCCGCGGACAGCGCGCGCGATTGTCTTTCGGGGCCGGGTGCGCTACGTGCAGCTTGGTGGATTCCCCGCAATCGGCCCTCCTGCAGCGCCGTTTTGTCCTGATGACCGGCAAGGGCGGCGTGGGCAAGACCACACTCGTGGCTGCGCTCGCGGTTCACGCCGCATCGCTCGGCATGAGGCCCCTGGTCGTCGAACTCGGCCATCGCGAGTCCATGCGCAGCATCTTTGGCATGGACGACATCGGGTTCAGCCCGCGAGACGTTGGGCTGGGCGTCCACGCGATGAGCGTGGATGTCGACGGAGCCGTGCTCGATTACATGATCGAGCACATCCCGTCGAAACGGGTCGCGAAGTCGATCGTCCAAAACAAGGTGCTCGAACGATTGTTCGCCGCGATGCCGGCCGTCGGGGAGATCGCCACCCTGAACAAGCTTCGTCAGCTCGAGGCCGAGACGCTCAGCTCGGGCGCCCGGCGTTGGGGCCCCATCTTCGTCGACCTCGACGCGACCGGCCACGCGCTGATGTTTCTCGAGCTGCACAGCGTGATCGACAGCATCATGGGCGCGGGCCCCATGAAGCGCCTGGTCGAGGAGACCGCACAGATGCTCGCCGACCCGGCGGTCACCCGGCTGTGCCTGACGGCGACCCCCGCTGAGCTGCCGGTCACCGAGACGATCGAACTCTACGGAAAACTGCAGGGCCGCGGATTGATCTCGTTCGGTTCCGTCTTTGCCAACCGTATGCCGCCCGCCGGGCTCTCGGCACAGGACGCCGCATCGTTGGACAGCGTCGAGGCGGCGGCTCGTTCCGTAGGGCACCCCGACGTGCTGGCTGATGTCGCCTGGGCCCGCACCGTGCAGCGTCAGTCCGAAGCCGCGCGCGCCCAGATCGATCGCCTGCGCGAGCACGTGCCGCTGCCGATCGTCGAGCTCCCCCAGCTACCCGCAGCGCGGATGGACGGGGCGGTCCTGGGCCGACTGGGTGCGCTCGCGGCTGGAGGTGCATCATGAGTCTCGACAAGCTCGTTGCAGAGCAGTCGCTCATCGTCTGCGTGGGGCCGGGCGGTGTCGGCAAGACGACGGTCTCTGCGGCCGTCGGCTTGGCGGGTGCCCGTGCGGGTCGCAAGACCGTGGTCCTCACCATCGATCCCGCTCGGCGTCTGGCGGATGCCCTCGGGTTGCCAGGGCTCGACGACGAGATTCGTCCGGTGCCCGTCGAGTCGCTGCCCGAGCTGGATGACGGTCGTGCCACGGCGCCACTGCACGCCGCGATGGTCGACACCGCGGCCAGCTACGCGTCCCTGATC
>CAJXVA010000531.1 GCA_913061055.1 uncultured Pseudomonadota bacterium
GGGCTCGGAGATGTGTATAAGAGACAGGACCCAGCAGCGTCTGCGCGACGTCCTCGAGCCGGAAGCTCTCGAATGAAAACGTCGCCGCGCGCAGGGTCGCGATCCCATCGAGCACCACGCGGCCGGCCACTCTGGCGATGTGCGGTTGGCCGTCGCTGCGCGGCGTCAGCACGGTCGCTCGCTCCCCTCCCCGCCCCAACGAGAACGGGATCCGCAGCGCCTTCGCCTTGCGTTCGAGAACCGCCAGATCGAACTCCACCACGTTCCACCCCGCGAGGATGTCGGGGTCGACCGCCGCAACGTGGTCCAAGAAGCAGCGCAGCAGCGTCGCCTCGTCGGGGACCGCCACGAACGTGTCTTGCGACGGGTCGGCCTCGCCGGTCATCCACACGTGGTCCCCGCCCTCCCCCGCGGCAGCGATCGACAGCAGCTGTCCGTCGAAGCCGACGGTCTCGATGTCGAACGACAGCAGCGACATCGGGGTCGCAAACTCGGCCGTCTTGACCCGGGGGTTGAGCACCTCGCGAAATCCGTCGCGCGTACGGAAGACCCCGGTGAGCGCACAGGACCCGGTCACGAAGCGCTCCATCAAGAAGCGGTCGTGGGGCTTGATCGCAGCCTCGAACGTCAGACTCGACTCCGACCGAATGCGATGCCGCTCGGTGCTCAGCGCCCGCTGGCTGCCGAAGTAGACCGCGTCGACCGGATCACCGCGTAGCGTGGAGAGCTCGACCGGTCGGCGTCGACCGTCCTGCGTCGCGGTCCGTCGCTGCACGAACATGACGGCGTCCTGGCCCGTGAGGACAGCCTTGATCGGCCCCTGCGCGGACGCGGCCCAGAACGTCAGTTCCAGGCCGTCACGGCGGTCGAACCACTGGCGGGTCAGCAGGACCGCCAGGACCGTCTCGGTCGCGGGCTTCATCGCCGCGACAGTCTACATCTGCACCCGGGCGCCGAGGGGGTTCCGAGACGAGGCCGGCACGCTCGACACGCCCGAGCCCCCCGGGAATCCCCGCTCAGCGCATCAGCGCCGCGAGCTCGTCGAGGTTCAGCGTCTTGCCGGTGCTCATGCCACCGAGCACGTCTTCGGCCAACTCGCGCTTCTCCTCGTGCAGCGCCAGGATCTTGGGCTCGATGCTGCCATCGGTGCAATAGCGGTAGACCGTGACGGGCCGAGTCTGCCCCATACGATGGGCGCGACCGGTCGCCTGATCCTCCACCGCGGGGTTCCACCACGGGTCCACGTGAATCACGTAGTCGGCAGCGGTCAGGTTCACACCCACGCCTCCGGCTTTGAGACTCATCACAAACACGTCCGCTTCGCCGGCTTGAAACGCCTCGATGCGACGGGCTCGCTCGGGTCCGGGCGTCGATCCTTGAAGCTCGAGGATGCGAACGCCTCGTTTCCGGAGCAAGCCACCCAACATGTCCAGCACGCCGAGAAACTGGGTGAACACCAACACCTGGTGACCCGCCGCGACCAGCTCGCGCGCCCGGTCGACGACGAGGTCGAGTTTGGCGCCTCGCGGGGCGGTGTCGTCGACCAAGCGAGGCTCGACCGCCGCCCGTCTCAGCCGGCTGATCTCGGCGAGGATCTTGATCCGCGAGCGCCCCCGGACCTCCTTGGATGCGTTCAACCGCTCGTGGGCCAGCTGGCGCTGGGCTTCGTACCAGGCGCGCTCGCGCTTGCCGGGCTCCACCATGATCAGAGTCTCGCTGCGCTCCGGAAGATCCGTGAGCACCATGTCCTTGGTACGCCGCAACAGAAACGGGCGGACCAGCGCGCGCAGGTGGGACGCGGCCCGGGCGTCCCCCGCCGCAATGGCTCGGGCGGTCGTCCGGCGAAAGACGTCTTCATCGCCCAACAGCCCCGGAACGCAGGAGTTCAGCACGCTCCACAGCTCGCCCAGATGGTTCTCGATCGGGGTCCCGGTGAGTCCGAAGCGAACGTCCGCCTGAATCGAGGCGGCGGCTTGGGTGCGCGCACTCGAGGCGTTCTTGAGCGCGTGCGCCTCGTCAAAAACCAGCGTGGCGACCTGCAGTGGGTCTCCTTCGAACCGGGAGAGCAGACCGTAGCTCATGATCGCGAGCGTGCCCGGGCCCAGCCGCCCAAGCATCGGCTCGCGTTGCCCACGATCGAGCGTGCCGACGTCGAGCACGGTGAGTGACGGGGCGAAGCGACGAGCCTCCGCACACCAGTTGGCGACCACCGACGTTGGGCACACCACGAGCGCCGGGCCGTGTTTCTTTCGTTCGAGCAGAAGCGCGAGGGTCTGCACGGTCTTGCCCAAGCCCATGTCGTCGGCCAGGACGCCGCCAAGCCCAGCACGCGCCAGGCGGGACATCCACGTGAAGCCGTCGCGTTGATACGCCCGCAACGTGGTCCCCAGACCACGCGGGATCCGGGGCCGCTTGGACAGCGCGTCCTCGATCTCCTGCCGCCTTCCCCTCAACTCCCCTGAGAAGTTCAGCCCGCCCTCGTCCCCGAGCAGGCCCTCGAGGACCGGAAGCGCAACCTCGGGCAGCGTGATCCCATCTCCGCCCTGTTTCGCGGCTGCAGCGTCACGAAGCCGCTGCAGGGCATCGAGTTTTCGGCGCAGGCTCTCGGACAGCCGCAGCACCTGGCCATCCGCCAAGGGCACGAACCGACCGCTGCCCTCCTGCTCCGCCCCCAGCAGTCGCCACGAGGCGACCTCCCCTTCATCGATCTGCAGGTCG
This sequence comes from uncultured Pseudomonadota bacterium, assembly GCA_913061055.1. Taxonomy (GTDB): domain Bacteria; phylum Myxococcota_A; class Polyangia; order Nannocystales; family Nannocystaceae; genus CAJXVA01. The sequence goes on from CAJXVA010000531.1 coordinate 2,719, forward strand.
GCTTCGATGCGCAGCCAGTGTCCTTTGTCGCGCTTGACCGAGATGTTGAAATCGGTGGTGTCGTACTCGCGAGACAAACGCAGCGGCTTGCCTCGAGGCCACGCCAACGTCACGGCGCCGGCCTGGGCGGCGGTGGTGAGTTGGCCCAAAACCCAGCAAGCGGACTCGACCCCGTAGGCCAACAGGGCCCCGTCGTGCCCCGTGTCCATCCCGGCCAAGCGCGGACACGCGGCATGCAGGGCTTGCGAGGCCGCGGCCTCGGCCGCCAGGTCTCGCGTCGTGGTTCGCAGGCTTCGATCCGCGTGCGCGACGAGTTCCGCCGGCCCCTGCCCTGGGATGCATCGCGGACCCCCACGCCCGAGCGGCCAGGACCCGATGATCACGTGGAGCATCGGGCTGCGCCACTCGAGGTCGACTTCGAGATCCGTCCTGGGCTCGACACGCTTGTCCTCGAGATCGAACGTCCCCCGCGCCTGCAGCGAGAGCTGCCCCGCCAACCGCGGCAACACCGGCAGCAGGCGCTCGAGCGCCTCCGGGGGCACCCGCCCGTCCGATGTCCCTCCGAGCGCCTCGAGAACGGCCTCGGTGGGCTCGTCGGACTGAACGACCGTGAGCGTGCCCGATCCGTCCCACTCCACCGCAACCGCGCAAGACCGCAACCCCTGCGGCTCCACGAAGATCCGCGCGCCGTGGGCATCGCCGTCCACGACCACCCGAGGCGTCCCGCGAACCACGACCAGGGCGCGTCCGTCCGCCCCTCGCACCCGGGGGTGACCCACCATCGCCAGCAGCGCCGCCCCGTCGGGACCCACGGCCCGAGGCGAGGGCGCCTCAACCCCAAAGCCATGCTCGCTGAGGTCCCGACCCCGCAGCCAGGCGTGGGCGATGGCGACATCTTGCTCGTCGGCGATACCGACATGCTTGCCGAGCAGTTCCGCGATGCTCAACGCCCGGCCCTGCATCGCCTGAGCCGACCGAACCAAGCGAGGGGCGACGGTCGGGGCCTCGAGGGCGCCCAAGACGTCCCAGTGGATCGCCGGGCGCCCGCCGGCTCGCGGCTCCAGACGTTCCGCGAGCGCTTCGAGCTGCTCGACGACGTGTTCCCAGGCCGCCCGAGGCTCGTACGCGTCCAGCAGCGTGGCGTCTGGCTGGGTCTGGCCGGACCGATCCGCCAGGGCCGCAAAGGTCTGAGGAAGCAGCGTGGAACGAAGGCCGGCCGCACTTCGAGCGTGGGCCGAAATACAGACCTGGAGCTCCTCGGGGTCTCCGACCGACATCCAGCGGGTGAGCAGTCCCCCCACGAGGCCCGTCGTCCACGGCAGGTGCGGCCGTCCTCGAAACACGTCCTGCAGTTCCCGCCGCAACGCACTCGCGGACGCAACGCCGGTCTCGACCTCTCGGAACACGCCGAGCAGGTCCAACGCGTCTTCGTGTTGTGCCCATCGCCCGCGGGCCTGCGACAACGCGGCATCGAACCGCAGCCACGCGCCCTCCCGCCCGCAACGCGCCGCATCGACACACGCCAGCAACATGCATAGCGCAACGAGCCCACGCACCTGGGCCGGATGCGACTCGAGGAGTTCCGACCCGATCGAAAAACAGCGCGCGAGGTCTCCATGCACAAACGCGTGCAGCAACGAGAGACTCCCCCCGACCGCCTTTCCGCGCACGTTCGTCAGGGCTGCACCTCCCTGTGCATCCAGCGAGAGCACGCCGCCCCGCAGCAGCTCGACGGGGAGTCGCTTCGTCGCGGTCAGGCTCCGCGTCCCGAGCACCTCGAGCACCACCTCGAGCAGCCCGGTTGGCACGGGGCCGAGCTCTTCGGTGCAACGCAGGCCGATCCCCTTCGCGTAGGGCACCAGCACGTCGTCGGGCGCACTCTCCAGCCAGACCCGCTGCGGCGTCAGCCCCAGCAGATCAACCGGCCAGCGCTTCGACCCACGGGACACCGAGACAAACTCGGGCATCGAGACCGAGACCATCGCCTCGGCAACCTGCCCCAACGCCAGCTGAACCCTCGCCTGCCGCAGCAGGTCCCATCCGTAAACGGACACGCGCCGCCGGGTCCCGAAGGCCCGCGCTGCGTCGGACTCGAGCCGGCCGATCCGGTTGGCCTCCCGCAGCACCGACCACGCACGCTCGCTCTCCATGACGTAGTGCACGCGCCAAGTGTCGGTCTCACTGCGGACCCAGCCGCGTTCGACAAACGCTCGCTGACGGCGGTCGAGTTCGCTGCCCCGAAGCCCCTCCGGGAGCGCGGCCTTGCCCTCCCCACGCACCACCCGCGCCGCGACTTCGACCCACGCGGCTTTGCTCTGCAGCTCGGGCGCGATCGCCTTGGCGACGAGGAGCACCGCGTCCACCTCGTCGAGGCCGTCGAAGAACGCCTCGGTGCGCGCCGCATCCACCATCCGAGCCCATGATGGGGGCGCACACCGACAAGACTCAAGGGCACCCGCCGCATCGAGCGGAGATGCACCGCTGTCGGTCAATCAACCGCAAAACAGTAGACATGCCCCGCCCCGCCCCGGCCTGCCACGCCGTTGACGGTGCAGTCCTGGGAGATCAGCCGTTCGTGTGATGGGTTCGCATCCGTTCAAGTTCGCCGGCGAGGATTCCCGCCATCCGACGAGTCGCCGAACGACCCGAAACATCCGCACAAACCCGCGAACCCGCCCGAAGCGCCGCGTCCACCCGTGGGCGTCCCACCGGGGCTCGCCTGGAGCGCACACCCGCGCACCTCTCCCAACGTCGCCTGGTACGGTCTGCAGTGCCGTCGAAACCAGGGCTCGAGACCCAACTCCGTGGCGCGCGGGCGGGCGAGCAGGGCCTCGAAAAATCGATGGCGTTCTCGGCGGTGCGTCGAGCGCTGCTCGGAGGCACGTCCGCCGACGCCGAAGCCAGCGACGACTTGGGCAAGTACCGGATCCTCGAGCGACTCGGCGCTGGCGGGATGGGAGCGGTGTTCGCAGCGTGGGACCCCGAGCTGGAGCGGCGTGTCGCCCTGAAGGTCCTCACCGGCGGGAGAGAGCCCCAGCAGGAGCGGAACCTGATCATGCGCGAGGCGAAAGCCGCCGCGCAGCTCTCCCATCCGAACGTGGTGACGGTGTTCGAGGTGGGCGTCGCACACAACCGGGTGTTCCTCGCGATGGAGTACATCGCCGGTCAGACGCTGCGCGCATGGGCGACACAGGCGCCCACGGCCGCAACTCGAATCGCGGTCCTGCTGCAGGCGGGACGAGGCTTGGCCGCGGCCCACGCCCGGGGACTGGTCCACCGCGACTTCAAGCCGGACAACGTCCTGGTCGACGAAAAGCGGCAGGCCAAGGTCGTCGACTTCGGACTCGCGCAATCCAGCGGTGAGTTCCCCGGGAACAGCACCGAGGACGACAAGACCCACGAAGACCGCCCCTGCTCGATCACCCAGACCGGACCGCGCTCGGGGACGCCGGACTACATGGCGCCCGAGCAACTCGGGGGCGGCACCGCAAACGCCCGCAGTGACCAGTTCGCGTTTGCGGTCACCGCATGGGAGCTGCTGTGTGGCGAACGCCCCTTCGAGAGCAACGAGCGTGCCGGGGCCCCTGCGGGTCGACCGGTCCCTGGGGTCCCCCGCGGTGTCATGCAGGCCCTCACGCGCGCGCTGTCCCCCGCTCCGACCGACCGGTTCGCGTCGATGGAACTGCTGCTCCGCGCGTTTGACCCCGCACCTGCGGCCGCACGGCGCAGTCGCCTCTTGCTCGGGGGCGCCAGTTTGCTCACCGTCGGTGCGGTGGCGTGGGGCATGGCCGCCCGCAGCCCGCAGACCGCTCCCCAGTGCACCGGAGCGCTCGCACAGCTGGAGGGTCTGTGGGACGACGAGCAACGCGGCGCCTACGCGGGCATGTTCTCTGCGGTATCCGAAGAGGGCGACACGCTGTGGACAGCGACATCGGACACCCTCTCGGCGTACGCGGACGCCTGGGTTGCCGCGTCCACCGACGCCTGCGAGGCGACTCGGGTGCGGGGTGAGCAAAGCGATGAGATGTTCACCCTACGGTCTCGATGTCTCCACGGCTGTCTCTTATACACATCTCCGAGCCCACGAGACC
>CAJXVA010000532.1 GCA_913061055.1 uncultured Pseudomonadota bacterium
ACGAGATGTAGAGAGGTCTCGTGGGCTCGGAGATGTGTATAAGAGACAGACCCCGTACAAGTCGTCGTAACAAAGCGGATGTCCAGCGTGCGCGAAGTGGATCCGGATCTGGTGCTTCCGACCGGTGATCGGACGGACTCGCACGAGACTCGTCTCTCCGTCGGTCTCCATCCGCTCGAACGCGGTACGGCTCGGCTTGCCGTGCCGGTCCACCACGACGTTCGTGGCGTCGTCGATGCGCAGCGCCCACGTCCACTCCCCCGTCTGCGGAACGACGCCATGCACCCGAGCCACGTAGGTCTTGGCCGTGGTCCGCGCCTCGAACTGGCCCGTGTAGAACGCGACGAGTTCCCGCCTACGGGCATAGACGATGACGCCTGAGGTGCTCCGATCCAGGCGGTGGACCACCGACGGACACGCGTTCGGGTCCGGCGCCTCCTCTTCGTATCGAAGCTGAAGCCGGCGTAGAAGGTTCAACGTCTGCACGCCCGCGCTCGGATGCACGGCAACCCCTGAAGGCTTGTTGACCACCACCAGGTCGTCGTCTTCGAACACGATGTCCAGGGGCAACGCCCGAACCGCGTCCAGGTCCTCGGGGGCCTTGGGCAAGACGATGCGAACAAGCTCGCCAGCCTTGAGGCGCCGGGACTTCTTGCAGACCCGGCCGCCCACAGTGACCGCACGGCGGGTCACGAACGAGGCCAGTTCGCCTCGGGAACGCCACGGGAGCATCGCCACCAAGACCGCGTCGACACGCATCCCGGCCTGCGACTCGACGACGACATGCTCCACGACGTGGAGGTCCGGCTGCATGTCCGGCTGCACGTCAGGGTCCACCTTGGGCTCCACGCCCGCATGGTACTCACCCGAGGTGGCCACGCCGATCCCGCCGAAGTTTTATACGCAGGACGCGGAGTTCCCCACGGAGATGACCCTACGGCCCGTCGGTGTCGTGCACTCCCCTCACAAGGAGCGCCACGGCACCCCTCGCCAGGCCGTGCTTCACGCCAAGCCCGAGCTTCGCTCCACCGAGGAGACCGTCCTGGAACTCTTCCCCGACGTCCTCACGCCACACGCAACCGAGGACCTGGAGGGCTTCGAGATGCTCTGGGTGCTGTCGTGGATGCACCTCAACCATGGGTGGAACAACAAGGTCGCCGTCCCCGGGTTCAAGAAGAAAGGCCTGCTCTCCACCCGGGCTCCGCATCGACCCAACCCGATCGCCCTGTCTGCGGTCCGCTTGCTGCGGGTCGAGGGTCTGCGCCTGGTCGTCGAACGCACAGACCTGCTGGACGGCACACCCATCCTCGACATCAAGCCGTATGTCCCCTACTCCGATGCGTTTCCCGACGCCAAGGCGGGATGGGTCGATGAGCGCGGCAAGACGCCGGGCAACTGAAACTCCCGCTACTCGAGTCTCTGCTTCGGCAGCTCTAGCCCGCCCACAAAATGCCGGGGCTGTTTTCCATGCGGGACCTTCGTGCGAAACACGAACACGCCGGGCTCGTCTTTCATGTCGTCCTTCATCCCCTGGCACCACGCAGCGTAGTCGGGCCACGCCTTGGCGGCTTCTTCGTGCGTCTTGCACGTCAACTTGCCAAAGCCCGTTCGACGCTCGGGATGGTCGGTACAGGTCGCCGCGATCTCGGGCCAACTCCTGGATGCGTCCTCGAGTCGCTCGCACCACGGGTCGCGTTTTCCGAAGGGGTCTGCGATGCCGCCTTGGGTGATGACCAACGTGACGAGCGCATCTTGTCCCTGGTCCCTCACCGCGGCAAAACACCCGTCGGCCCAATCCTGAAAGCTGGCGTCGAGGAACACGTACTCCTTGACGCGGTTGGTGCCCGAAGCCGCGACGTTGCGCAGGGCGATGCCGCCGGCGCTATGCCCCTCGGTGAGCACTCGCGGTTGAACACGCTGCCGGGGGACGCCCAGCTCGGACTCCAGGATGTCCGTGGCCTGCTCGAGCATGCCCTCGAAATCGTCGATGTATCGGGGGTCGCCAGCGACGGGCGTCATCCACATCCGGTCGTACATCTTGTTGCTCCACCCTTTCCATTCGGGCTCCATGCGCTTGCCGGAGCTGATCGGATACAGCAGCGCGACGTTGTTTCCGCCTTGGCTCTGGACCTCGGTGACCGCGTCGATGACCTGCTGCAGGCGGTCCCAACCGACCCATGCCTTCTTCGGCACTCCGTTGAGCGGCTCGGCGATGTTCTCGGAATAGGTGCCGTGGAAGTGGACGATCCAGTCGAACGGTTGGTCGGCTCGAACGCCAGGGGGCACGAAGATCACGGTGTCCCGCCCGCCGTTGCCACGCAGCTGCCCAACCCAGACCGACCCCTCATTCTCCAACGCAGCCGAAAACGCGATCAACCCAGGGCGGGCGGATGTGGCGATGAGCCGGGCCTTGGGTGGCACATTCGATCTCGGAAGCTCCGGTTCGGACTCGGCCTGCGCCTTGACCGGGACAGTCGCCGGCGGAACGTCACGGACGGTTTGCACATCGGGCGCGACAGCCGGTGGTGTAGCCGTCGGAGCCTCTTGTGGCTCACGGGGTCCACCGCAGCCCACGGCCAGCGCCGCCAACAGGAGCCATCGCATATGCGGGCATTGTAGCCCTGCGGCGAGCGAGCAGGCACCATCCCTGCCATGAGCGAGTCGAAGACGGGCTTCAGCCGCGCGTTCTGGGTGGCCAACGTGGTCGAGTTGCTGGAGCGCGCCGCCTGGTACGGGGTGTTCGTCGCGATCACCCTGTACCTGAGCCGAATCCTCGCCTTCAGCGACATCGAGGCGGCCACGGTTTCGGGCGTGTTCTCGGCCGGGCTCTACCTCCTGCCGACCTTCTCCGGCGCCTACGCGGACCGCATCGGATTTCGCCGGGCGCTGCTGCTCGCGTTTGGTCTGCTTACGCTCGGCTACGGCGGAATGTGGCTGCTGCCCACCTTGCTCGAGAACGCGGGCCTGGTCAGCTACGGCCGAGAAGTCACGTTCACCGGCCTGGAGACCACCAGCCACAAGTGGCTGTTCGTGCCGGTGATGACGCTGGTGATGGTGGGCGGCTCGTTCATCAAATCCGTGATCACCGGGACCGTCGCCAAAGAGACCACAGCGGCCAACCGAGCCCGCGGGTACTCGATCTTCTACGCGCTGGTGAACATCGGAGCCTTTGGCGGCAAGACGATCGTCAAACCGCTCCGCGAGAGCATGGGCAACGAAGGCCTCATCGCACTCAACCTGTTCGCCGCCGGCATGACGCTGGTCGCGTTCCTCCTGGTGCTGCTCTTGTACAAAGCCCGGCCCGGGCAAGGCGAAGGGAAGTCCGTGGCCGAGCTGTGGAGCGCGCTGGGCCGAGTGCTGGCACAGCGTCGACTCGTGCTTCTGATCGTCATCATCACCGGCTTCTGGATGGTGCAACACCAGCTCTACGCGACGATGCCCAAGTACGTCCTGCGGATGGCGGGCGAGGACGCGTCTCCGTCGTGGTACGCGAACGTCAACCCGGCGACGGTCGTGATCACGATCGGTGCGGTCACGGCGCTGATGAAGAACCGCTCTGCGCTCACCTCGATGACGGTGGGGATGTTCGTGATGCCATTCTCGGCCTTCGCGATGGCGGCCGGCAACATGACCGACGGCAGCCTCATCCTGGGCATGCACCCGGTGGCCCTGATGATGATCGTCGGCATCATGTTCCAGGGCATGGCCGAGAGCTTCATCTCGCCGCGCTTTTTGGAATACTTCTCGCTGCAGGCTCCCAAGGGTGAAGAAGGGCTCTACCTGGGGTTCAGCCACCTGCACTCGTTCCTCGCGTCGCTACTCGGCTTCATCACCTCCGGCTTCCTCCTGGAGGCCTTTTGCCCGGATCCGAAGACACTCTCCGCGGCCGACCAGGCGCAGCGCATTGCCGCGCTCGCTGGCGACGGCATGATGCCCGAGGCCTATGCGCACGCTCACTACATCTGGTTCGTATTCGTCGGCATCGCGACGGTCGCCGCAGTCGCGCTGGTGATCTACGGCCGCCTGACGCCGGACTCCGACTCGCAACATCCGTAACCGAGCCGACACGAACGACCTCCAGAATCCGCAGGTTGGAGGCTACGCTGCACCATGCGTCGCGCTTGGATCGTGACCGCCCTGTGGGCGGTCGCCGGCTGCTTCTCTGATGTCGAGTCCGTCCCGTGCCCCGAAGGGACCGAGATGTGCGCCTGCGTCGAGCTGCAGTGTGAACAGGGACTCGTGTGTCAGGACGCCCGGTGCGTACCCGAGGCCGGCACCGACGGGACAGGCTCCACATCTCTCACACCAACGACGACTGGTGAGACCACCGCCTCCTCCACGACCCTCCCCACGTCGGCCACAACCGCCGCCGACACCTCCACGACGAATCCGGAGTCAACCGAGTCCGGCGCGTCGACGTCCTCGACCGGCGGCTCCAGTACCACCGGTCCCGTCTGCGGCGACGGGGTCGTCGACGGCAGCGAGGTGTGCGATGGCACCCCGGGCTGCACGGACTGCGCGCTCGACAACTACGCCTGCAACCCGCTGAACAACGCTCCGTGCGGCGACGGCTTCAAGTGCAGCCTGTTCAACGACGCGGGAGGCCTCGCAGCAACGGAGTGCCGCGTGGCGCTTCAGCCACCGGGGCAGCTGTACGAGTCGAACTGCTTCAACTTCGAGTTGCAAGACGAGTGGTGCGACGTCGGACTGTCGTGCGTCACGTCGCAGTCCACGGACGCGTGTGACGTGAACTGCTGCGTCGAGTACTGCGACCGACTCGACCCGACCTTCGAGTGCGGATTCGAGGGAGACATGTGCCTGCAGGCTCTGGGCGACCAGGCGCCGACCGGACTTCAGTGGCTGGGCGTTTGCGTCACCCCCTGACGACCTACGGACCCCGAACTCGGGACAGCGCATAGCGCTCGACCAGCGCCAGCAGCTCCTCACCCATCGCCTGCACGGTCGACTCGCGCATCCCGGGAACACGCCGCAGCTCGTCCAGCGTTGTAGGGCGGGCACGGTCGATACCCACCAGCGTCCGCCGAGCCATGAGTGCCGACGGGCGGACATCAAGCTGACGCGCTTTGGCCCGGCACGCACGATCCAGCTCAGGCGCGATCGAAGTGGATCCCGATGTTGGCGGTGGCAGGGCGCGATCCCGAAGCGACAGTTCGTCGTCGTCGACCCCCGCCAATGCAACCGTGGGGCCGCGTCGCCCCATTCGCCGCCGCACGAGCCCTTCGAGCGCGAGATCATCGAGCGCCTCGACCACCGCAGTGTCATCGTGCCGTTGGAGCGCGCCCAACTCGGGCAACGTCAGCAGGTCGGCCTTGGACAGGCGCTTGACCTCCCACCCTCGCAGCGCCCGGGACAGCGCCTCGATCAAGACCGGGCGGCCTAGCCTACGCAACGCCCGGATCACAATCTTGCGATCCGCCTTCGTCAGTGGCTTCCGGCGTTTGGGCGCAGGGGCGCGTCTGAGTGATGGCTTGCACACGTCACAGCGTCCGCACAGGTCTTCCCCGGCCTCGCCTTCGAGGTACTCACACAACGCTTGCTGTCGGCACACGCTGTCGGACTGGGCATAGTGCTCGAGTGCGCTGAGCGCTTCACTCGACCCGGCCAGATGCCGCTGAATACGGATGTCTTCGTCACCGAAGTACAGCACACAGCGCGCTGCCTTTCCGTCGCGTCCGGCTCGTCCTGCCTCCTGATAGTACGCCTCGGGGCTCCCCGGTGACTGAAGATGCACGACCACTCGGACATCGGGGAGGTCGACGCCCATCCCGAACGCACTGGTCGCCACGAGAACACGCGCCTTGTTGGTCTCGAAGGCACGTTGCGCCCGGTCGCGAGCCTTGGCGTCTCTGCCCGCATGGTATCCGGCGACCGGATAGCCTTCTGCGCGCAGGCGATGTGTCACCGCATCGACCGCATCTCGGGTCGCACAGTAGACGATTGCCCGTCCACCCAGCGGACCATCACGAAGCTTGAGCCGATCGAGTTCGTGGCGCAGCGCGTGGACCCTGTCGTGCTCGGGTTCGAAGCAGCGGACAACGAAGGCCAGGTTCTTGCGCGCAAAGCTGGCCGTGATGCGGTCGGGCTCGTGCAGTCGGAGGCGGTCGACCACCTCGGCCAGCGTCCGAGGGGTTGCCGTGGCGGTCAGGGCGACGATCGGAACCTCGAGCCGCCCACGCAGCTCACCAAGCCGCATGTAGTCGGGCCGAAAGTCATGCCCCCACTGGCTGATGCAGTGCGCCTCATCGATCGCCAGCATCGAGACGTCGCCAGCCTCGAGGCGCTGGCGGAACTCTTCCGTGGCGGCGCGCTCTGGAGACACGTAGAGCAGGTCGAGCGCGCCGGCCTCGAATGCCTCGATGGTATCGATGCGTTGCTCTGGGGTGCGGTGACTGTGCAGTGCCGCCGCCTTCACGCCCTTGCCGTGCAGCTGCGACACCTGGTCGTCCATCAAGGCGATCAACGGCGAGACCACGACCGCGGTGCCCCGCCCACGACGCCGGGCCACCATCGCCGGGATTTGGTAACAGAGCGACTTGCCACGCCCGGTCGGCAGCAACACGACGACGTCACGACCTGCGACCGCTGCCTTGACCGCGTCGCGCTGCCCGGGCCGAAACCTTGGGTGGCCGAACACCTCCCGCAACACTGCGGTGGCATCAGCCTGCGATCCCAGACGCGCCATCTATGAGGCCGCGAGAGACGTCGAGTTGAGGTTCACCAGGGACTCTGTCTCTTATACACATCTGACGCTGCCGACGAGCGATCTAGTGTAGATCT
>CAJXVA010000533.1 GCA_913061055.1 uncultured Pseudomonadota bacterium
CGAGATGTAGAGAGGTCTCGTGGGCTCGGAGATGTGTATAAGAGACAGATCCCCGTGGGAGCGGCTACCGCTTCCTGGTCACGATGGGCCTCGTTGCGGCCCGTGGCTGTCTGACCCCGCGCCGCGGAGCCGTGACCGTCCCCCTGTGCGTTGGAGCTGGACTCGGCGCGCTCCGGACCGCCGACCAGAGCCCTTCGGGCCGCAAGGTCCGCCATGCAGCCTGGCCCGCCGCGACCGGATCCGCCGGCGTCGCCTGGTTCTTCCGCCCCTCGCTGGCGCTGTGGGCGTCCGCGGAGGCGCACATCGGTCTGCGAAGCCTCTCGATCGCCCTGGCGGAGTCCGAGACTTCTTTTCAGCCCGGCCCGGCATCCATTCGCGGCACCCTTGGCATCGAAGTTCACTTTCCATCACGAACTTCAGCCGCGGCGGGAAAGACTCGGCGTTGAGCCCCTCGCCTCAGTCGGCTGCGACCACGATCGCGATCCTCTACCGGGACCACGTCGAGTTTGCGTGGCGCACCGCCCGGTACCTGGGGATCGCTCCGGTGGACGCTCAGGACGTCGTGCACGAGGTGTTCATCGTCGTGCAGCGGAAGATCGAAGACTTCGACCCCGAGCGGTCCGCCCGCGCCTGGATCGGTGGCATCACGCGCCACGTGGTCCTGCATCACAAACGCAAGCACCTGCGCTCCGAACGTCGAGAGGCCCGACTCGAGGCCCCGACCGACACAACACCGCCTCCGGACGAGGCCGTCTCGTACCGCGAAGCCGAGGTGTTCCTCGCTGACTTCCTCGACAGCCTACCCGAGACCAAGCGAGAGGCGTTCGTCCTGGGTGAACTGGAGCGCCTCACCGCCGCCGAGATCGGTGAGATCCTCGGAGAGAACCCGAACACAGTCGCCTCGCGGCTCCGCTCCGCCCGGCAGGCCTTTCAAGCCAGCGTCGATCGACTCGACGCCGTGAGGAGACGAGAAGGTGGATGAACTCAACCCCAACGCGAGGACCTTGTTGGACGAGGCCCGTGCTGCGTCGTCTCCGAGCGCCGCCGACGTGTCCGCGCTGCGGGACCGCCTCGGCCTGCTCACGCCGCCTCCGCCTCCGGCCACGGCGCCCGAGCCCCCCTCAGGGCAGACCACGCTCGTCCGCCGCCTCGTGGTCGGCGGGGTCGCGGTGGCGGCAGTGGTCGCGGCGATCGTTGCGGCGACCGCGTCGTCCCCTGAGGTGAGCCGTCTGCAGCCGTTGGCGACCTTCGCTCCACAGCGAACGCCCGCCCCCAGGCGCGAGACCCCCCAGCCGAGTCCCGCGCAGCCTGAGCCAAGCCCGACTGCCGAGCTCTCCCCACCTTCAGCGCCCGCGGCCCCGCCCCGGTCCCGCAGCTCCGCAAAACGGGGCCCAGACAAGAAACGGGCGCAACGGCGAGGTGACCTTCAGGACCAACTCGCGCTCATCGTCCACGCGCGGAAGGCCCTCGCCGCCGGGAACGATGCAGGCGCGAAGAAGAGCGCACAGCGATACACGCGGACCTTTCCAGGCGGAGCGTTCCAGGAAGAGGCGGAGGTTCTGACCTTCATCGCATCGTGCAACCTCGGCGGCACGGCGGCCACGAGAAAACGAGCGAGGTCCTACGTCGAACGGGGCACGCCTTCGTTTGCCCAACGGGTTCGAAAAGCCTGCCTCGAACCTCGCGATTGAGTCACGAATGCGGCGCTCGCCGGGAAAGACCACGTGAGCCTCCATGCACTTCCCTTCCATTCTCGCGAGCCTCTGGCTCTTGTCCTCTCCCCCTCCGCCCGACCTGCCCCAAGCAGACACATGGGCCGCACGTCAGCCTTGGCCGGTCGTGGTCACCGGTGGCGTGCGTGCTTTGGGCTTCGACCCGGTCCCTGCGTCTCCCCACGGAGCCCTCGGCACTGAACTTCGCTTCGTGAACCGCCGACTCTTCAGTCTGCAACTCGGCGCAGACCTTGGGATGTTCTCGCAGCGCGACTTTGCGATCGGTGGGAGCTTCGATGCGACCCTCCTGCCCCGCCTCACCGCTCCATTTGGCCTGTATGGCGACCTCGGCGTCCTCCTCGGAGGTCAGGCCTCCCGCGTCCCGGGCACCACGTACCGCGCCGAAGATGGACAGCGGTTGCGGGCTGCACGGGGGCCCTGGGCCATGGCTGCCCGCGTCGGGCTCGGCGCGACGCTGGGCTATGACTTCGGCGTACTCACCCGAGTGCCGCTGCGAGCCTTCGTCCGCTATCGACAGCTCGCCCAGACCCCATTCATGCCCGGAAACGGCCTGCCCATCATGGGATTTGCCGACATCACCGCCGGGCTCGCGGTCTCCTTGGGCGGCTGGAGGACACGACGATGAAGCGCTTCACTGGACTCCTTGCCGTCTTCGCATTCCTCGCGTGTGAGCTGGAAGCGCTGCCTGAGGGAGAGCCGTCGACGTGCCTGCCTCGTGAGTCGGCCCCTGCAGCCGAGCATCCGTTGGCCGCGCCGCTGCAAGCGGCCCTCGAGGACGCCGTCGACTCCGGGCTCCCGGGTGTGGTGCTCGCCGTCCGGGACCCGCGTGGCAGCTGGGAAGGTTCCGCAGGGTTCGTCGACCTTGGTCGAGCCGAACCCATGCAGAGCTGCCATCGGACCCGCATCGCCAGCGTGACCAAGACCTTCATCGCCACCACCGTTCTCGCCCTGGCGGAGGACGGGCTGCTCGACCTCGCCGCGCCCATCTCGACACTCCTTCCCGAGCGCACCGCTTCGCTCCCCAACGCAGACCGCATCACCACCACTGACCTGCTCCAGCACACCAGCGGCGTCTACAACTTCCTCGACGTGGAGTTGGTCCTCGACCTCTTCAACCGACCCGACAAGACGTGGAGTGTCGAGGCTTGCTACGCCCACGCGCTGGACTCCGATGCAGAGTTCTCACCGGGCGAGGATTGGTCGTACTCCAACACCAACTACCTTCTGCTTGGATGGATTATCGAGGCCGTCACGGGGAAGACCCAGGAACAGGTCGTCCGCGACAGAATCCTCGATCCTCTCGCGTTGGACGAGACCTCGTACGTCGTGGACGGGTTCGGGTTCGAGGGGGTCGCTCACGGCTACTTCGACCTGATGGGCGACGGCGCGTTGATCGACTCCACCCGCAGCTACGCGAACCTCTGTGTCGGCGCCGACGGGGGCATGGTCTCCTCCGCTCGAGACCTCGCGACGTTCTTCGACCACTTGCTCGGTCAGCGCGACCTTCTGGGTGAGGAATCGTTGGCGCGCATGATGCCGAGCGTGGAGACGGGCGAAGACGACTTTCCGCTCTATGGCGCCGGCGTCGAAGCCTGGGGCCCCCCCGGACGGTTGCGCGGTATCGGCCATGGCGGCCACGAGTTCGGCTATCGCACCTTTGCCTATCACTTCCCCGAGACGGGGGTGACATTGGTGATCTGGTTCAACGCGTCGAGCCTGATTCCCACCGAAGAGAACATTTCGAAGGACATCAACGCCGCGCGCGACCGACTGAGGGACCTCGTCCTCGAGATGCAGTGACGCAGTGATACGATCGATGCATGAAGCGGATGACCTTGACCTTCCTTCTGAGCCTCGGGCTCGGCCTCAGTGCATGCGACTCGGGTGACAGCGGTGGCGACACCGACACCGATAGCGGCACCGGTAACGGCACCACCACGTCGGCAACGGCGACCGCCTCCGACTCGGATGCGGCCTCGGACACAGCGCAGACCGACAGCGACTCCAACTCGGGGCCCGACTCCACGTCATCGTCCGGCGGCGAAGAGAGTTCCTCAGGCGGCAGCAGCGGCAGCAGCGGTTCGACCGGGTTCGGCAGCAGCAGCTCCGGGAGCACCGGCAGCTCCAGCAGCGGCGGCGAGGACGACGGACTGTACGGACCATGCCCGGGCGACCAGGCCTGCGAAGGCGACTACGAGTGCACGCAGATCGGCGGCGGCCCCAACGTCGGCGCCAACTGGTGCACCCAAGAGTGCGACGTGAAGGAGCAGGACTGCCCAGCTCCCTCCGAGGGCGACGCAGAGGCCTTCTGCCGCGGAGAGGGCGGCGGCGGCGGCGGCGGCGGCGGTGCCCAATGCCTGCTGACGTGCCAGGAGGGGACGACGTGTCCGACGGACATGGAGTGCGTCATGCTCGGTGGCGGTGGCGGTGGCGGTGGCGTCTGCGTGTTCCCGGCCGATTTCTAGGGCAGAACAACGCAAAAAAGCGCGGCGCTGCAAGGGGGCAGCGACCGCGCTTCTTGTCCGGTGAATGGGCTCAGGCCGGAGCGAGAGCGCCGACACGTGCGAACGCCGGGGCCGGCAGGCTGCTGGGACGCATCCGCATCGCGGGCCGGACGGGCATCAGTTTGGCGAGCGCTTCGCAGACGTCCTCTTGCGCGGGGCGGAAGAAGGTCCCGACGTAGCGGTGTCCCATCTCTTCGAGCATCTCGTCGGGCTCGGCGTGCCACATGCGGTTTTCGCGGTCGAGCCACACGGTCCGATGACCGTTGAAGCTTCGAAGCTGTACGCAGAGGTCACCGACCTCGTTCTCCAGGGTTTCGGGCAACCAGCTCTTCAGCGATTCGACGACCATGACGATGCACTCCGATCCTCTGGAGACCACGCACGACCCGCCTGCCCCCCATGGGCATGGCTTGGATCGGTGTCCCAGCGGCGTGCTGCGACAGTAGGCACAGCGGGATCTCGCGCGCAAAAAAATGGCGTGTAGATCGAGACCGGCTGCCCCTACAGGCCGCGGATCTTGGCCGCGATTCGGCGCGCAGCCTCGAGCATTCGGGGTCCAGGCCGGCCGCTGAACTGCTCATCGAGGGCGTAGACATGTCCCCGGCGTCCCGCACGGAGCGACTCCAAGCCGGGGCGTCCGATCAGGTTTCCCGGGTCGAGCTTGGCTTCGGCCACGCCGCACCAGGACACGAAACAAATCGCGGGATCGGCCTCGAGGAGCTCCTCCGGCTCGATCTGGAGGCTGGATCCAGGACGGTCCCCGAACACGTTGCGACCGCCCCCGAGCTCGATCAGCTCGTTGCTGAAGCAATCGATGCCCGGCGTGAACATCGGCTTGGGCCACCACTCCAAGTAGACGGGGACCGGGTCCGCCGGACAGGCGGCCTGCAACGCGGCTCGTTGTGCGTCGATGTCGGCGACGACCTGCACTCCGGCCTCGGGCACGTTCAAAAGACCCGCCACCTGCCGCACATCCGCGCACACATCGGCCAGCGAGCGCGGCGCGAGAACGACCTGGGGCACGGCTCGGGCGCGCAGCCCCGTCACGATGCGCTCCATGCCCGGGACTGACAGCGAGCTGACCACGAGGTCCACGGACAGCTCCGCGACCCTGTCGAGATCCGGACCGAGGTCAGGGCCCAGGCGCGGGAGGTCTTGGGTCCGCGGCGGATGGTCCGACGAGTCCTCGCAGGCCACCACCCGGCCGAAGCAGCCCAGCGCGTGCACAACCTCGGCGTTCGAGGGCGCCAACGTGATCAGCCGGCTCGTGCTCTTGGGCGCCGCGCCGAGGCTCGCGACATCGATCGGTCCCGTATCGAGGGCGCCGTCGGGGCCACACAGCGTCACGGTCCGAGAACCGCGCGCGACGAGCCAGCAGCGGACCGCGTGGGCCAGGTCGGGGTCACTGACGGCCACGGGATCCGCCTCCTGCCGGCTCAAACCGCAGACGACATGACCCCGGCGACCGTCGTGAAAGCGAAGCTCGAAGGCTTCGGCCCGCGGCTCATCCGCGAACGACTCGGGCACCGAGGGCAGCCGCACTGCGAGGTGCGACCGGGTCTCCCACTGGTGCTCGGGCTTCTTCACGTGATCTTCTCACCGGGCTTGGAGCGCGCATCGAGCTCGAGCACGGTGACCCCGTCGTCCGACGCCCCAGACGCTAGAACCATGCCCTCACTCATGCCGAAACGCATCTTGCGAGGCTTGAGGTTGGCGAACACCGCCACGTGTTTGCCGACGAGTTCCTCCGGCGCGTAGCTCTTGGCGATACCGCTGAAGATGTTGCGCATGCCCAGTGGGCCCAGGTCGATCGTCAGCTGGAGGAGCTTGTCGGCCTTTTCCACCTTGTCGCACGCCAGCACTTTGCCCACCCGCAGGTCGACCGCATCGAACGCGTCGATCTTGGTCTGCTCTGCCAGCGCTTCGACCTCGTAGTCGAAGGTGCGCTTGGGCGCGGCGTCCTCCTTGCTGGCTTCGATGATGGCCTCGATCGCTTTGGCATCGATCGGCTCCGCGAGGGTCTCGTATTCGGCGACCGCATGCCCACCGGCAAGCGGTTGGCCTCCGGTCTCGAAGTTCAACGGAGCATCCAGCCTGAGCATGCGCTGCATCTTCTCGGCCCATGTCGGCAGAACCGGGGCGAGAATGGTCGCGATGACCTGCGAAGCGTAGATGCCGGCCGAGCAGATGCCTCGCGCGGCCTCAGGGTCCGACTTGGCGAGCTTCCAGGGCTCTTTCTCGGTGAGGTAGAGGTTGAAGTCCTCGGCCACTTCCATGGCCAACCGCAGCGCTTTGGGGGACTCAAAGGCCAAGAAGTGCTCTCGCGCCTGCTGCAGTCGCGCCTGCGCCTTTGCGACGATCTCCGCGGTGTCTGCGGGGAGTTCGCCCAGCGTGCCGCCGAGACGACCGAAGACGAACTTCATGCTGCGGCTGCAGAGGTTGGCGGCCTTCTTGACCAGCTCGGCGTTGCAACGGTTGACGAAATCCTCAAAGGACAGGTCGATGTCCTCGACGGACGAACCGACCTTCGCCGCAAAGTAGTAGCGCATGTAGTCGCT
>CAJXVA010000534.1 GCA_913061055.1 uncultured Pseudomonadota bacterium
CTCGTGGGCTCGGAGATGTGTATAAGAGACAGGTCGAGCACCGCGACCACGACGACAAGAAGGTCCGCAAGGCCGTCCGCAAGGCGCTGCACACCCTGCGGTCCAAGGGCGTCGAGATCCCCGAGGTGGCACAGTCGTGGAGCACCGGCAGTGCGATCAAAGACATGCGTGGCGACCTCGAGCCGACCGCTCACGTCGACACCCGCAGCACTCCGGGGGCACTCCGTTTCTTGCTGAGCCTGCCGAACGACACCGAAGGGGCGCGGCTGTTCTCCGGCGCGCTCACCCCCGATGATCGGGTCGCCGAGTTCAACGCGTACCAGCAGACCGACGGTCAGCGAACCCGCCTGCTTCGCGACTGGGCTCGTGAGACCGAGTCACGGGCCGTTTCGGTCGAGTGGATCAAAGGTCGCGTCCGCTGGGCTCGCGAGCAGACGATCGCCTCCGGCTACCCCGTGCCCCGGGCGCTCGATCAAGCACTCTCGCTGCTCGGTGAGACCCCCTCCGAGCGCCCCTCCTCCACGTTCCTCGCCGATGCGTTGTCCACCGACGCGAACGTGGCCGACGACGCCGCAGACGCGACGATGATCGCGATGGGCATCCCGAACTGGCCGCCGATGATCAGCCTCGACTCCATGCTGGAGAAGGCCGCGGAGATCCACGGCGACAAGCCACAGCCCGAAAAGGAGGAGGACCGCCTCGCGCTTCTCGCTCAGTCGGTGCAGGGCGACGATGAGGCCCGCAAGGGGCTCTCCGGCACGCTCGCCAACGCACTCGACGACATGGCCGTGCACGCATGGCTCGAGGGCGAGAACGACCAGGCGCAGGCCGCCTACGGTTGGGCCCATGCCCTGCGCAGCTCCGACGCCCCCGAGGGACTCAGCTTCGCCCCGCGGCTGCTCGGCTACCAGGTCGCCAGCTTGCTGCGCGCCATGGGAGGCCCCGAGGCGGTGGCGCGCGCCCAAGCCCAGGCCGCCGCAGCCGGCCAGGCCTGACCTTCCAGCGCAGGCGCAAGAAAGCCCCCACGCTTCGGCGATGGGGGCTTCTTTGTGCGCACGTTTCGACGTGCCGCCGGTGTTGGCGTTTCAGCCCCGCAGGACACGCTCGCGGGTTTGCAGGTGGTCGTCGCTGAGCATCCACGCCATCAGGTCCCGAGCGAGTTTTGAGCGCCCGACTCGTTGCTTCAGCGCGCCTCCCACGACGCCGTCGAGCAGACACGCGGCGGAGAGCACCGGGCCCGGAGTGCCCATCAGCACCGCCGCGACTCGAAGGTCAGTCGCGGTCGTCGCCCGGGCGGTCACGCCGGCATCGAACGCATGGCTAGCCAACGCTTGGCACGCACCTTCGACCGCTTTGCGCTGCCTTCGAGGCAGCGTGTTGCGAAGGCTGCCGACCACGGCCCGGAGTCGCTGAGGATCGGGTTCCGCCGTCGTTGGGTTGAACACGTCGACGACCTCGAAACACGCGGTGATGAGCAGGTCCAGGTTCGGAGGCGACAGGGATCGGGACCGGCTCGCGAGGAGCAGGTTGCGGGAGGCGGCCAGCGCGATGAGTCCGTGCCAGGCAACGGATTCGCCCTGAAGCCAGAGGTTGGCCCCGAGCCGAACGGTACACAGCGGGTCTTGGATGAGCAGCGCGGAGTTGTGGGTGCGCGAGCCGACCAGACGCGGGGGACGGAGCCCCAGCGAGTCGCCGAGCTGACGCGCCCACGCTTGCAGGCCACCGGTGTCGATGCCGGTTGGCAGCGGATCGGATTTGTCCGGATCGATATCGGGGAACTCGCGCGGCAGACGAGCCACGACGGGGTCGAGCGCTTGCAGCAGTGCGTGTAGGGCAGGGGGCTCCCCGTCGGCGAGCAGGGCGCGGCGCCGAGCCGCGTCGCCCAAGACGTTCTGAAGGGTTGGAATATCCGCCAGGGTTGCGGGCGGGATCTGCGACTCGGTTGCTGGATCGAGACACAGCATCAGGTCGCGAGCGACCCGAGACAGGGTCTCGTTGCGGGGGGCGGCGACCTTGCCCAACAGGTTGAGGTCTCGCAGCGAGATGGCACCGCGGCCGATGTTTGCGGCCAGCGCGGAGCGAACAGGCGCGAGGTAGGTCGCGACCCGATCCGTGTCTCCAACCTTCGAGAGTTGGTCGATGAGCAGCGTGATCGTGTCTCGGTTGCCCGGCGACAGCGCGGCGGCGCGTTCGACGGCCGAGAGGGCGGCACGGTCGCCGCCGGGCGTTCCGGCGACCAGCTTGGCCTTGCGCAGGTACAGGTCGTGCAGGCGCTGGCGGTCGCGTTCACGGCCGATGATCCGGTCGATGAGGGCGGCTGCTTCGCCGGGCTTCTTGGCGCGCTCCAGCAGATCGACCATCAGACCGACCGCGCGCGGGTCGTCCGGGCGCGCCTGGAGGACCACGTTGCCGTGATGCAGGGCGCGGGGGAGCGTCTCGGGCTTGGCGCTGAGGAAGTTGGCCAGTCCCATCCGTAGGTCGACCGCCGATGGTTCGCCCGGCTCGAACAGGTCGAGCAGCTTTTCGGTGGCATTGGCCGCGCGCGGATCGTCACCGGTCTTGCGATAGGTGTTCACCAGGCCCCGCAGCGCCCGTCGACCGGTCGGCTTGGCGGCGGAAGCCGCGTTGAAGTACGACGCAGCCTCGGCCATGTTCGTGGCGTTCTCGCCGAGGAACAGGCCGACTTCGTAGCGGAGGTCGGCCTCCGCGATCCCTGCGAACGCCTGACGCAGCAGGTCGAGGACGGGTGCGGCGTCTCCAGGATGATTGGCCAGCGTACGCGCGAGGCCGATCGCGTCGCGGTTTTGCGGGTCCCGCTCGAACAGCTCGGCGAGTCGACCCAAGGCGGTCTTGCGTGCGCCCTCATCCCCGCGACCGGCCTTGACGACCGCATCCCGGGCATCGGCCACGAGCACGTGAATGGAGGTTCGAGTCTGCGTCGCCGCGGAGGCGCGACGTTTCTCGCTGGAGGTGCGCTGCAGGCCGAGCTCGGCCGGTGCGAGGTTGGGCAGCGCACTCTTGGCGGCGAGGTAGGCCCGACGCGCCTGGCTCCACGCACCGACACGCTCCAGCAGCTCGGCGCTTTCGACGTAGAAG
Organism: uncultured Pseudomonadota bacterium; assembly: GCA_913061055.1. Taxonomy (GTDB): domain Bacteria; phylum Myxococcota_A; class Polyangia; order Nannocystales; family Nannocystaceae; genus CAJXVA01. The sequence continues at coordinate 3,097 of CAJXVA010000534.1, forward strand.
ATCGCCCGCTCTGCGTCGGACTGGGCCCGGACGGCGCGTGCACTGACGGCGTCCTTGATCGCAAACGGCGAGGCCGGCTCGCTGAGGAGTCGCTCGAGGTGACGGACGGCGTACGGGTTGCCTGGGTCGACCTGGAGCGCGGAGAGGATCGCCTCGCCGGCGAGTCCACGGTCCTCAACCTCGGCAGTCGAGAGCAGCAACTCAGCCGCTTCGACGAGCAACGTGGCCTGGAGGTGCGTGTCCTTGGTGTCTTTGGACGCGCGCAGGTGCAAGGCGGGCAGGGAGGTCCGATCGCCGACCATGCGCAGCAAGCCCTGCAGCTCGTGCCGGACGATCGGGTCGTCGGGCAGCTCGGACAGCGCGTCCTCGTAGGCTTTCCGGGCGCCGGCCGTGTCTCCGCTGGAGGCGCGCAGGCGAGCGAGGTGGACCAGGTGGGTCCCGCGGGCTCCGTCCGCGTTTGCAGTGATGGCACGCTCGAGCAGTCGGCCGACGTTGCCGGCGTCGTGATAGGTCACCAGCAGCCGGCGCGAACGTTCGTATGCGAGGCCGTGGTCGGGCTGCTGGTTGAGCGCCGCTCGGTAGTGCTGCAACGCGGCGTTCTCGAGGGCGGACGGAGGCCCTCGTTTTCCGGTGCCTTTCTGCTGCCGCGCGGTCGCCTCGGCGAGCAGTCCGAGGCGGTAGTGGTAGTCGGCGCACAGGGCCGTGCTCGCCGGCGGCTCGACCGATCTCAGCAGGTCGTACGCCTTGTGGATCTGCCCGGTCGCGGTGAGCATCTGCAACAGCAGCTCACGGGCGGGAACCAGGTCGGGGTGCGTCTCGTAGGCCTTGCGCAGGGACTCGATCGCCCGCTGGGCATCGCCGAGTTCCTCGAAGCAGACCCGGCCAGCCTTGAGCGAGAGGACGGCGGGATCGGTGACGGTGTCCAGCTCGGGGTCGAGCAGGCGCACCAGGTCGTCGAGATCGCCGTTGTCGCGGTACAGCCGGCTGAGCGCTCGCAGTGCGGGCGTGTAGCCGGGCGTCATCGCCAGTGCGCGCTCGTAGCATTCGCGGGCTGCGCTGCGCTGCTTGAGCTGCAGCTCCTGAACCTCGCCCAGCTCGACCAAGAGTGCCGTTCGGGCGACGTCGTCGTCGATGCGCTCCACCAGCATTTGAAGCGCGGTGATCAGGACTGTGGGTCGCCGCGCCTTCCGGCACAGCGTCGCGAGCTGATACAGCGTCAGCAAGTCCTCGGGGTCGAGCGAGGCGACCTCCTGAAGCGCGGAGATCGCAAGGTCGATGTCGCCGAGCTCTTGTTCGGCCAGGGAGGCGACGCGGCGCAATGCCGCGAGGCGTTCCGGCTCGTCGGTGCTCTCTCGCGCTTGCCGGCGCAGGGCTTCGACCGCCTGCGGCCAACGTCGCATCTTCTCGTAGACCCGTCCCAGCGCCCGCAGGCAGTTCGGGTTGTCCGGGTCTTCGGCCACCGCGAGTTCGTAGACCTCGGCGGCGCGAGGGAGGTCCCGGCGCAGAGACTCGTGGACCTCTCCCAGGCGAAGCAGGATCGCAGCGCGTCCTGGGCCTGCCGACTGGGCTCGGGCCCACTCCTGCAGATGGGTCACGAGGGCAGCCGGGTTCTGGCGGTACTCCAGGACCTCGGCCATCGCCTGTTGCACCCAGCGGTGCTCCGGGAGCCGGGCCAGGCAGAACGCGAGGCCGGCTTCGAGCTTCTCCGCAACGGTCGAGAGGTTGGCGGCGTCCTCTTCGGACAGATCGCCGGGGCTCAGGGGCTTGGGCCAGTCGGCGTTGCGGGCCTTGAGCGTATCGAGGTGAACCCGAGCGAGCCGCTCTTGAACGAGGGCCTGCTCGCGAGGGTCGTCCAGAGCCGCCGCGAGCTTGGGCAGGACGTTCTCGTGGTCCAGCGAGTTCTGCTCGTCGGCGCCCCACGCCTGTTGCTCGACGTACAGCGCCACCTCGGCGAGAGGCGCCAGGACCTCTGCCGCATCTTTCGCTTGGTCGGCGGACTCCGTGAGCTCGACGATCAGGTCGTCGACTGGGGTGTTGGTTTCCGCGCGCGCCAAGAATGCCAAGTGGCGGGCGACGCTCGAGGAGACCGGGTCTGATGTGATCGAGGCGAGCTGGTGATACAGGTCCCCGAGGTTGGTCGCGTCGCCCGCGGCTGCCGCGACGCGTGCGAGCTGGCGTAGGGCGGTGTCCTGGGTGGGATCGGCGGCGAGAGCCTCCTCCAGCAAGGCGCGCTGCTCCTCGGCGTCTTCCGCGAGCGAAGAGAGGTCGAGCAGGACGCTGGCTCGATGGGGCCCGGAGCCGACTTGATCGGCGACCGCACGCAGGTAGGTTCGAGCCTTGGGCTGGTGCCCGAGGTGCAGGGCCCTCTCCGCCGCGAGCTGAAGCGCGACGGGGTGGCTGGGGACGAGCTCGAGGGCGGCTTCGTAGGCCTGCAGGGCCTTGGCGTGGGCGGAGGTTCGCTCCTCGCAAAGCTGGCCGAACTCGACCCAGGCGGCGGCACGCACTCGCGGAGCACCGGTGGTGTCCTTGCCCTGTGACTCCAGCTCGGCCAGCTCTCGGGCCAGCGAACTGTGGTGTCGGGCAGGATCTCCGCTGTCGTCATCGTCGTCGAGCAGACTCTTGGCGAGATCCGACTCGGCTCGGCGAAGCAGCAGCTCGCCCTCTTCACGCCGACCCAGGCGCTCGAGCAGCAGCCGTCCAGCCTCGAACAGCATCGCGGAACGCAGCTCGGGGTTCTTGACGTGCTGGCTTTCGGCCGCGAGCTCCTCGGCGAGGTCCTGCCACGACTCGGCGGCACCCAACGGGGCCGATGTCGACAGCAGGCTCGAGTGCAGACCCGAGGTCATCTTCCACAGTCGGGAGGGGTCTTCGTCGAGACTCGGAGGCGGTGCCGTGCCGTCGAGTTCCTCGACGAGATGGGTGAGATCGAGAACATCGCCCTCACCGGAGCGGCCACGCGGGCGGGTCGTCTGGCGGAGGTCGGTCACGATGCGTCTCCGAGGTGGTAGCCCAGCGCGCGCCGGAGGTTGAGGTGGTCGTCAGAGACCAGGTAGCTGATCAGCGCGCGCACGCGGACGAGCGGTCCTTCGGCCAGACCGATCGCAAGCGCCGGGCGGGGGTCGCCTGCGCTGGCAGCTCCGGCCCGGTCCTGGCCCGCGGTGAAGCCAGCGCGGAGTCGAGAGGGGTGGAAGCGGTCGCCGTTGCTCGCGAATGCTCTTGCGAAGTCGACCAGGTCCTCGAGGGATTCTTCGGCCGGAAGGTTCGCCGCGAGCGCGTTGGCGAGCGCGGGGTCGAAGGCATCCCTGAACCGGTCGATGGCGAGGAGGTGGTCGACATTTTGGCCCGTCGCATGGCACAGCGCGAGCACGAGCGTGACGAGCTGTTCGTCGGTGGTGTGCTGATGGACAGCATCTCCGCCGGTCGCGAGGCGAAACAGCGCTCGACCCAACGTGTCGCGGACGTTGGGGTCGGCCGGGTTGGCCGCCACGCGACGCCCCACCATCAAGCAGGGCGCTGGCTCGAGCGAGGTCTGGACCCCGCCGTCGACCGTGTCATCGAAGAACACCAGCGGGGTGGGGAGTCCGAGCGCGCGGGCGATCGACTGGGCCACCATGACGACAGCGTTGTTCGCCGGAAGGGCGTCGGAAGGCCTGTCTCTTATACACATCTCCGAGCCCACGAGACCTCTCTACATCTCGT
>CAJXVA010000535.1 GCA_913061055.1 uncultured Pseudomonadota bacterium
TCGTCGGCAGCTTCAGATGTGTATAAGAGACAGCCCATCCCCGCTCGATCGCGTTGCCGGTGCCGTCGGTCCCAACGAGGACGACACCGCCGACTGAGGCCGCCCCACCGAACAGCTCGCCCTCGCCGAGCGTGGATTCCTGCACGATCGAACCGTCGCCTGGGGAGAACAGGGCCACCCAACGCTCGACCGCCACGGAGCGATCAGGCTGCGCAACCGCTGCGCTGCCGAAGACCGTCAACGTGTCCGCGGCGACCACCACCCCTGAGCCTCGATCGACACCCCCGGCGACGTCGTGCACGACATCCCAGACGCTGTCGCCATCGGGGGTGAACCGCTGCACGAGTACGTCCTGCGACCCAGCGTCCTCAAAGCCGAGCCCCGTCACGACGACGTCCTCGCCCAGCACCGCCAGGCCAGTGTATTGCTCGAGCGCCGTCGCATCGCTGGTCCGGACGGACGACCAAAGTACGGTGCCCGACACGGCGCACGCAGTGCATCCGTCGCCGTCTTCGTCGTTCCCATCGTCGCAGGCCTCACCGGGGTCGAGGGTCCCGTCTCCGCACACCGGCTGGGGGTCGCCGGTCGCCTCGCCGACGGCGGTTAGGCCTCCGCTGCTACTCCCGTCCGAAGTCACCATGGATGTGGACGATTCCTCGCCGCCGGTGAGCAACGTGGGATCCGATGCGGCCGACTCGGTTGCGACCCCAGATGACCCGATCGAGTTGGGGGTCACGCAAACCCCGGACAGTGCTCCGGAGTACTCCCCATAGCGACGGCCGCTCTCACAAGCGTCGTCCGTGAACGAGCAGAGGCCGGTCTCTTCGCAGATTCCCTCACCGCACTGCGCATTGTCGGTGCACGAGAACGCACTCGCCCCACAGCCCCAAACCGGTGCTGCAGCCGCGAGGAGAAGCGCTCGCCATCGCCTAGCTCCTCCCACCCAAGACTCAGATTAGCATCCAGCGATTCTGGGAATCGGCCGGGCACGCCGATTCTCACCGTTCGGACACCACGGCGTCCTGGCGCGCGGACAGCCACGGGTCCCACATTGTCCCCTCTTCCCCCCCCGAGGGGCGACACGCCGCGATGGGGCCACGCAGCTCGAGTTCGGGCCTCAACGCAGGACGAGCGCTTCAGCATCGCAGTCGGCCCCCAATGGCCACAAGGTGGGTGCGCCGGTGTTGTGGTCCACGTCCTGGGGTCCACTTGACCTGTCGAGTGCCCATCGATGCGCGCGCGTCTCGGCGCGGAGCGTGTGCGGCGGCGCTCAGCAGGTGAGCGCTCGCCTCCGGGGGGCCGAGCCACAGGCTCCCGGGGGCACGGGCCGACCCGCCCTTCAGGGTGCCGTGTTGTCATCGTCCGCGGACTCCAACGAGCGACGAACCTCGCGACGCTCGTCGGAGAGCTGCCCATCGGCGAACGTTCGCGCGTGCTCGTCCAGCACCGCCCGAGCCTCGTCGGGCTTGCCATCCCGAACCAGTTCTTTCGCTTTGCGGATGAGCGCGAGTTCTTCCACCAACCGGCTGGGGGCGCGCTTCGCCTCCGTGGTCTCGGCCGCGGGTTTTGCCTTGGCGGGCCGAAGCCGGGCCGGCGGTTCGGCTTCGACTTCGGGCTCGACCGCCTCGGGCTCCTCAGCGGCTGGGCTTGGTGCCGGCGGCACCACAGCGCGGACAGCCGGTGCGGGCGTCCGCTCCCCACCCTTGGCTTGCGTCGCCGGTTGCAGAGGGTCCACCGCAGGGCTCGGCGCTGGCGGGCTCGAGCGCACAGCGACGCCGATACCAACGGCAAGCACACCCGCTGCCGCAACACCCCAGACCCAGCCCATGGCACCGAGCCCGGTGGTTGCGGTCGCCGCCACACCAGCGCCTGCCGAAGGAAGGCACGCGGCCATGAGCGCACGTTGCAGTCCCACCCGGCGCTCGGACTGCATCTCCACCTGCATCGACGCCACCTGCAGCTCTTGATGCGCCGCGTCGCGCAGACGCGCCCACGCGGCCCGGACTCTCGAGTAGACGGTCCCCAGCGGGATCTCGAGGAGCTCGGCTGCCTCCGCCGCGGTGAACCCTTCGACTTCGACCAAGACGAACGCAGCACGCTTGTCCTCGTCGAGTCCTTCGAGCAGCGCCTGGACCGAGCGGCGGGCGTTGGCCTGTTCAAATGGAACATCGACGCCCTCGGTGAGCCGTTCGGTCAACACGAAGCGGCGACGATGGTTTTCGTCTTTTCGGCGGTACCGAAACGCGACGCGCCGGGCGATGCCATACAGCCACGTTCGTGGGGTCGACCGCCCCTCGAACGCGTCCCACTTGCGGTGCGCAGTCACGAACACGTCCTGTAGACCGTCGTCGAGCGAAGAGCCGGGCACCCCCAGGTACTGCAGCGTCCGGAACACGAAGTCGCCGTGCTCGGAGAACAACTCGCCGATCGGACCAGGCGTGGCGGGCTGCACAGGCGCGTTCATCTCAGCCCCGGCCTCGCCAGCGGAGTGCAAGGCCCAACCGCAAGGTCACGGGCGGCAAACGGTGAAGGCGACCCACGTCGGCGTCCGCCACCTCGAAGCGATGCCTCCGCAGCGGCGCCGCGACCTCGAGGAACCCCTCGGGCGCAAACCGGCCGCGCGCGGGTGCGAGCCCGGCTCTCAGCGCCGGGGCGACCCACAGGGCGCTGACGTCGTTGGGATTCTCCAACCCCTGCGGCCGCCCTTGAAGGACGCCCACCTCGGCACGTCCGCACAACGGCGCTGAAACAGCGCCGGATTCGAGAACCCAGCACGCCTGAGCGAGGCCCCCAAACAGGCGAAACGTGGAGGTGACCCCTTGCTGCGCACGGGACTCGGGCCCCAGCGTGGCGAGAGCGCCGATGTCGACTTCGAGGGCGTTGCGCCGAAATCCGACGTCGGCTCGCAGCGCCACCCCTCCGCGAGGCAACGTTCCCAAGCTGCCCGCCGCACCGACGGCGGCCGTCGGAGTGAGCGAGACCGGCTTGGGCCGCGGACGCTCGCGCTCTGGAGGCACGACCATCGGTCCGGACTCGGGCTCGGGCTCGGGCTCGGGCTCGGGAATCGGATCGGGTTCGGGAACCGGTTCGGGTTCGGGAACCGGTTCGGGTTCCGGCTCGGGCGTCGGCTGGACCTGCACCGCCGTCCGGAGCGGGTCGATCCGTACCGCGACAATGAGCGCGACGGCCTCGGTGAGCAGCGCACAGTCGTCCGACTCGACCACCCGCTGCGAATCTTCGTAGCCGACCTCCACCCGCCACTGCGTTGCGGCGGTGCCGGAGACCGACAGCACGATGGGCGCTCGGGGCACGCCGGCCAACTCCACGACCTTCGCCTCGAGTTCGGTGGCATCCACACACTGCGCTGGACCGACCCAACGCACCCAGCCCGGAGATTGTGCGGGGGCGGCCTGAAGGGCCACCGCCAGCAGACCGAAGAGCATGCTCAACCATACCGTGCACCAACGGACTGTGGGCTACTCGGACGTCGCACCCAACGCGACAAAACGGTACGCGGAGCCCGGGAAGTCCTCGCCACACTTGAAGCTCTTCGGTGCCTGCCAAGCGGTCTCCACGAAGATGTCGTAGGTGCCCGCCTCGGTGGGCGCGAAGAACTGCCCCGACTGTCCGCCGTGCACTTCGGGGGGAGATCGGTCGAGCCAACCCGCCTGCAGCGCGACATCGAAGCCGCAGGACGGCGCGTCACCGGTCGCGCACGAGGCATCGACCGGCGCGATGGAGGGCCCACCAAACCACGGGCCCTCGTGCCAGCCGTCATAGGCCAGCGCGTTGGGCTCCACACCTGCCGCATCGGTGGCGATCAAGACCGGGGCGTCGCCGTCCCCGGGCTCCATCGGCTGCGTGAGGACCACGTATCGAGATCCCCCCTCATCGAGACCGTTCGACTCCACCACGAAGCGCCCGTAGACGGACGACGAAAACCCGGGGAGCAGCGGGGCCAAATCGCCCGCGCTGGAGAGATCGAGTTCGATTGAGATGTCCTCGTCGGCGAAGTCGATGGTGTCGCGGCTGCCACTGAGGGTACAGGTGAGCGCGAGCGTGGCCACCGTCCCCTCGCCCTCGTCCTTGGGCACGTTGAGCACCTCCCCCATCGAGGCGTCGCAGAAGCCCACCCCAACGAACGCTCCGCCAAACCCGAGCGCCCCGGGGGCCAGGCCCGACGAATCCCAATCGATCATCGGTGCCGCCCCCTCGCACAGCTCGGGTCCCCCGGTCTCATCCCCGGTGTCATCCCAAGGCCCGGTGTCCACCACGCCCGTATCGGCGCCGCTGGTCGAGGTGCCATCGTCGGTGACCTTGCCGGTGTCGTCCCAGGGCCCGGTGTCCAACACACCCGTGTCGGCGCCGCCGGTGGTCCCGCTCGACCCTCCTGCGGTGCTTTCGCTGGACGACTCGCCGGTCGTCGCGGTTTCGCCAAGGTCTTGCTTGACATCGCATGCAGCGCAGGCGGCGGTGATCAGAGAGAGATAGGCCAAGTTCTTCAAGTTCATCATCGTAGGTCTCCGGCTCCATCAGCCGGCCTCACCAGGTTGAGTCTCGCGACCTCGCCATCGCCATTAACCCACACCGACTTTTTCTTCGATTTCTCCACACGGCGGCGCGCAACCGGCGCAAACGCACCCAATCGCTCCTTTCGCGACCCCCCCGCAGCCTCGGTCATCGATGGCACGACTTCGAAAGAACCCCGTAAGCAGATCCGATCGCCCGGCGTTCCCGTGGTGATGATGCGCCAAACCGTGACCCTGACTCTGCTGACGGGGGTCGTCGCCTCAGCCTTCTTGCTGACTCCCACCAGGGCCACCGCCGCGGAGCTTGCGATCGCTGGCGATGGCGGTGCCCGAGGTCGACGCGAGGCCCGACAAAAGCGTCGGGATGACCGGAACCAAGCGCTCAAGGACCGACGCCCGGACCTGGAGGGCTTTCAGGTGGAGCCTCGTCGCAAGGGCATGTACGTGGGTGCCGGCGCGGTCGTCGGTACCTCCGTGTCGCCCACCGACTTCACGCCCTCGCTGGGCTACCGCATGGAGATTGGCGGCGGCCTCACCGACCGGCTCACCCTCGGGATTTCGGGGGGTCTGACGGGTCACCAGGGGATCCCCAGTGGCGCGGCGGGGGTGTTCGACCTGGTTGCGCGCGTCTATCCGCTGTGGGGCATGTTTGGGGAGGCGGGACTCGGTGTTTCCTCGCATGCTCCCGTGCCCACGCTTGAGAAGCGACCGGGAATGGGCGGATTCGTGGGCGCCGGGTACGAGTTCCGGCCGATGAAACGCTTCACGGTTTCGTTTGCCGTGGACTGGGACGTTCGGGTCCGCCCCGACGGCCAGGTCGTGAACGCAGTCATCGGCGGGGTATCGCTGCGGGGGTTCTTCAACGTCAAGAAGAAGTGAATCGTGCGACGCTGGCTCGTCAGCCGAACCGAACGCTGCGTACGGTCTCATCGTAGGAGGTGCTGAGCACCTCTCGATCTCCCAGTGGGAGGACGCGAGTGACGAAGTCGTCGTGGGTCCACGACTGCACCTCGCCGTCGCGATCCCAAATGCGCACATGGTTGTCCTCGCCGCCCGAGGCCATCAGGCCGCCGCGCAGCCACGCCACCGATCGGACCGCGCCGGTGTGGCGCCCGACATCGTGCACCGTGCTGTCGGCCATTCGCAGGACACGACCGTCCTCAAGGCCGACCGCCACGCCGTTGTGTGTGTCGACGGCGAGCGCCCGGACCGTCGCGGGCATGCTGTGGGTGCGCTGCGGTTTCAGGTGTACCCCGTCGAGCTCTGTCACCGCGTCGCCGTGCCCGACCCAAACCGACCGACCCGACGTCGCGATGGCCCACAGCCAGGGCGCCGCGCCGTCGCATGCCACGGGCGCGGACCAACGGGCCCTCAGTACGCCTCGGCGGTCCAGCGCGGTGGCTCGACCCGCGGCATCGGCGACAAGAGCCCCATCGGACCAGGGGCGAATTGCGAGAATCGCCGCATCCAACTCGGCGAGGAGCCGCGGAGCCCCGGTGGCATCGAAGACGCGACCGCGACGATCACCGACGAATACCGCCCCATCATGAAGCGCAGCGACGGCAGTCGGAGCCTCGCCCGGAAGCGAGATGCTGCGACGGACCGCGAGGGCGTCGCTCCAGTGAATGATGTTGCCGTCGCGGCCCACCGTGACCGCCCCACCACCCGGTAGCGTCGCGGCGTCCCAGACGTACCCCCGGTGACCCGGGGCGTCCTGCTCCGGCCGCGGCCGTTGGTACACGACGTCGGTGCGCAGCACATACTTGTGCCCGCTGCGGACTTCCTCGCCTTCGTGCCAGAGCTCGTGCGGGAAGACGATCGCGAGGCCTTCGCGTGGCGTCACAGTCGCAAGGCGTTCCGTTCGTGCCTTGGATGTGTAGAAGTGCGTGGCTCCACCGCCAAAGCCCGAGGCGTCGTTGAGGTACAGCATCACGGTGAGGAAGGTCCGGCACTCGCCGCGAGCCTGGGCGCCGTCGCGATGGATCCCAAACGACTCCCCCGCCGCATACCGGCACGCCCGGAACCGCGTATTGAGACCTGAGAAGGTCCACCGCTGACCGGATTTGTCGTGCCACGTCGCTGGGAACAGATCCGCAAAGCGTTCTGCGAGCGTGCCGGCAAGTTCCCCCGAGTCGAGCACCGCGCGGTGGTTGTTGCGATAGCCCGGCGGATAACGGCTGTCTCTTATACACATCTCCGAGCCCACGAGACCTCTCTACATCTC
>CAJXVA010000536.1 GCA_913061055.1 uncultured Pseudomonadota bacterium
CGAGATGTAGAGAGGTCTCGTGGGCTCGGAGATGTGTATAAGAGACAGGCCTCCACGACTTCTCCAAAAGCCGTAAATGCGTCTCTCAGGCCCGCATCATTCGTGTCCCAGCTCAGGCCACCGACAAACAACTTGTTCGACATCGTCTCGTTCTCTTCCTATCTCTCACGGCGCCAAGCGCCGGACACAGGATACCCCGCCAATTCGCCGACGGCGGGAAATGCTGAAAACGGGGTTTCCCGTGCCGTTTGGCACCGGATCTCCAGGCAAATCCCGCATCGGCGGGTCCCCTGACGTGTGCGATTGACAAGGTGAACGGCCGCGCGCTAGGTCCTGGGGTGTGCGGGGGCCTGGAAACGGCCCAACGACCGCTCAAGAAGTCTCCAGGAAACGCATGGCAAGAAGCAACTACTCCGCGGGCAAGCGACAGCGCGAAAAAGAGCGCGCCAAGAAAAAGAAAGAGAAGATGGAGCGCGCTCGCGAGCGGAGCCGCGGCGGCGCCAGTACGGTACCCGTCGCGACCGTCGACGAAATCCAAGGAGGGATGATGACCATCGATCAGGTCATGAAGAACCTCGAGGGTGGCGACGAAGAGGGCGGACAAGATCAGCGGCGCGCGACGATTCCAAGCCGTCTGTTCATCGGCGGTCTCGACTGGCGGGTGAACGACACCGAGCTTCAGAAAAAGCTCGAAGAGTACGGCCCCGTCACCGACGTCCACATCGTCAAGGATCGCGACACGGGAGACTCCCGCGGATTCGGCTTCGTCACGATGGCCAACCGCAAGGACGCCGACCAAGCGATCAAGCAGCTCGACGGCCAGGATTTCTCGGGTCGTAATCTCGTCGTCCGGCAGGCGACCGAGCGCAACCGATAGAGAGCCGATTCGGTTTTCTGAAACTGTTGGGGATTCAGCTCCCGCGCTGAATCCCCAGCAGTTTCATTTTTTTGTGCAGATGCGTGCGCTCGACCCCGAGCGACGTCGCGGTTCGGGACACGTTCCAATCGTTCTCGATCAAGCGCTTGCGGATGAAGGCGCGTTCGACCGCTTCTCGGAACTCCCGCAGCGTCATGCCTTCGGGCACGGCCGCGCCGTTGAGATCGAGGAGCGAGTCCTCGCCGACCGCGGCCTCAGCCGAGGCGCCCTGCACCTCTTCGGGGACATCGTCCAACTCGATGTCTCCGTCGGAGAGGATCACCATCCGCTCGATCACATTTCGGAGTTCTCGGATGTTGCCGGGCCAGTCGTGGCTCCGTAGGGCATCGAGCGCTGCGGGGGACAGACGCTTGGGCGCGACCCCGTTGTCTGCGGCGGCCACATCGATGAAATGCAGCGCAAGCAGCGGGATGTCCTCGACGCGGTCTCGCAGGGGTGGCACGCGAATCGGCACCACGTTCAGGCGGAAGAACAAGTCCTCGCGAAACTCTCCCGCCTGCACTTGCTCCTGCAGGTTCCGGTGGGTCGCGGCGAGCACTCGCACATCCACCTCGATCAACTTGTTGCCGCCCACCCGCATGAGCTCTCCGCTCTGCAGAACGCGCAGCACCTTGGCCTGAGCGCCCAGAGACATGTCGCCGATCTCGTCGAGGAAGATCGTGCCGCTGCTTGCGACTTCGAAGAGGCCCTTCTTCTGGGCGGTCGCCCCCGTGAACGCACCCCGCTCATGCCCGAACAGCTCACTCTCGATCAGTTCGCGAGGGATCGCGGCACAGTTGACCTTCACAAACTCGGCGTCCCGCCGGTCACTCGCCTCGTGAATCGCGCGCGCGACGAGTTCTTTGCCGCTTCCGCTCTCGCCGGTGACCAGGACACGGGCCTTGGTGCTCCCGACCTTCGCGATCTGAGCCAGCATCGAAGCCACGGGTTTGGACTCGCCGATGATCTCCCCCCGGATGCGTGTGCGGAGCTTTCGGGTTTGAGCGTCGCTGGCGAACTGCCGAAGGGCGTTGCGGACGCTGACGATCACCCGGTCGCGCGCCAGAGGCTTCTCAAAAAAGTCGAACGCACCCAGCCGCGTCGCCTTGACCGCGTCGTCGACGGTGGCGTGGCCCGAGATGAGGATGACGGGCACGTCCGGTGTGCCTCCAGCCGCACCGGCGAGCTTCTCGAGCAGTTCGAGGCCCGAGATCCCGGGCATCATGACGTCGGTGATGACGACCTCGATCGGCTCCGCGCCCTCGAGTGCAGCCAGGGCTTCCTCACCCGTCGAAGCCTCGAGCACGGTCGCGCCCTCCCCTTCGAGCACCATCCGAAGCGTCCGCCGGATGTTGCGCTCGTCATCGACGACGAGAATGCGTCCTGCGAGGCTCGTGTCGGTCACCAACCTGGCGTACCACGGACGCGGGCTTGACGCTGTGACGCACGTGACGCCCGAAGCGTCGACCCCGCTCAGCGGCGGATGACGGACGCCGCCTCTGCCACCGGGACGTCGGACTTCGTCCCGCTCTCCAGATGCTTCAGCGAGACCGTGCCATCAGCGATCTCCCGCTCGCCCAAGACCGCCACCCACGCCGCACCAACCCCAGGGGCATCCGCGTACTGGATCTGCTTGCCCAGCTTCGTAGGCTCGGGAAAGACCTCGACCCGCAGCCCTTGTCCGCGCATCGCATGGGCGACCTTCAGCACGGCTGCCCGGTCTACGTCTCTCCAGCACACCATGACGTCGGGCCCCTGGGCGAGCTCGGGGAACATGCCGCGCTCGGCCATCACGACGAGGATGCGCTCCAGGCCGAGTGAGAGGCCGACGGCCGGCACGGTCTGCTTGCCGAACATGCCGACGAGTTCGTCGTAGCGGCCTCCGCCGGCGATCGAGCTGCCCAAGTCCGTGACCTGAGCCTCGAAGATGGGGCCGGTGTAGTAGCCCAGTCCCCGGGCGAGTTGGGGGGAGAACCGGGCTTTGCCAGCGGCCGGGGTGTTCTCGAGCAGCGCGAGCAGCTCCTCAAGCTCGACCAACGCCTTGTGGCCCTCCTCCTCGGAGATCGACGACTTCAGGCTTTCGATCGTGGCATCTTCGGCGATCAGGTCCAGTAGCGTCTCGCCGGCCGTTCGGCTGACACCGCGGGCGTCGAGTTCATCCAAGACACCATCCCGCCCGATCTTGTCGAGTTTGTCGACCGCTTGCAGCGCGGTGCCTTCTTGGGACAGGTCGATACCCGCGGTCCGAATGAGCGCCCGCAGCAACCCGCGGTGGTTGATGTGAAACTCGAACGCCTCGAACCCCAGGGTGGAGAGGACCTCGCACCCAGCCGCGAGCACTTCACACTCGGCGAGGTTGGACGTGGTGCCCGTGATGTCCACGTCACACTGGTAGAACTCGCGAAAGCGGCCCTTGCCCGGGCGATCCGCGCGCCAGACCGGCTGAATCTGGTAGCGCTTGAAGTACTTCGGCAGGTCGCCGTACTGCGCGACCACCCGCGCCAGCGGAACGGTGAGGTCGTAGCGAAGCGCCTGGTCGCTGAGGCGAGCCGAGGTGACCGCCTCGTCGGAGTCCAGCACCTTCTTCAGCGAATCACCCCGATGCAGCAGGCGGTAGATGAGCTTCTCGTCCTCACCGTACTTGCCGGTGAGGATCTCGAGATTCTCGATCGAGGGCGTCTCGAGCGGAACGAAACCGTACTGCTCGTAGACGCCACGCACCACAGAGACCACGTGATTGCGCCGCACGAGGTCCGAGGGCAAGAAGTCGCGCATCCCACTGGGGGGCTTGGTGCTGACCTTTTTCGCCATGGCGCGCCAAGCCTGCCCCAATGCGGGCGGGATCGCCAGGGTCCCACCTGGTCAGCCGCAGATGACGTCCGTGGGGCACGACACGACGCTCGAGAAGGTGCCCACCAGGAGCGTCTCGTCCTCCAAGAGCACCTCGTAGTCTCCGGTCACCGTCGCGTCCCAATCGGTGATGTGAAGCACGACCCACTGGGCGTTCTGGGTCGTCTCCGGGGTGCCGTCGGTGGAGTACTGCGCGAATGCCAGGACGGGGTCATCCGTCGCGGTCGTCCCTTGGGTGCCGAAGTCTTGGACCACGTAGATCGTCAGCATCGGCCCGGGATCAAACGCGCCACCGCATGCGTTGGACGCGTAGGTGCCCACGGAGATCGAGAACGCCGGACCGTCATCGGGGGCGCAGTCGTTGGTCACCAGGCCCTCGGTCGGCCCCTCGACGATGCCACCAAAGACGATGTCTTCGGGCACGCAGTACGCACCACCACAGTCGGGATCAAGGCCGCAGCCACACACGCCCTCGGACTCGCTGCAGCTGACATCCGAGCTCTGACAACCGCCGTAGTCCATCGGTCGATAGCAGAACTCACCCTCACCACAGGCTTCGCCGACGCCACACGCCACACGGACGCAGCCGTCTTCGTCGAACATCGAGTCCAGCGCGCCGCAGTTCTCCCCACAGTCCACGGGCCCCTCGCAGCCGTGCGCCGGGTTCTCGCAGAAACCGACCTCGCCAACGTCGAGCAGCATGCCGGACTCGGAGGACCCCTCGGTGGCCGTCTCCGAGGCCCCACCGGTCGAACTCGACGCCACCGTCGTCATGCCGTTCGACGTCGAGCCGGCCGATCCGGAGGCACTTGCGGATGCGCCTGTGGTCGGGCCGTCGCTATCGCTACCAGCCTCCCCCTCGGTTTCCCCGAACTCCCCGACGGAGCCCCGGTCGCAACTCGCGACGCTCAGGAGAAGTGCCGCGCAAACAACCAAGTGTCGCCGTGTTTCGAAAGTCATGCCCTTCATTGCCCGCCGTCCCCTCCGTCCGTCACCGTCCCTGTCGTTTTTTTCGGATCGCACGCGAGCCGAATCGAGGGCAGGTGATGCGAGCGTGGATGCGAACGCTCGAACGCCGCCCGGCCGGTGTTCACCTCGCCGCCCGTACACCGCACCACGACCAGGAGCGCCTCTCGTTCTTCCGCCAACTGCCCCTGTGGGTACGACAGCGCATGCGCGCGCAGGGAGGCCTTCGCACCGGCCGACCGCCCCGCACGTAGCGCTTCTCGGGCCTGGCGGAGAAGCTCGAGTTCACGCTGAAGGCCATCGTCCTTCGGCGCCACCGCAGGTGCGGTGAGCGGCCTGCGGACTCGAGGCTGCGGAACGGCCACGGGCGAAGGTTCCGGGTGCGGCGGAGCGGGCAACACCACGCGCGGAGTCGCCGGGGTCGTCTGGGGCACATGCAGGTTCTTCCCGGCCTCCTCGAGCACCCGATCGACCGCGGTCGACACCGGACTCGGCGCAGCGACCTCCAGCTCTACCCGCCCCTTCCACACCCAGATCGTCGCCAGCGATGCTGCCGCGGCCACTCCCCAGGCCATCCATGCCGCGGCGCGCGGAGGAGCCTCGGTCGGTGCGAGGCCATCGTGGTCGATCGAAGCCTGGATACGCTCGAACACTCCCGCATCCGGCTGATCATGCTTCTCAGACTCTTCGCGGTACTGCTCCAACAGCGCGCGAGCTTCAGAACTCAGCTCCCTCATCCCAATGCTCCCCCTTCCGCCCGCTGAGCGACCGCGCTCTCGAACCGACGGCGAGCGAGCCGCAGGCGAGAGTAAACCGTGTTGAGTTTCGCCCCGGTGGCCGCGGCGACCTCGGGCGCCGGCAACCCTTCGACCTCGCACAGGACGAACACCGCCCGCTGATCGGGTGGCAACGTGGCCACAAAATCCTCGACCCATTGAGCCGCTTCCCGGCGAGCGAGCACATCGTCTGGCTGCGCCTGTGCGGCGGGGACCGGTGCATGGTGCTCTCGTCGGACCCGGCGGGCGCCACGACGGCGATGGTGAAGCGCCACCCGGCGGGCGACCCCGTACAACCACGATCGCATCGAGCTCCGCCCGTCGTAGTCGTCCAGCCGACGATGCACGACAAGGAAGACGTCATGCAGAACGTCGTCGAGACCTGCGGGCTGCACCTCCATGTGGCGTAGCGATCGACGGACGAACGCAGCGTGCTCGCGGTACACCGCCGCGAACGAAGGTGGCCGCGAGTCGACCACGCGCAGTGGCCTGGGCGATGAATCGCGCATTCTGGGACTCGCAGCGTCGACCTTGGCATTTCCCGCCGCCCCGCGGATCCGTCACCACTTTGGGAAAAAAGATCCGCGATGCCGAACAGCGTCAGATGCGCACTTCGAGACCCAACCATCCGCGCCCGAACGCGGTGGAGAGCTCGTGGAGGGAGCCAAGGTTGTCGACGACCACCTCGGCGCGATTGAGGACCAACCCGGCGGTCCCCTGCGCCGAGAGCCTCATGCGCGGCGTGAAGTCGAACCCGATCCCGATCGATGCGATCGCCGCTCCCCACGGCAATGTGATCGTACGAGCGCCCGAGAAGCCAAAGCCACTCGCGTAGAGCTGGCCCACCTCGGCGCCTGCGCAAAGCGGCACCGAGAGCACCGCAGCCGGACGCAACACGCCACAGCCTCGGCCATCGACCGCCCAGTGGCCGAGGTCGGCGCCCACGGCCGCGTTCTCCACCGCTCGGGCATCGCTCCGAGACGTCGCGGACACTCCAAGCTCCGCCCGCCAAAGCAACCCCTCGACCGCGCCGCCCAACCGCAACTGCCCCACGACCCCCGGCAGCGCACCGCCCATGACCGCCGCGCCTGCGAACACCCGACCCGAGACACTGGCGGGTTCACGCCGCGGTGTCGGTGCGGGCTCCGGATCCTCGCGACGGAGGGGCTCGGGCTCGGGCTCGGGCTCGGGCTCGGGCTCGGGCTCGGGCTCGGGCTCG
>CAJXVA010000537.1 GCA_913061055.1 uncultured Pseudomonadota bacterium
ATCTACACTAGATCGCTCGTCGGCAGCGTCAGATGTGTATAAGAGACAGGGCTGGGTCGTCGTCGCACGGCGAAGCACAGCTCCCGCCGTCACACCCGCCGGCGGCGGAGCACGCCATGTTGTTGATCTCTCCGGTGCTCTGAAAGAACCCGACGATGTACGTCTTCACGCCGAGGTCCCGCCGCAGAGACGCGAGGCGACCGTACAGCGTCGAGCCTCCTTGGTCGGACGGGCTGGGGACTCCATCGGTGAGCAAGACGGCCGATGTCGGTGCGCACACGCCCCCTGCGCTTTGGGCCGTGACGAAGCTGAGGTAGCTCGCGATCGATTGGTGGCTCCCCTCCGTGTTGGCGCGGGGGTACTCGTCGGTCACCTCGCCGACGACCGAGGCCCACGGGGTCCCGCCGGCAGCATCGATGCCGCCCTCGATCAGCGGCGCCGTCTTGTCCAACACCGCGACCGAGGCTTCGTCGGCGGAACTCGGACCCCAGTCCGCCTCGGCGATGCCGGACTCGGAGAGGTCGAGGTAGAACGGAGCGTAGAGCTTGGCCTCGTTGACCGAGCTGTTCTGTCCGATGACGCCGCCGGCGTTGAGCCCGTTGTCGTAGGGCCACAGTGAGTAGCCGGCGTAGTGTGGGAACCCGTCGACGTACGGCCAGTAGTAGAAATCATGTCCCCATACGTTGGAGCTGCGGCTCGAGTCGTCGGACCCGTAGTCGCCGTAGGTCTCTCCCAGGACTCGCCGGTCGGGGTCCGTCTCTGCGTTGAGCTGAGCGCGCACGCCCATGAAGCGCGGAAACCACTGCACTTGCCGATCGGCATTGCTGCTGTCGTTCGCGTTGGTCCCGATGAGCGGCGAGGCGGGGAGGTCACCGCTCTGATGGTTGGCATTGACGGTGGCGAACCGGCCCAGGTCGTCCCAGCGCAGATAAGGGTAGGGTCGCTGCTCGGTCCCTTGGCACAGGCGCCAGGCGCCGTTGATGCCGGGGTAGGTCCAGATGGTGTCCCACCAGAAGTAGCCGTAGTAGGTCACCCAGGCAAAACGATGGCCGTCGGCGCACTTCGAGGGCGTCCACGTCGGTGGGTCGTACTGGTCGAAGGACATCAAGGCGAACGACGCCGTCTCCCCGGTCTCGGAGATCACGTTGTTGATGGTCCTGCGCGCCGCCGAGATCCGACTCTCACGGGTGTCGGTCTGGGTCTCGCAGTCGTCCCAATCACACTGGTCGTTGGATGCGGTCGCGCGCCAGCTCATCGAGCCCGACGTGTCCACGACAAACAGGATCCGCGGACGGACGTCGCCGGATCCGAGCCCACGCAGCACGTAGTACGGGTCGAGGCGCGCTTGTGAATCGCGTGCCCCTGAAGCGAGGATCATCCCCGCCAGGGCGAGCAGCCCCACGAAGTGTAGGAGCCGAGAAAAGCGAGCGTGCCGAGCGTGCATTCGTCCAGCCGCAGACGGAGCAAGCCGCGTGCCGCTTGGGGACCTGACCGCGTGCCGCTTGAGGCCGCATTGAACCGCCCCGCTGGCTCGCTCTGGGACGCCGCCGATGTGTGCTGGACCAGACGCGAAAAAGCCAGCGCCACAGAGTCGGCGCTGGCTTCGTCAGGACTGACGCCAAGCGTCAGAAGGACCCTGCGTTTGAGGGACCCTCAGAAGGAAATGTCGGCGGAGATGTTGAACAGCTGGAGGAACTGCGTGTACACACCGTCCGCGCTGGGCTGACGGGTGGGTGCTGGGAAGCGGTTGAGCGCGCTCTTGCCCTTGGTGCTCGTCCGCAGGTAGATGAGCTCGGTCGCGGTGAAGGCCATCGCGAGGTGCTTGATGATCTGCCAGCGAACGCCGGCCGAGATCGAGAACTTGTTCATGTCCATCAGCGCCGGGTCGAGCGTCTCGAGCGGGACCGCGCTGCTGTCGTAGCCCGCGCCGAGGTAGCCCTCGAGTTCGGGGATGAACCAGTACGAGCCGCCGACTCGAACGCCGCCGGCATCCTTCCAGAAGCGCGGAAGGTGCTGGACCACGCCGGCTGCAGGGTTGTCCGGCTCCCCCGTACCGCCGCCGTAGCTCTCCGGGTCGTCGAGCGCGTTCTCTCCGTCGCCGAAGTCGCACGTGAACTCGTTCTTGGACGAGACGTTGATGAGGCACTGACGGTCGGACACCGACCAGCGGGTGTAGTCACCGAAGATGCGCAGCTCGTATTTGTCCGTGGGACGGATGCGGAAGCCGAGCCGGAAGATGTCCGGAAGGCTCTGCGTGAACTCGACGTCCGATTGGTCGGGCTGACTCGTGGCCAACGCGTTTTGCAGCTTGCCCTTGAGGGTCATGCCGCCGGTGATGTTGGGCTGCGAGGTGTACGACGCGCCGATGAAGT
Source organism: uncultured Pseudomonadota bacterium (assembly GCA_913061055.1). Lineage (GTDB taxonomy): Bacteria > Myxococcota_A > Polyangia > Nannocystales > Nannocystaceae > CAJXVA01. The sequence continues at coordinate 2,373 of CAJXVA010000537.1, forward strand.
ACTTGCCCTGCTTGAGCACGTCGTAGACGAGGCCAATGCCGAAGCCGCCTTGCCATCCGCTGACGTCGACCAGGCTCCGGCCCTCCTTGAGCGAGGTGTTGCCATCGGCGTCGTAGGCGACCGTGCCGTCGGAGTTGACGGTGACCAGGTCGTCGGTGCCGTCCGCGTTGCGAGCGCGCAGCGTCGTGACGTTGGAGCGGATCGCGGACCCGCTCAGGCCGATCGACAGGCCGATTTTGCGGATGTTGAACGCGAGCGCGCCGGTGACGTACATCGACCGAATCGCACCGTCGATCGAGTACCAACGCTGCTGACCGTCGACCGCCCCGGGGAACTGCTCGTTGCCTCCGTAGACGCTGTTCTTGTCCCAGACAGCGGATCCGCCGAACGGGAACGATACGGACAGACCGCCGTAGATGAAGTCGGTGCCGAAGTCGGACGAGACGCCGAGGAAGGGGGAGGCGATGGCGTTGAACAAGGAGGCCTTGCCGTCGTTGGCACCGGGCGCAAGACCCAAGGTCTCCTGGTTGTTTTGAACCGGACTGCCACCCGACACGTCGTCGGGCCCGGCCGCGGGTCGCTCGTAGCCAGCCCAACGCAGGGCGATCGTGCCATCGACGAAGATGTGCGTGCCCTTGGAGAGCGCGATGCCGGCCGGGTTGTAGTAGATGGCGGTGGGGTTGTCGGTCGTCGGGTGACCGTGCTCGCCACCGAATCGGGCGGCCGCGATACCGGACGCGTTGGCATCACTGACACCTGCAGCTGCAAAGCAACCGAGAACGGCTGCTGCCCAGAGGGCGGCCTTGCGGGCCACCGTGGCGTCGGGTTTGCGGGTGCGTTGCGAAACCATGGCTGTGCGTTGCTTCACCATCGAAGACTCCTGAATCCGAGCACCTGGCCCGGGGAGGGGAGGGGACTGATCCGGCTTGTGCCGATCAGTGGTCGCACTCTACACTCTCGAAACGGAAATGGGGCGCCGCTTTTGGCTCCCGGTGCCGCCAAGGACGGAAGTCTTCTCATGGCCTCTCGATCTCCAGCCGCTCGACGTTCGATCATCACCGCGCTCGCACTCCCGTCCAAACCGCTCGCCGGCTTGGGAACGCTTGGGGTCGCGACCATGCTCGCCGGCTGTCCCAGCCCCGAAGCAGAGGGCCGGTACGACGACTTCACCGACAAGACCCAGGACATCCGAGACGATGCCGCGTCCGTGAAAATGGACGTGGCGGGCACCCTCGTGGACGTCACCGGCACGTTTCACTTCTCGTTGACCGCAACCCCGGTCGCGCCCACGACCCCCTTCCAGTTCATTGCGACGACGGTCTACACCCCGGCCGACGCCGGTGGTGGCCAACTCGACATCTCGCTGCAGCCGCTGTCGCTCGACATCCTGGCGACCAACACTCCGCGGGAGTTCACCGGGGACCCCGTCTTGCTTTCGTTCCCCGTTGACGAGGCCGGCGCCTTCGATGCCGACTTGGGGGAGATCAACCTGATCGGCGATGCGAACCCGGTCACCGGCAGTGACATTGTCGCCACGATGCAGTTGCAGGGCGCCATTCAGGACGCGGACGTCTACTGCGGGAACGTGGGCGGCATGGTCACGGTTCCGGCCAACATCGACCTCACCGGCTCCACGTTCGCGGCGATTCGGATCAACGAAGAAGACGCGATGAGCCCGGATCTGCTCCCCGATCCTCCGATCGGGGCATGTCCCGAGGGCGGCAGCACGAGCGACACCGATGGTGGCTCGGGCGGCGATACCGACAGCGGCACGGGCGGCTGAGCTCATGACCCCGACAACGTTCGATCCCGAGCGGCCCGCGCCGGTTTGGACGGCTCCGCTGGGCATGATCGAGGGCGCGGCCGATGTCGGTGTCCTCGTGTTCACCGGCTACGGGCTCAACTGCGAGGACGAGACCTCGGCAGGCTTCGAGATGCTCGGCGCCCGGACGAGCGTCCGGCACTTCTCCGATGTCATCGACGACCCCGCGGCGCTCGATGGCGTCCGCATCGTCGTGTTCGGCGGCGGCTTTTCATTCGGCGATCACATCGCGTCTGGCCGGGTGTTCGCCAATCGCGTCAAGGCGCGGCTGGGCGACCGCCTCGCCCGGTTCGTCGACGACGGTGGCCTCGTGCTGGGGATCTGCAACGGCTTTCAGACGATCGTCAAACTCGGGCTCGTCCCGGGGCTGAACCGCCGGGTCGGAGATCCGCTCGCACTCCAGCAAGCGACCGTCGTCCACAACGACCGCCTCGGCTATCGCAACGAGTGGGTTCGGCTCACCATCGATCCCCGGTCACCGTGCGTGTTCACCCAAGGTGCAACGGACGCGCTGCTCGAGGTTCCGAGTCGGCACGGTGAGGGCAAGGTCCTGCTCGCTCCGGAGTTCGAGGCGCAGGTGCTCGCCGGCGGGCTCGTTCCGGTTCGGTACGCAGACGCGTCCGGTTCGCCGACGCAGCGGTGGCCGGACAACCCGAACGGTTCGCCCGGTGGCATCGCCGGTCTGTGCGATCCCACGGGCCGGATCTTTGGGCTGATGCCGCACCCCGAGGCGTACCTGTACCCGGAGAACCATCCGAACTGGATCGCGCAGCGAGACCACGGCCACCTGCCGACGCATGGTGCGGGTCTTGGGATCCTCGCCGGCGGCGTCCGAGCCGCCCTTTCGCCGACGGCCTCCTGAACCCTCTGCAGCCACGTCGTGAACGGGCCCACGGGCGTGGCGTCGGGGATGTGCGAGAGTACCGGGCATGACCGGCGACTCGCGTACGGATCTCGAGGCGCTGCGGCGCAGTGGAAGCGGAAAGATCCTGGCGCTCGGGGTGCTTCTGCTCGCCGCGCTGAGTGCAGCGGCGTGGTTCCTCTTCTTCCGAGCTGAGGGAATCGGCGCACCCGAGCGGGCCGACAAGGTGCTCGTGGTTCGCGCCGGCGACATCGCCGGGTACAGCGCTGTGCTGGGTCGCGACGGATTCGATGCGGCCGAGGGCAGCCTGGCGCATTGGGTGGACAAGGCGCACCTGGAGCTTCCAGAGCCCCCTGAGGGGACGGACGTGCAGGTGGTGCTCACCCTCGCCGATCACTTCGGGTACGGATACGTGGTGTTCGAGTACCCCGCCGAGGTCGACTTCACCGACGTCGACATCGAAAACATGCCGGAGTTCGAGGACCATGTTCGCTTTGCGGCCCTGTCGGTCGGAGACTTCGCGTTTCCCCACCAGATGACGGTCAACCCCGAGCCGTCCACGGCGTTGCGCCGGGTCGAGATCGGTCTGCTTCAGGCCCTGTTCGCCCAGGAGGCTCTCGCGGAGGCGCTTCCGGAGAACGACTCCGCCTCGGTCAGCTCGATCCAACTCCGCTCCAAGCTCGAGGACGCGATCCTCGACCTGAAACTCGTCGAGCGGGCCGAGGCCCTGGCCGGCGAGACCGTCAGCGAGATCTCTCGAGTCTTGCGTGACGAGCGGGGCACCACGGCGCCGGTTCGGCTAGGGGGCGAGAACGATGGCGGGCGTGCTGTTCCCAATCCGCAAGGCGGCGTCGTCACCTTGGTCCGCCGGTTTGATGTCGTCAGTGACGACGGCATCCGAGCCGAGCTGGATTGGTCGCCCCAACAGATGTTCGCCGCCCCAGGGCCCAGCGAGCAGGGACGGCAGCCCTTCTGCTCTCCCATGTTCAAGGCCGCGGCGCTGGACGGACCCCCGGTCGAGCTGATCGCTTCGCCGGACGGGGCCTCGCTGATGATCGAGCGTCGCGGACACCCGCAGCAGTTGTGGATGTCCTCTGACGCCGCGGATTGTGGCTACGTGTTTGTCGACCTCCCCGAAAGCGGGCTCGAGGAGGTCGCCAGTACGCTTCCCGGTCGCGAGTTTGTGGCGCGCTTGGGAACCGTGGATGGCGAGGCGACGTTCGAGTTCGTGGCTGCACTCGATGGCGCTGCGACCCAGGTCGAGCTCACCGGGGTGGCCATCCGAGACGCGGCATGGCTCGATGCGCGCTACGTCGCGGCGACGGGGGACGATGGCCTGGTCTATCTCCTCGATGCGAAGGCGGAGTCCAAGCCCCTGGCCGTGATGCCGACCGGGATCGGCCGAGACCCCTCGCTGTTCGAGGTGGCCAAGCTCTCGGACGACAGCCTGCTGCTCACCGTTGGGTCTGCGCCGCGACGCTTGGTCCGGATTCAGGCCACGAAGCCATGGCCCGCTCTGTTCAGCTCGCCGCCTGCCCTGCCGGTGCCCGAGGTCGCCGTCGCGGACGACGACGCAGAGGCGCCCGCAGAGCCGCCGTCGATCGCGATTCGGCTCGATCCCGAAACCCTGACCGCGACCACGCTCACCCGAGCGGGCAACGTCA
>CAJXVA010000538.1 GCA_913061055.1 uncultured Pseudomonadota bacterium
AGATCTACACTAGATCGCTCGTCGGCAGCGTCAGATGTGTATAAGAGACAGGGCGATCGCCGCCGGGGCCAGCTACGCGGACGCTCGTTTGGTGCTCTACCGAACGGAGTCCATCGGCGTTCGCGATGACCACGTGCAAGCGGTCTCGCATCAGGAGGACTACGGAATCGGGGTACGGGTCATCGCGGGCGGAGGCTGGGGGTTTGCCGCCGCGCCTCGGGTGGATGAAAAGACCGCAGTCGCGCTCGCCAAGACCGCGGTCGACTCCGCCAAACGCAGCGGTGCGTTGCTCAAGAGCTTGGGCCAGCCACCGGTGCAGTGGGCGGCCGCTCCGGTCGCGACGGGAACCTGGGTGTCGCCGTTCGAGGTCGATCCGTTCGAAGTCTCGCTCGCCGACAAGGCGGCGCTGCTGGTCGACTCGGCCAAGGCCGTGCTGAACAAGCCCGGGGTTTCGCATGCGTCTGCGGGGGTCTCGATCGTTGGCGAGGATCGCGGCTTCGTCAGCAGCGAAGGCGCGCAGGTCCACCAGATCGCGTACCGACTGGCTCCTCGACTCTCCGCATCTGCGGTCAATCGCCGCCTGGGTCGTTTTGCCAATCGCAACCTCGAAGCTTCGGGGATGCAGGCTGGTTGGGAGTACGTCCAAGGGCTCGACTTGGTCGGGCAGGCGCCAGACATCGCCCAAGATGCGCTGCGCAAGCTTCACGCTGCGCCCGTGGACCCCGGCACGCGGAACGTCATCCTCGCGCCGAGCAACCTGTGGCTCACGATCCACGAGAGCATTGGACACCCCACCGAGCTCGATCGGGCGATGGGGCTCGAGGCCGACATGGCGGGGACCAGCTTCCTGCGCCCCGAGGACGCCGGCACCCGCAAGATCGCCGCCGACGGGGTCAATCTCGTAGCGGATCGAACCCAACCCGGCGGCCTCGCGACCACGGGCTGGGACGACGATGGCGTGCAACCGGGACGCTGGGACATCGTGCGCGACGGCACGTTTGTCGGTTGGCAAACCACCCGTGACCAAGCCGGGTGGGCCGGTGAGACCAGCAGTCGAGGGTGCAGCTACGGCCAGCGCTACTCGGGGGTTGCGTTTCAACGCATGCCCAACGTCAGCCTACAGCCGGGCACCGAGGGCTACACCACCGAAGACCTCGTCGGCGCCACTGAAGACGGCGTCCTCATCTCCGGGCGTGGCAGCTGGTCCATCGACCAGCAGCGCTACAACTTCCAGTTCTCCGGGCAGATGTTCTGGGAGGTCAAGCGTGGCCGCATCACCCGCCCGCTGCGGGATGTCGCCTACCAGGCGAACACCGTCGACTTCTGGAAGTCCTGCGACATGGTGGGCGGGGAGGGGACCTACCGCCTGGGCGGAACGTTCGGCGATGGCAAGGGGCAACCCGTGCAGACCAACGCCGTCAGCCACGGATGTCCGCCCGCTCGGTTCGAAGCCAACATCGTGAACACCGGAGGTGGCAAATGAGCCTTCGAGAGAATCAAGCCAAGACGATCATCAACCAGGCTCTGGGGCAGGCGTCGCTGGGTGACGTCCGGGTTTCGGTCCACGCGAACAAGGGCGGCAATGCCCGCTGGGGCGCGTCGATGCCGACCACCAGCGGAGACATCGAGACCCTGAACGTGTCGGTGACTGCCGTGACTCGCGACCATCGCAAGGCCACCGCGAGCGGCAACGACACCTCGAAGGAGGGACTGGCCAAGCTCGTGCAACAAGCGGAGGCCATGGCTGCACTCTCGCCCGTCGACCCCGAGCACATGCCTGCGCGCGGCAAGACGACCTACCTCTCGTCCTCCGCGTTCGACCGCAAGGTCTCCACGATGAAGGCGTCGGGCCGGAGCCCGATCGTCAAAGCGGTCATCGAGGCTGGCAAAGGCCAGGGCCTGGACATGTCCGGCATCCTCTCGCACCGCGACCAAACCATCGCGGCTGGCGACCGGGCCGGCTTGTTCGGCTACAGCCGGGCCACGCGCATGTTCGCCAGCACGACCGCGCGCACCTCGGACGGCACGGGGAGCGCCAAAGCTGCACGGGTTGGATTCGCAGCGGACACGGTCGACGGCGCAGCACTGGCCTCGGAGGCTGCCCTGTGGTCGCTTCGAAGCAAGGAGCCCACCGGCCTCGATCCCGGCGACTACACCGTGGTGCTGGCGCCGCAGGCCGTCTCCGATCTCCTCGGCTTTCTGATCGGCGAGATGTCGCATCGCAAGGCGTTCGAGGGACGCAGCTTCTTCTCGGCGGGGACGGGCGATACGAAGATCGGTCAGGCGCTGTTCGGCTCGACGATTACGCTGAGCTCCGACCCCACCGATGCCAAGGACCCGGGGGCGGTCATGACCGCAGGCGGCGATCCGCAGCCCAAGGTCACCTGGATCGAGGCGGGCGTTCTCCGGGCGCTCCGTTCGGGGCGCTACTGGTCGAGCAAGACCGGGGTCGCGGTCCGTCCGATGCCCTCCTCGCTTCACCTCGCCGGCGGCACCGGTTCGCTCGACGACCTCATCGCGAACGTCGACAAGGGCGTGTTGGTGAGCCGCTTTTGGTACAACCGCATGCTGCAGCCGCGCTCGATCTTGGCGACCGGCCTCACCCGAGATGGCACGTTCTGGATCGAAGGCGGCAAGATCGTTCGGCCGGTCAAGAACATGCGCTACAACGACAGCCCGCTGACGTTGCTGACCAAGGCGTCCGCGATGGGGGCTGCAGTTCGCGCCGGAGGGACGTTCGACCGGACGGACGTTGTGCCGCCGATGATCGTCGACGGCTTCCACTTCGACAGCACCTCCGACGCGGTGTAGGACACCGTCCGACCGACTTCTGCCTTTTCGGTCCGACGCGCTCAAGGTGTGGCCCATGCGGACGATGGGCCGGGTGTGTCTCTCCCCGCCGCATTGCTCGAGTTCCCGGTCGTCGTCTCTGTCGATCAGCCTGCCGCGAACGATCGGCCGATGGTCGGGACTCCGATTGAGCGACCGACGACGCTGTCGATGTGGGACCTGTTCGAGGCGCTGCAGGATGCCGTCGACGAGTCCGGTGCGACGCCGTCGGAGACCGACGCCCTGGTGATGGCTGCCTACTTCGAGGTTCAGCAGTCGGTGGTCTCGGGATCCGCCGACGACCGTGGCGACTGGCTGAGCTGAGCGTAGGTCAGCGAGCCGATGAGGGCCTCGCGGGACGAGTCGAGCTTGGCCCACACATCGCCCAGCCGGTCACTGCGTGGGTTTCGAGCATGGTCGCGGTCGAACAGCTCGATCACCTCAACGACGGTGATCTGCTCGAGGGGGCGTCCGGGGACCCACAGCCGACCATCGCCGTCCGCTTCGAGCAGCAGTCCGGCACGCTCGAGCCGGGTGAGGGATTCTTGAACGACGTCGAGACCCAGGCCAAAGCGTTCGGCGAGCAGGTCCTCGCGCAGACCGGCGTCGCGTCTGGAGAAGTGGTCGGCGATCGCGAGCATCAAGCGGGCGGCCGTGCGCCCTGAGGGCTGCTGGATCGCGAGCCGGTCGAGCACGTAGCGATTGAGGTAGCCCATCAGCGCGATGGAGCGCTGGTGCTGCTTGACGTAGGCAATCTGTGCCCCGAGCAGCACGACCATCCACGACAGGTACGACCACACGAGCAGGATCGGCAGGATCGCGAGGGGGCCGTAGAGGCCTTCGTAGGTGACCAGAGCGAAGCGCGTCGCGTAGATGCCAAAGCCGAGCTTGGCGATCTCCAGCAGGGCCGCCGATACGATGCCCCCCATCACCGCACCGCCCCAGTGCACGACTGTGTTGGGCAGGAAGCGGTTGAGCGCGATGAGGCCCAGCGTGCTGGTCAGCCAGGGAACACCCAGGGCGGAGTTGAGACCCGGCACCAGGGGGTGCGCGACGCTGTAGAGGATCAGCAGCGGCCCCAGCGTGGCCAACGTGTAGAACATCGTGAACTTGATCAGCACCGACCGACGCCGGTTGACCCGCCAGATGCGGTTGAACGTGCGCTCGAGCGTCTGGAACAGGACAAACGCGATCACCAGCGTGACCAGAAAGCCCCAGGCTCCCAGGTTGCCGATCGTGACGTTCTCGGCGAGCGCGAGGGCGCCTTCGGCCATCTCGTTCGCGCGAGCGCCCTCGGGAACCAAGGACCGGAACAGGTCGCTGAGCAGTCGCCGGCCGGAGGTTTCGTCCATGAGCCCCACGACCAACAGCGCGGTCCCGATGATCGGCACCGCCGAGAGCAGGGTGTGCAACGTCAGGATCGCGGCCATGCCCGCGCAGCGGTCCTCGATGAAGAAGCGGCGGGCCACGTAGGCGCCCAGCAAGTACAGACGCCGCGACTCGCGGACCTCGAACTCGGGGGCGCGCGGGACGAACTGACCCCGGAGGGTTCTGGCAGCGGCGACGCTCACCCGCCACCACCGCGCTCCAGGTGCTGGGGGGTCCTCGTCCGGCTCTGAGTCCGGCTCAGAGTCGGGGGCGGGCGTCGCCGGGTCGGTCACGCCTCTTGCCCGGCGGCTCGTTGCGGTGGCTTCTTGGCGGGCTTGGGACGGGTGGCTTTCTTGTGCGCCGCGATCGCGTCTCGGAGCGGTTCGGCGAGGGTCTCGAGCGCTTCACGCAGATGCCCCAGCGCCTTCTCGACCGGCACGACCTTGTCGTCGGAGAGGCCTTCGATCTCCGGAAGGATGTCGGCGAGCTTCCGTGCCGCGCCCAGGGCCTTCTGGATTGCGTCGAGCTCCTCGGCGCCCTGGGGTTTGGGCCGGAGGATCGGATCGAACCGGCGCCGCAGCTCTGCGACGGACTGGCCTTCGTCGAACACGGCCGTGCGCAGGTCCTTGAGCACCTCACGCGGCGCAGGTGGGGCCTCGCCGGTGGCGGGCATGCGTTGCTCCGCCGGCTTGTTGGCCGCGTTGACTGCCTTGCCGAAGTAGTCGACTGCCTGAAGGCTCGGCACTTCCTTCTCCACCCCATCCCAGCGAAGCACGGAGGGCGCCAATCGCTTCAGGGTCGAGAACGACATCACGAGCTTGTCGACGGTCGCCCGACGGAGGTGAAGCTCCTGCGTGCAGTAGGCGTAGAACTCCTCGAAGCCCCACGCTTCGTACGATCCGCCGTCGCGGATCTGCACGAGGGTTTGGGCGAGTTCGACCCAGGAGCGCTTGAACGCCTGGGTGATGCGCAAGGCATCGAGTCTCAGAGGCTCTGCACCGCTCTGTTCGAGCCGCTCCAGCAGAGCCGCGATCTTCTCACTAGCTTGCGCCACGGCCGCGTCATATAGCACCAGCCCGCCCGCGGTGGTACCTTGGCGTCGTGTCCGTGCCCGAAGGGCGGTCGAAGACTGCGCTGCGTGGCGCCGACCTGTACCAGCGGGCGGTTGCGCCCACTGTTTTTCCAACTGTTCCGCCGGCTTCGGCGGCTTCGGCTGGTGGGGCGGGTGACCTCGCTGGGTTGCCCACGGTGCCTCCGGACGCCGCCGCCGTTGCGGTGGGGGCGGATACGGTTCGGCCTGGACACGGAAAGACTCGCCAGTTTCGTCTTGGCGCAACGTTTCTGCCCGATCCCGAGCCCGAGGCGACCCCGGGTTCGTTCCTCGGCGCTCAGGAACGCTACCAGGTGGTGCGGTTCCTGGGGCAGGGCGGCATGGGGCGGGTCTATGAGGCGCGCCGAGAACGCGACGGCCACCCCGCGGCGGTCAAAGTGCTGCGGACGGATCGCGCCGCCGGCAATCTCGCCGAGCTGATCGCGCGGTTCCGCCAGGAGGCCGCGTCCGCATCTCGCGTGGGCCACCGCGGCATCGTCGAGATGCTGGGCTTCGAGCAGGCGCCAGACGGTCAGGTGATCGTCGCCATGGAGCTTCTGCAGGGCGAGCCTCTCGAGGATTGGATGGCGCGCGAGGGCACGCTCGGTGAGGGGCTCGGCCTGCTCGCCGCGCTGTGTGACGCCCTGCATGCCGCCCACGAGGCCGGCATCGTTCACCGTGACATCAAGCCGGCGAACCTGTTCCTTCATCGAGAACAAGACGGAACGCTGCGCCCCACGGTGCTCGACTTCGGGCTGGCCAAGGTCGAGCTCCCCGATCACACGCAGATCGAGACCGCGGCCGGCACGGTCTTGGGGACGCCCTACTACCTCGCGCCGGAGCGTGCGCTCGGCAAACCGCTCGATCGGCGCGCCGACCTCTACAGCGTGGGGGTCGTGCTGTACGAACTGCTCACCGGTTCGCTGCCCTTCGAAGCCAACTCCTTCATGGCTGTCCTCGAAGGGCATGTTCGGCGGGTGCCCCTGGATCCTCGGCAGGCCGCCCCCGAACGTCCGATCCCCGCCGGGGTTTCCGAACTGGCAATGGCCCTGCTCGCCAAAGACCCGGACGCGCGCCCGCAGACCGCAGCCGAGGTCGCCTCGAGGGTGCGAGCCTTGCGAGCTGAACACGATGCCGAGCTTGCGCGTTGCCCGACGGGGCCGCGGGCTCGCCCCGACGCCGGCGCGGACACGATCTCGATCCTGGCCCTGGCCACTGGGCATACGGCGGCACCGGGGGTCTCGGGGAGTGCATCGGCGGAGGCGATCACCATCGCGCCGGTGGGTGGGGGCGCGCCTGCTTCGGCCGTGCACGCCTCGCCCGCAGCGTCGGCTCCGGGTCGCTCACGGCTGGGCGTGGTCGTCGGGCTGGCAGCGGCCTGCCTCTTATACACATCTCCGAGCCCACGAGACCTCTCTACATCTCGTATGCC
>CAJXVA010000539.1 GCA_913061055.1 uncultured Pseudomonadota bacterium
CGCCCTCCCTTGAACCACCGGCCGAGCTGGGTTTGATACCCACCGGGGAGTTCGTCGATGAAGGTGTCGGCCATGCCTCGGGCCGCGGCATCTTTCCAACGGGCCTCACTGGCGAAGTGGTCGACATCGCCAGCGCCGACATTCTCGCCGAGCAGCATCTGGTACCGCGCGAAGTCCTGAAAGATGACGCCGACCCGAGCCCTCAGTGCGCTCTCATTCCACTCCCGGACGTCGAGCCCATCCACACAGACCCGGCCCTCTTGCGGCTCGTACAACCGGGTGAGGAGCTTGATCAGGGTGGTCTTGCCCGATCCGTTTTCGCCGACGAGCGCGAGCGCCTCGCCCGGCTTCACGTGGAGGTTCACGTCGCTCAGCGCGAGGCCTTCGGCGCCCGGGTAGCGGAAGCTGACGCCCTCCAAACGGATTCCATCCCCCGGTGTCGTCCCCTCTCGCTGGCCCTCGCCGCGCTTGCCGACGTCTTGCTCGAGGTACTCGTAGAGGTTGGACAGATAGAGGTTGTCCTCGTACATGCCACCGATGGACTTGAGGGCAGCCGCAACCGCGGACTGGCCCTGCTTGAACAACAGCAGGTACATCGTCATCTGCCCCAACGTGATCGCACCGAGGACGGCCGTTTGGGCGATCCAACCGTAGGCCCCGTAGAAGGCGAGTGTACTGAGCAGTCCCAGCGCGAACCCCCACAGACCGCGCCGGACGGTCAACGAGCGGTCCTCTCCGAACAGGGTCTCGAAGATCTTCTCGTAGCGCTCCAGCAGCATCGGCCCCAGGCCGAACAGCTTCACCTCTTTGACGTAGTCCTCCCGGGCGAGCACGGTCTCGAGGTAGGTCTGCTGACGCGACTGCGGGGAGCGCCACCGGAACAAGCGAAACGCGTCGCCGGAGAATTTTGCCTCGGCGATGAAGGCCGGTAGCCCTGCGCCCACCAACACCGCGACCGCCCACGGCGAGAACTGCCACAACAGCCCGGCAAAGCTCGTCAGCGCGATGGCCTGCTGACCCAGGCCGAACGTGCGCCGGACCAGAGACAACGGCCTCGACGAGGCCTGCCGCCGGGCGCGGGTGAGCTTGTCGTAGAACTCCGAGTCCTCGAAATGTGACAGATCCAGCGTCAGCGCCTTGCGGAGGATCATGACGTTGACGCGGTGGCCGAGCATGGCCCGCAACAACGACTCGCAGACCGACAGTCCGCGCTGGACCGCGGCCATCGCCGCGACGAGGCCGAGTTCTGCAACGACCGCTCGGAGCGCGGGACCGAGTTCGACCACGCCGCTTTGTTCTCGCAGCGCGATGCCGTCGACGACCGCATCGACGATGACCTTGCCCACGTAGGCGATGCCGGCCGGCAACAGCCCACCCAACAGGGTCAACACCACCAGCACGCCCGTCAGGCCGCGCGAGGTCGACCAGACCAACTCCACCGCACGGCGGCTGTAGCGGAAGACGGAGAGGTAGCTGCGCAGTCCGGGGGAGGACTCGTCAGGCGGGGTCGGCGGAGGACTCAAGGGCACCCATCATGCCCCCCGGACGCGCTCGCGCAACCCGCCACTTCGGTGGGTAGGCACGGGTAAACGAGACGAGTTGGGTCACCGTACGGAGACGGCCGGCTCGGCATCATGGCGACGAGCGACCAAGCTGCGCAGGTCTCGGAGCGAGAACGGCTTGTAGATCTGCTCGTTCTCGACGGACTCGAGGAACGCTCGAGCGCTGGGCGTGAACGCGCCTCCGGTCATGAACACGAAACGGCTGGCGACCTCGGGGCGCGCCCGGCGAACCTGACTGAACACGTCCATGCCCGACACGTCGGGCATCATGACGTCGCACAGCACCAGGTCGAACTCTCCGGATGCGCACAGCTGGACGGCGTCGCGACCCGAGCTGGTCACCATCACCTCGTGGTTTCGCAGCGCCCGCTTGATGCCCTCGCAGACCAACGGTTCGTCGTCGATGACCAAGATGCGCATGCCCGAGCTCTGCGTCTGCGCGTCGGTGACTTGGGCCGCCCGTACCGCCGATGCCGCGTCGGGGTCGGCGCGGAGCGAGACCGTCACGGTCGTTCCCTCGCCGACTCGACTCTCGACTCGAAGCGCTCCGCCCAGCCGGGTCACGATCCCGTGACAGATCGACAATCCGAGCCCGGTCCCCATCCCTTGCGGTTTGGTGGTGAAGAAGGGGTCGAAGATCCGGTCGACGATCTCGCTCGGGATCCCGCAGCCGGTATCGGTCACCGATATCTCGACGAAGCCCTCCTCGCCCAGCCCGGTCCGAAGCTCGATCCGGTTCTTGGCATCTTCCTCGTCGGTGATGGCGTGCGCCGCGTTGACCAGGAGGTTGACGAACACCTGCGTGAGTCGACCTTCATTGCCTCGGACCGCCGGAACCTCGTCGAATGAACGCACCAGGCACGCCCGGTGCTTGATCTCGTTGCGCGAGATGTCGACCGCGACGTCAAGCACGGCATGCACATCGACGGCTCCGTCAGGCTCGTCGTCTGCGGTCCGCGAGAACCGCTTGAGGTCCCCAACGATCCGTCGGACCCGCTCGCTCCCATCGAGGGCATCGCCGAGGATCGTGCTGATCCGGGATACAAGCTGGGACTCGAGCTGGGACTCCACCGAGGGACCGTCGGCTCCGTCCGTTCCTGCGATCGCCTCTTGGAGCAGCTCGAGGTTGGTGATGACGTACGCGAGCGGATTGTTGATCTCGTGTGCCACCCCAGCGGCCATGGAGCCCACGGACGCGAGGCGGTCGGCCTGTTGCAGGCTGGCCTGAAGCTGCCGCTGCTGGGTGATGTCTTGCAGCATGGTGAACAACGCCCGCTCGCCGTTGTAGACGGCAGACGTCGCAGGAATGCAGCGCACCACACAGACGCCGCCATCAACCCGGCGCAAGTCCATCTCCATCGGCGGCGGCGGGACCTGAGTACGGGAGAAGCGTCTGGAGCGGCGCGCGATGACGTGACGGTATTCGGGCTGTGCGAGGTCGACGGTTGCGCTGCCGCACAACGCTTGCGGACTGGTCCCGAAGGTCCGTCCGGCGGCCGCGTTCGCGTACACGATGACGCCGTCGTGCTCCGCGATGACACCCAGCGGGGAGCGCTCGATCACGCGTCCAAAATCGGCTTCGGATCGAGCGAGCGCCTCACGAGCGGCCCGGTGACGCGCATCGCTGGCCAGCCGTCTCTGTGCGATGCGAAGTCGCGTCTTGAACAACGCCATGTGCACGGGTTTTGCGACGTAGTCATCCGCCCCGGCATCGAGCACCGCCGAGAGGTCATCGGGTCGGTCGCGACCGGTCACAACGAGGATGTATGGCCGGTCGCCCCCGGGCAGGGAACGAACCTTTCGACAGAGCTGAAGGCCGTCCATTTCCGGCAGGACCCAGTCGACCACCAGCAGATCGAACGGCTGCCGCGCGTGCTCCATGAGTCCACGCTCCGCCCGCTCGTAGCTCGAGACATCGAGTCCCAGCTCGACGAGCGCGTCGGCGAGCCGAACTCGCTGAACCGCGTCGTCTTCAACAAGCAAAGTTCGCATGACAAGGGTGCAGCGCCAGGCGCAGCCAGAGGATCATAGGGAACCGAGTAGGAAAGCGCATCAGGTTCGGGTGTCCGTTCCCGGGCCGCTCGGAAAACGGTCACCGTTGAAGGCGTCGATACGCGTGCAGGTGTCGCAGCGCGCGCCAGCGGTCGCCGAGCCGTTCCCAAACTCGCGCCGCGTTGTAGTGCGCGTCCGCGAAGTCCGGAACGAGCACCAACGCATCGGCATAGGCCCGACTCGCCCGTTCATCGTGGCCCGCGTCCTCGTGCACAACCCCGAGGTTGAACAGCCCTCGCGCGCGCTCGGCTCCGCGAGACGCCTCGACCGACCGTTCGTACGCACGCGCCGCGCTTTCGAGCGCACCGGTGAGATGATGCAGCGCTGCGCATTCGGACCAGGCCGCCGAGTCGGCAGGATTCACCCGCAAGTGGGTCTCCACGATGACCTGAGCCTGTTCGACGTCCCCGCGACTGCGCGCGGCATCCAACGAGGCGCGCCAACCTCCGGGCGGGAGGATGGCTCGAAGCGAGCCGGCCGGTTCATCGAACGGCAGCAAGGATTGCCCAGTGTCGGCCTCGAACACACCTCGCGAATCGGCGAGGGCCAACGTCCGACCACACGCGCGAATGCGAACCTCGCCGGGGTCATCGTGGCGCGACAGCGCGCGGGCGACCCGAGTCACCGGCATGCTCGACAGCGAAGACCAACCGCGAACGCGACTCACATCGGCCCACGAGAACCGGTGCCCTCGCGGGCCGCGACCGGGATGAAGCAGGCCATGCACAACCCACCGGCGGACGGTCGAAGGGGAAATCCCGCTGAGCTTCGCAACTTCCGCCGTGCTGAAAACGCGCGGGGATCTCGGGTCAGGAGCCATCGGCGGCTTCGTCTTCGCGCGGCGCGTCAGCGGGCACCGGGCCCTTGCGTTCGGAGCCGGCGTCGATACGCAGGCTCTCTTTGAGCGCAGCCATCAGGTCGATGACCTGAGACTTCGGGCTCGCGGCTGGCTCTTGCGTGATGTCTTCGCCGTCGACCTTCCGTGCGATCACGGCCTCGACCCGAGTCCGCACGTCGTCGGTGTACTTCTCGGGGTTGAAGGTCTGCTGTGCGCTCTGTTCGATCAGTCGCATCGCGAGTTCGAGTTCGCCCTCGTCGACCTCGGCCTCGGGGATGCCAACGTCGGCCAACGAGCGGACTTCGCCCGGGTAGTGCAGCTGCTGCAGGATGATGCCCTCGGGGATGGGGCGCAGCAGGACCAGGTACTGTTTGCCCCGCGCCGCATACTTCGCGAGCGCGACCAATCCCGTCTTGCGCAGCGCGCTGGCGAGCAGGTGGTAGGCCCGCGCGGCCGCCTCGTCCGGATTGAGGTAGTACGACTTCGCGTAGTACAGCGGGTCGACCTTCTCAATCGGGACGAACTCGGTGATGTCGATGCCCCCCGTCGACTGCTCCTCCACCGCCTTGAGTTCCTCGGCGTTGAACGTGACGTACTGCCCCTTGGCGAACTCGTAGCCCTTGATCGTATCCGTTCGGGGAACGACCTCCTCGTCCTTGGGGCAGAAGAACTGCTGCTTGACCCGCGTCCCACAGGTCTCGTGCAGCGTGTTGAAGCGGATCGCATCGGACGGGGAGACCGACGGAAACAGCTTCACGGGGATCGAGACGAGCCCAAAGGCCACGGTCGCCGACGAGATGGCACGGGCAGGCATGAAAGCCATAGTATCGAACGGCAGGCCCGTGAGCGAAAAGTCCGACAGCGGGGGGAGCACCCCCGACGAACTCGACAAGTATCGCGCGAAACGGAGCGCCGACCGAACCGGCGAGCCCTTCGACGGCGAGACCGCCGCATCCGCGCGACAGAGCCCCGAAGGACCCCGTCATTTCGTGGTCCAACAGCACGCCGCCCGTCGGTTGCACTGGGATGTGCGCCTGCAGTTTGGCGCAGTGCTGCGCTCCTGGGCGGTCCCACGCGGCCCGTCCCTCGACCCCACGGTCAAACGACTCGCGGTCCGCACCGAGGACCACCCGCTGGACTACATCCACTTCGAGGGCGTCATCCCCGAGGGAAACTACGGCGCCGGCGCCATGATCGTGTGGGACCGCGGGACCTGGACCCCGCTGGAGGCTCCCAGCGGCGACAAGCTGTTGTTCGAGCTGCGTGGTCACAAGCTCCGCGGCGTGTGGACCCTGGTCAAGACCAAGGGCAAGGGACATGGCGACGACGCGTGGCTGTTGATCAAGAAGCCCGATGATGCCGCGCGGCCCGGCGCGTCACAGTTCGACCCTCGCTCGATCCTCTCCGGGCTCACCGTCGAGGAGCTCGCCGGAGGGCAAGACCGGGCGCGGGAGATTCGAGACGCCATCGTCGGGCACGCAGCTCGTAGCACCGTCGATCCGCGCACCGTCTTGCCGATGTTGGCCGTGCCTCGGGACGACGCGTTCGATGACCCCGCGTGGGTCTATGAGCTGAAGTACGACGGGTACCGCCTGTTGTGCGGCAAGGGCGATGACGGTGTGATCCTGCGCTATCGCAGCGGCAAGGAAGCCACGGCCGCCTTCCCCGAGATTCGCCGGGCGCTCGAAGCCCTCCCCTTTGGTCGCTTTGTGATCGACGGCGAAGTCGTGGTCCTCGACGATGACGCACGGCCGAACTTCGGGCGATTGCAGAAGCGCGGGCTCCTGCGGCGAGGGCTCGACGTCGAGACCGCAACTCGCGAGCATCCGGTCACGCTCTACGCATTCGACCTGCTCGCCTTCGACGACTACGACGTGCGGTCGCTGCCCCTGACCGAGCGCAAGGCCCTGCTGCGACGGCTTCTCCCCCCTGCGGGCGTCGTCCGCTACACCGAGCACATCGAGACCCAGGGGCAGGCGCTGATGGACCACGTCCGCCGCCTCGGCGTCGAAGGCATCGTCGCCAAGCGTGGCGCCGCCCCCTACCGCGCCGGCCGGCACGAGGACTGGCTCAAGGTCCGCGTGGTTGCGACCCACGACTTCGTGATCGCCGGGTTCACACCACCCTCCGGGGGGCGAGCGGGGCTGGGCGCCCTGCTCGTGGCTGCCTATGACGGCGAGACCCTGCGCTCATTCGGCCGCGTCGGCACTGGTTTTGATGACGCCACCTTGCGC
>CAJXVA010000540.1 GCA_913061055.1 uncultured Pseudomonadota bacterium
GACCGAGCACCGCGTCCCGCTCTTCGGCGGTCATGCGGCCCTTCTCGACCGAGCGGCCGAGGATCTTGGCGATCTTGGCCTTGCCGGCTTCGGCGTGGGCCTTGTCCATGTCGGCGAGCAGCACCTTGCGTCCGCTCTGCGCCACGACCTGCGCGATGCCTCCGCCCATTTGGCCGGACCCGAGCACGCCTACGAGGTTGATCTTGCGCTCGGTCATCAGAGCATCTCCACCATCATCGCGAGGCCTTCACCGCCGCCGAGGCAGATCGCAGCCATGCCGCGCTTCTTGCCGGTGCCCTGAAGGGCGTACAGCAGCGTGGTGAGAATGCGAGCACCCGAGCACCCGATCGGGTGACCCAAGGCGACCGCGCCGCCGCGTACGTTGATGCGGTCGTCAGCGATCCCGATCTCATCCTGGTTGGCCAGCGAGACCACGGCGAACGCCTCGTTGATCTCCCAGAGATCGACGTCGTCGGCCTTCATGCCCGTCTTGTCGAGCACCTTGGCGACCGCTTTGGCCGGGGCGGTGGTGAACCACTCCGGCGCTTGGGCAGCGTTGTCGTAGGCGACGATCTTGGCCAGCGGCTTGAGCCCGCGCTTGTCGGCTTCGTCCTTGCTCATCACCACGAGCGCAGCACCACCGTCGTTGACGGCCGGAGCGTTGGCGGCGGTGATGGTGCCGTCCTTCTTGAAGGCGGAGCGAAGCTTGGGGATCTTGTCGAGCTTCGCGCGGCCGGGCTCTTCGTCGGTGTCGACGACGACCGGGTCGCCTTTGCGCTGCGGGACTTCGACCGGGACGATCTCGCCCTTGAAGTGGCCCTCGTCGATCGACTGCTGGGCGCGCTTGTAGCTGGTGATCGCCCAAGCGTCTTGGCGCTCGCGGTCGATCTTCCGCTCGGAGGCACAAAGCTCGCCCGAGATTCCCATGTGGTGGTCGCCATACGGGTCCCACAAGCCGTCGTGGACCATGCCGTCGACAACCTCGCCGTTGCCCATCCGGTACCCGGTGCGGGCTTTGGGGAGGTAGTACGGCGCGTTGGACATCGACTCCATACCGCCGGCCACGGCAACCTCGGCGTCGCCGGCCTTGATCGACTGGGCCGCCTGAATGACCGCCATCAGGCCGCTGCCGCAGACCTTGTTGAGCGTGACGCAGCCGACGGAGTCGGGCACGCCCGCGCCGAGCGAGGCTTGGCGGGCCGGTGCTTGGCCGATGCCCGCGGGCAGTACGCATCCCATGTAGACCTGGTCGACATCGGCGCCTTCGACCGACGCCCGGGACAGGGCCTCCTTGATGGCGGTGGCACCCAGCTTGGGCGCGGGTACAGAGGCGAACACTCCACCAAAGCTCCCAATGGGGGTTCGGGCGGCGCTGACGATCACGACTTCACGAGACATCGAAACAGACCTTGTTTGAGAGACCACGAGGCACCCTCTTGGTGCGACGCAGCCGGACGTTCAACAGCGACAGAGCGCGCCGCGAGAGGGCAGCGCTGGGGTCTCTGACGTTTGGTGACGCCCTAGCACGGCGCTCCGCTGCGCTCCAGGAGTTGTCGCACTCCGCGGGAGTTGCGCCATCGTCCGAAGACCCGCAAAACGGGGCTTGACGTCCCGCACAAGGCATCGCATAACTCGCGTCCGCAATCGCGGAAGCTCAACGTCGAGGTAGCTCAGATGGTTAGAGCGAGGGATTCATAACCCCTAGGTCGGCGGTTCAATTCCGCCTCTCGGCACTTCTAAACGGCGTTCTTCGGAACGCCGTTTGCTTTGGTTACACCTGTGGTCACACCGCGGGCTCACCGCGGCGCGACGTTGTCCGCGAACTGTGCCGCAGCGCTCGGGCACAGGTGGGCGTATCGCATCGTCGTGCTGATCGAGGCATGCCCGAGCCAGGCCTGCAGGACCGCCAGCGGCGTCCCTCGCATAGCGTGGTGACTCGCGAACGTGTGGCGCAGCTTGTGGGCACTGACGACCCGGCCGAGCCCTGCCCCGGCGCTGGCGGCCGCACACGCGTTGTAGATAGCTTTCTCGTCCAGCGGTTTGCCCGAGGGGCCGGGGAAGACGAGCGCCGTCCTGGACGCCTTCGTCGGCCGCAGTTCCCGAAGCGCCTCGAGGGCATCGGTCGCGAGGTCCACTGTCCTCCCCTTCCCTGACTTGGGCGACTCCCACCCGGTTTGGGTGAACGCCCGGGCTACGCGGATGCGTCTTCCGGCGAGATCGACGTCGCCCCACTGGAGCCCGCGGAGCTCGCCCTGGCGCAGCCCGGTGCGGACCGCGACGAGCAGGAACGTCCGCCACTGCGGCGGCGCGGCTTCGAGGAACGCCGCGCACTCGTCGAAGGTCAGATAGTCGAACTCCGGGCGGCGCTGTCTCACCGCCTTGATCTTCGGCACGACGTCGAGCGCTCCCCACTCCTGAGCCAGCACGAGCGACCGGCGGAGCGTGGCGACGAGGCGGTCGACGGTGGCTGGTGCCAGGGTCGCGAGCTTCTCCGCCTTGAACGCGTCGATGCGCGCGGTGTCGATCGCGTCGAGCCGCAGGTCCCCGAAGGCGGGGAGTAGGTGATCGCGGTAGTGCTGCCGCTTCGACCGCGCCTCGGCCCGGCCGTTCTCGCGGTCCGAGTAGGCGAGGAACTCCTCGGCGAACTTGGACAGCGTCGGCGACTTCCCCGTCGACCAGACTTTCACGGCGCCGGCCTCACGCTTGATCCGCTCCCGGAGTTCGGCCTCGGCGTCCTCCGCCTCGCGCCGGAGCTTGCGGTACGCGGTGAGCGTGCGCTTGCCGAGGCGAACCCGGGCGCGCCAGACCGCCTTTCCTCGTCGGGTGACTTTCTGGACAGCCATCGATCAGTGGGAAGGTTTCCCGTCGGCGAGCCACTGGAGCATGCTGCGGCGGTGGACACGAACGGTCCGGCCGAGGCGGTGGGCGCCCGGGAGCGTCCCCGCCTTCGCCATGTTGTAGACGGTCCTCGGACTCACGCGGAGGAACCGCGCCGCCTCGGGCACGGTGAGAACGTCGGGGAGTTTCTCAGCTTCCATACACGCAGAACTCCCCGCGCGGGCTAGGCCCGGCGGGGTTCTTTTTTCAAACACCGTGACGCTCCAGCACGAGGACCAGAGCGACGATCAGGACGGCGATGATCAGGAGCGCGATCACTGGCCCGCCCCCTCGTCTTCGTCGCGACGCCGGAGCGCGTCGATGCGGGTCTCGATGCGTAGGACGCTGCGGCGGATGCTGCCGACGACGGCGAGGGTTCGCCGGTGCGTCCGCTGGCAATGCGTCCGCGCGTCGGTGGTCTCATGCAGTTCGTTCCCGTGTAGCTGGTATGCGGTGCTCATCTACGGCCCATTCGCCGACACGCTCAGAGCGCACGGCGTCGGGCGAGCGGTGGCTGCAGGCGGCTATCGTGCGGGCGTTCGCGACGGGTGGGTGGTCCGTGGACCGTCGTCGCGCGTCCGCGGGCGTCGAACGCAGACGCACGGGACCATCCGGCAACTCTCGCAGTAGCCGTCGAGGACGTCGTCGAGGATCGCCTTGAAGCGGGTGAGGTCTTCGCGAGCGCTCATCGGGAAAGCCGTAAGCCTTTCAGTCGAGGGCCGTCGATGATGAACCCGCGGGCGACGAGCTCGGACACGAAGCCGGTCGAAGGGATGCGTGGGGCCACAGCGCGGGCATAGTCGGCCCAGGCGACACGCACCTCGGTCATTGCTCCGGCGTCGAGTTCGACGCGAGTCCGCAGCCAATGGGCGACGGACTCGAGGCCGGCTTTCTCAAGGCACGCGGGGTTGCGGGGGCGAACGCCTACGAGGTGGCCGTCGACGGTCGGCAGACCGAGCGAGGCAGCGGCCCAGCGGAAGACTTTTCGGGTCGGCATCGGCAGCATGCGCTCGGCCTGGTACACGCGCATCGATGCGAAGGCGGCGTTCAGGTTGAACCGCGCGTCGAAATCCCGGATGCACTCGGCGGCGACCCAACCGCCTACGACGTCGCGTAAGGGGGCCTGCGGCTTCGGGGTCGAGGGGGCTCTGCCGAGTGCGGAGATCAGGATGGTTCGGGCACGGGTTGGTAATAAAGACTGGAGTTTCACGGTTTGCCGTCCTTTCGTCCCCGAGCACGACTCGAGGAAAGGCGCCTGCCCGATTCGTGAGGTCGGGGTTCGCCGCTGGCCAGGGCTTCGCCAGGGCGCCGCGTATGCCTGGACGACGTGAGTCGGGCACAGCGGACCAGTTTGGTTTTCGTCGTCTCGCTCGCAGGGTCACGAACCCGGCGAGTGCACCCTGCCCCTTAGAGCCAGGCGGTGCTCTGCGAACGTAGCGTAGCCGCGCGGACCACGCCAGCTTCGTTTCGTTCTTTTTTCGCATCGAGCCGTTCGACCGCGTCGTGGCACACGCTCGGTGATAGGTGCGCGTACCGCATCGTCATATCGATCGTCGAGTGCCCGAGGAGCTCCTGGATCGCTTTCAGGGGGACGCCCCGCATCACGAGGTGACTTGCGAACGTGTGCCGCAGCGCGTGCCAGCCGAGCCGCTCGAGGTCGGTTGCAGCGAAGGCATCGCGGAGGATGCGATCAGCTTGGTGCCTCGTGAGCATCCCGCCGTGGCGATTGGTGAACACGAAGCCGGTCCGGTCGGTCGAGTGCTCCGCGAGTGCGCTTCGAGCAGTCCGCGATAACGGGATCACGCGCGAGCGGTTGGACTTGGGCGTATCGATCTCCGTGCGGGAGGCTGCCCGGTGCACGTTGATGCATCCGGCCACGAGGTCCACCGCGGACCACTCCAGCGCGCGAAGCTCCCCTACCCGCAGGCCGGTATGTAGCGCGAGCGTGATCATGGCCAACGCGTCGCCGGCCGATGCGAGCAGCGCGGCGGCCTCGTCGAAGGACAGGAACCGGATCGGCGGTTGCACCGTCCTCGCCCAGCCGACGTGTGGCACCGCCTCGATCCGCTTCCACCGCGCCGCGATGACGAGGGACCGCCGTAGGATCGTCAACACGTTGTTGGTCGTCTTGGGGCTGCGTCGGGTCAGGAGGTCCGCGCGGAACCGGTCCACCGCGCGTGAGTCGATCTCGCGGAGCAGGTGCATGCCGAACACCGGCTCGAGGTGCACCCGGTACGCGCTGTGCTTTTCTCGCAACGTGCTCGGCTTGTTCGTGGTCGAGGCGACATCCCGCATGTACTCGGCCCAGTGCTGCGCAAAGGTCGGGCCGTCGGTCTTGAGGGCGCGTCCTTCGAACTGATCGATCAGCTCCTGCTCGGCCTCGATCGCCTCGTCGCGCCTGCGCCGAATCGCGGTCCGCGTGATCCCGTTCCGGGTGACACGCGCCCGCCATTCGACGCGCCCGCGGCGTTTCAGTTTGTGGACGGAAGAAGCCCCACGACGGTCATTGTCGAGGGGCTTCGTTTTCGTCGGCTTGTCGGGCTCACACCTGCGGGGTCGCGGGTGTGGGGGCTGCGGCGGCGCCCTCGCAGCGACTTCTATGGGCGGAGGTTCGGGGTCGCCCCCTTGCACCCAACGCTCGAAGACAGCGCGTGAGATGCGGATCGGTTTGGTCGCTCGCAAGACGCCCGGTATTTCCCCCCGCTTGATCATGCGCGAGACCGTGCGTCGGTCGATCTGTAGGACCGCGGCAACTTCGTTCATCGTCATGACCGGGGGCTTCACCCTTCCACCATGTGCGGGCAAGGGTTCTCGATCGTGTAGTGCTCGGCGCCTTCGTCGGGGAAGTCTGCGAGGACCAGGCCGGTTTCGAGGCCCTCGCCGTTGCAGTCGAAGTCGCACCAGATCTCGAGCTCTGGCACGTCGATCACGTCGTCGGCGAGACGCACGAAGCACCCGTCGACGTTCGGGATCAACGAGAGGCACAAGTCCGGGACTAGGACCTCGTCCGCGTTGAGGACGAAGCCCGGATCCACCGGCGCGTCCCCGCACGGGTCGACCCGGACGGGAGCGCCTGGGGAGACCTCGGCCAGCCGGATCTCAGTGGCCGGGTTGTGGAACGTGTCCTGGTAGGACATGTCGCAGCCCCCGAGGAGTATGCAGAGGGACAATAGGGTTCTCATACGCCCGAGAGCACTAGCTCCTCGCGGGCGGTTCATCCAGCGTTCTTTCGACACACAAAAGGCCACGCCCTCGCGAGGAGGACGTGGCCGCGGGCCGGTTCAGCTCAGAAGCCCTGGCGGCGTGCGAGAAGTTGGAGCGCTAAACGTCGGCCATGCGTCAGTCATCCCACCCCGCCCGGATCGGGTACGGCTGAGGTCGGCTGGACGCCGGCGTTTGTGGACGAGGGAGCGCCGGCGAGCATGGCGTCGAGAAGCTCTTTTCCTGACACGGCCAGCGGCGAGACCACTTCGATCTCCTGGAATGTCAGGGCCAGATCCACCTTGTTTGATCCAGGGTGGGTCTCTTCGATGTGCTCCAGCGCAACCGAGGTGTAAGTACGCGCCGGGATGACGAGGACCAGAGGTTCGCCCCGCTCCTGCAATGTGCGGAGCTTCTCGACCTCGCCGAGGTCGCGACGGATCAGAGATCCGAACAGGCCGGTGAAAGTCGCGAAGAGGCCGAGCGGCGTGGCAGAGACCGAGCCCTGGATCGTGATCTGCTCCGGTCCCTTGCGGATGCTCGTACCGACGATCCGTTCAACGGGGTTGCGGGCCTGTCTCTTATACACATCTGACGCTGCCGACGA
>CAJXVA010000541.1 GCA_913061055.1 uncultured Pseudomonadota bacterium
CCCCGTGCCCGTCGCCCCGCCACCGGTGCTTCCGTCCGTGTCCGGCCCGCCCGTACTCGTGCCATCCACGGGGTCGGCCGCGGGGACCAGCAACGATCGTCGTAAACCTGAAACCGCGCGCCAGACCAGCTCATCGCGAGCCTGCGCGGCGATGCGGATCCGATTGGTCGACGTGATCACGGCCCCCGCCAGGCTCAGAACATCGGACTCCTGCCAGGCGGACAAGGAGCAGCCTTCCCAGTCTGGGTCCGGAGGCGGCGGCTCGGGCATGGGGTCCGGATCCGAGTCCGAGTCCGGGTCCGGGTCACCTGGGCAGCCCAACCAGCCGCACTCGTCCTCGTCGTCGCTCGAGACACCACAAGCGATCGTGGTTTCCTCATCGTCGTCGGACGAATCGCCGCACAAACAACCGTCACCACACCCGAAGCCGAGCAGTGCTAGCGCCAAGCCTTCCTGAACCCGACAGCGGCTCCACCCCAATGCCATGAGGGACGTTAGGTTGTCTGGGGTCGTTCGCAAGCCTGTCTGCGTCAGGCTGACACGGCCGTGATCGTTCGAGCCTCGACGGACACTGGCCTCCCAAACACCCCTCAGGACCCGCCCAGGACGGCGAGCGCACGCTCCACTTCGCGGTCTTGGAGCGCCGCGTCATCTCGGACCCGCAGCCCGAGTTCGGCCGCCCGTCGCAGCAACGCGCTGGCCTCGAGGAGGCGGTGCATCGCGGCGGCGCGGGACTGCTCGAGGTCTCGCAACCGATGGAGGCCGTCTAACAATGCCTCCGGATCGGATTCCGTCGCGTTGGCCGAAGCGAGCGCCCGAACCAGCGTGCCTTCGTCCAGATCGGCCAGTGCCTCGTCGAGATCTCGGACTCGCTGCACCTCGAGTTCGAGCAACCCGACGAGCGACGCGATGGGCTCCGTGACCATCTCCACCTCTTTGCGTTCGACCTCCGGGAGCGTCGCTCGATGGTCGACGAGCTGCTGCACGGTCAACGCAAGGTGCCCGAGGCGCTGACGAAGGTCGTCGGCCAAGGGATCCTGACAGAGCGCGGCAAGGCGTGCGACGAGGGGATCGGACGCTGGCAAGGCCGCAGGACCCTCGCGGAGCTGCAGGAGCGCGGGCTTCGCTTCCCGCTTCTTGAGGCTCGTGTGGATGAGCGTACCGATGAACCCAAAGACGACCACAGCCACAGGAAACACGAACCACGGGACCGGGGTGAAGGCGGTGAGGGCACCGACCGCCGCCGCGAGAACCGAGAAGACGATCACCATCGGCAGCGGACTCTTGCGGTCTCGCTCTACGACCACCTTCACTCCTGGGATGTCGAGCTCGGCTCGGAGGCGCTCTGCATCGTCCTCGTCCAGGGATCCGAACAGCAGACTCGGCATCGTGATGCCGCGTTTGCGTTCGGCCTTCGAGTACATCCGTGCGTCACCGTGGATGAAGTTCAACTCTGGGAGAGCGTCCCGGACGAGGGGCTCGAGCTTGGTGCGTAGTTTGTCCTGCGTCTCGACCTCCTCGGACACCTTGCGAAGCACCACGCGGTGGCTCTTGCCTTCGGCCGGAGACCGTCGGGCGAACACCACGGCCAGCTTTCCACACTCCAGGCACAGTCGTTGGCCCTGAAGAAGGGTGGCACCGCAGCTCTGACACGCGACACGTTCGGCCTCTTGCCCAATGCCCGCCTCACCCCGCAGGACCGCTGCAACCAGAGCCGCTGTTTCCGGTCGACGCTCGGGGTCGTGGTCGACGCACTGCTCCAGCACCGCAACCATCGCCGGGGGGGCCTCCGACCGTAGCCTGCCAAGGGAGGGGCGGGACGAGGGATCCGAGAGGATGGCGATGTCGTCGCCGTAGGGTCGTGTGCCGGTGAGCGCGGTCCAAAGGATCACCCCGAGGCCGTAGAGGTCCGAGCGCTGATCGACGACGGTCTTCCGCAGCTGCTCCGGCGATGCGTACGGCGTCCCTTCGAGCACGAGACTTGCGGCCGTCCGGGTACTGAGGAGGTCAACGCGCGCCAGGCCAACGTCGGTGAGGACGGGGCCCGCGTCGGTCATCACGATCACGCGGGGATGAAGGTCTCGCACGACGACACCCCGTTGGTGGAGCGTGTGCAGGGTGTCGGCCAGCACCGCCCCCAGCTCTGCGACCGCATCGACCGGAGCAGGCGAACGCGCTTCGAGCCAGGCTTCGAGCAGCTCCCCCTCCGGCTCCGCGCGGAGTCTCCAGGGCTCGGGATCACGCTCCGCACTTCGGTCCAGCATCGCCGCGACGCCATCGACCTGAGCCTCCGCCGCGCGAGTCAGGTCCCCCACATACCGCTGACGGACGGCCTCGTCCCGGCGCAGCTCCGGCAGTAGCTGCGCCAACAGGCCGCGGCTGCCATCGCGCAGCTTGACCGACCAGCGCTGCTCAGAACCGACGCGCCACGCTTCGCCTTCGATGGACGCGATCTGCTTGGAGGGCGGCCACGTTCGCTCAGACATCTCGCTGTACCTCCTCGAGCGCGTCGACCTTCGCGCGCAGAATCGCAAGGGTTTCGTCGCTGGCTCCGCCTTGGCCCTTTGCGGCTGCGAGTCGCACGCGGAGCGCTTCGAGCGTGCCCACGAGATCCAGCAGCCGTGCCGACCACGTATCGCGCTCGTGCATCAACGTGTGCATCTCGTCGGTAGGGCGCTGCAAGTCGGCGAGCTCGAGTTGGCGGTCGATCGTGTCGAGGCGGCCGGCCGCCACCACGGCCTGATCGATCGCAGCCACGGCTTCGGCATCGACCGAGCCGTCGTTTCCCGTCGCCTCCCGGAGTGCGAGCACCCGTGACACGACGCCGCGTAAGGCCTCGCGGTGCCGCTGTGACTGCATGCCCGCGGCCACGGTCGAGACCGCGTCCATCCGACCGCTGAGCGCCGCCGGAAGCGACGTTCCTCCGCCCACCCGCTTGGCCTTGGGACGAAGCGTCTGCAGTGCCACCACTGTGGGGGCGACCATCAGGAGCAGCGGCAGGATCAGCATCAGCATCGGGGACTCCATCAGCGTGTTCACCATGCTGGCGAAGGAAACCGCGACGATGCCCGCGACGCGCCCCGCGAGGGCCACCGCCTTCTTACGGGCAGCAGGCAGAGCCATCGCTCCGCCTGGCTGAGCCACCGCCTCCAGTCCCAGAGTCTCGAGCGCCAAGACGAGTTGCTTGCCCCCCTCGGCGTCCACCCCCTTGAGCAGGACAAACGGCAGCCGTGGGATCGTCTTCTCCAGATCGCGAGCGTCGATCCCCAACGTTGGGTTGTCGCGAAGCCACGACACCAGCCCGGCGCGCAGCTTGCTGTCGAGCTTGCTTGCGACTTCTCCGGGACCCGTCACGAACACGGTGTGGTCCCCGTCCACAACCCTCGGGACCGGCGTCTGACACGACAGGCAGATCCGCAGCGCGTCCACCAGAGGGGCGCCGCATTCGGCACAACGTCCGAGGTCGAGCGCGTGGGATGAGACCACCAACGCGGTTTCGCCTCGCTGCAGCCGCTCGAGGAGATCCCCGACCGCCGAGGCGCTCTGAACACGGTCGGCGGGGGTCTTCTCGAGCAGCTGGCCGATCAGGGCACGCAGGCCGGTGTCGACCGAGGGCATCGGCGGCACCGGTGCGGTTCGGTGCTGCTCGAGTACGCCGAAGGACGTCGCGCCCGAGAACGGCGGATGGCCCACCGCCAGCTCGAACAGGATGCAACCCAGCCCATACAAGTCGGAGCGGGCGTCGACAGCCAGGGGGTCGAGCGACTCCGGGGCCATGTAGTCGGGCGTTCCGAGCACCGTCAGCGCGCTGCGATCCACACCCGAGAGCGACGCGGCGCGGGCCATCCCGAAGTCCGCGATCTTCGGCACGTCGCCCGGAGCGAGCAGGATGTTGGCCGGTTTGAGGTCTCGGTGAATCACGCCCGCGTCGTGGGCGGCAGCGAGCCCGCGGGCGATGCCCAGACCCAGCGCGATCACGCGTGCCGTGGCCAACGGCGCATCACGAGCGACCACGTGCTGCAGCGTCGGCCCCTCGACCAGCTCCATCAGGAGGACGTCTTCATCCCCGATCTCGACCCGGCCGTGCACGCGCACCACGTTGGGGTGCTCGACCGCCCGTACGACCTCTGCCTCCCGCGCAAATCGACTCGCGGCGTCGTCCTCTCCGCGCCGTGACGCGTGCAGCACTTTTCCAGCAAACGCGTCCCCGGAGGCGCCTTCGATTCGGAAGACGGTTGCGACCGCCCCCGCACCGAGCTCCTCGCAGATTCGCAAGTCCTGCACCCGGGGAAGGTAACCTAGAGTCAGCGAAGGTATTCCCGGCTCTCGAGCGACCAATCCCGGCTCAGCTTGGTCGGCGCATGGGGTGTTCTGCGCTGCGCTCTCCTCCCCTCGCAACTCGGGTAGGTCTGCGTCCAGCCACACCGTGTGTGGGCAAATTGGCGCCGCGCTTTCGGTGCACGCGACGAGAGCCTCTGGGGCCGGCTCGGCACGGGTCTTGGCGTGCGAGGAGCACCCACTCCGGGGGAGTGTGTGGACCCACTTGCAGCTCATACCTACGGCCGTCTGCGCGTGCTCCTTCGCCATTCCACCAGGGTGTTCAGTGGCGTTGGCGGGGCATTGCAGCCGGACTCCGCCCTCGATCGATTTGAGCAAGAACGGCATGATGTTGGGAGTGCACGCGGACGAGCACCTTGGCGATGACAGCCACTGCTTGTGGCGCGGACCGGAGGAACCCCTTCGGCCCTCGCGGATGCAGCCCGGTGTCGATGCCGCCCGTCCCCTTAGGATGAGCCTCACCTGCCGTCGCGAGCTCAGCGGAGGCCGGTGTTGCAACCGGAGCTCCAACAACGCAGTGGGGTCTGCATGACGGAGCTCGACTTCCAGACCTTCACCCGGGTTCTCATGGAAAACCTCGAGGCGGCCTACTCCGCTCTTGGCTCCCGCTTTCCGGGCCATCGTCTGTACACGTTCGGGCCCTACACGAACGGCGCGTTCGAGTACTTGGTCCCCACCGCCTCGAGCGACCGCGGACTCGCCGAGGCAGTCGCGACGTACAAGCAAGGCAAGAGCTACGCCGCCACCCCGGTCGAGACCCTCGCGCTACAACTCAAGTGGTCTCCCTGTGACAGCCCGCTTCACGAGGACGTCGCCTTCGAGGACGAGGTCACCGCGTTCATGGAGCACGTGAGCGACGCCCTGCGAGCCGCATACGAGGAAGAGGACCACGCCGCTTGCCGCGAGCTCGACGAGTCCGTCCACGTCGCGATGTGTACCGCGGTGAAGACTCTCGACCTGCGGGGCGTGTTCGGATCCGGAGAGGACCGGCCGCTGCTCAACATCTGGAAGGCTGACCAGTCGGAGGAGGAACGTGTCTCGTTCGCGGAGATCCTCAATCCGGGGCCGGTTGTGGATTGCTTCCGGGCGGAGCTGCTGGCGATCTCTAGGCTTGGGTAGGGCGAATCCCTCCGGGACCCGCCCTTTTCTCGTTGGTTCGAAGGCACCCGGTCGTTAGTGCCGGCCCCCACCCCAAGCAGGATTCGCCCAGCGGTGGAAGTCGTCCTGCTCCCACAGCGGGGAAACCGAAGGTTTCACCGACATACAGCCGCAGTCCCGATCGCATGACCGCAGGCCACAGGCGGCCCAGTCACGGAGACCGCGATCCGCACCCGCGGGGGGATGTCGTGTCGCCGCCGGGCTCGAGCGCCTTCGGGCGAGGAGCGGTGCCCCGGGATGGATCGTGTTCCCGCAGACCTCGACCGACGCCGGGCCTGCGATCGGGGCTGCGGCGGGTTGCGCTGCGCTTGCTCGAGCGGCCTGGGGCCTGCGATCGGCCCTGCGGGGGTGTGTCGTCGAATCCTCTGGATTCGACGCTATGGGATTTGGACGACTTCCACCGCTGGGCGAATCCTGCTTGGGTCTTGGGGGGCGCCACTAACGACCGGGTGCCTTCGAACCAACGAAAGAAGGGCGAGTCCCGGAGGGATTCGCCCTTGATTCGCCCATAAAAAAAGGGCCGGAAGTCCCGCAAAGGACTTCCGGCCCATAGATCTGGCAACGACCTACTCTCCCACAGGGTCTCCCCTGCAGTACCATCGGCGCAGGAGGGCTTAACTTCCGAGTTCGGGATGGGATCGGGTGTGACCCCTCCGCAATAGCCGCCAGAAAACCTGATGAGGATGCGGAGCAACTAACGTGCTCCTCCTATGCTGTCCCTCCCGCCAGGCGGGGGGCCTCAATGCATTGTCGAACGTTCTGCCGCGTCTCCCTTTCGGGACGGCAGAGTCGTTTCTCCTCGAAACCTTGTATTCGACCCACAAGCAGCCACATCGTTCAGATGCGCTCTCTGTATCAGGCCAAGCCGATCGGACTATTAGTAGTGGTTAGCTCCAGACGTTGCCGCCCTTCCACATCCACCCTATCAACGTTGTGGTCTACAACGGTCCTCATGGGAACCCTCATCTTGGAGTTGGCTTCCCGCTTAGATGCTTTCAGCGGTTATCCGTTCCGGACTTAACTACTCGGCAATGCAACTGGCGTTACAACCGAAACATCAGGGGTCCGTCCACCCCGGTCCTCTCGTACTAGGGGCAGCTCTCCTCAAGGTTCCTACGCCCACGGAAGATAGGGACCGAACTGTCTCACGACGTTCTGAACCCAGCTCGCGTACCGCTTTAATTGGCG
>CAJXVA010000542.1 GCA_913061055.1 uncultured Pseudomonadota bacterium
AGCGTCAGATGTGTATAAGAGACAGAGCATGTGATCTGCCAGCCGCGGCCGGTCGGGCAACTCAGCGGCCAAAGCGGGACAGCACCCCGGCGCCAAAGGCAGTCCCGCGCCGCTTCTTCGCTTCTTCAGTCGTCTCGTCCCGCTTCGGCGGTACGCCACGAGGCCGCTTCCGCTTCCCGGCCTTGTTCGCGCCCGTCGCAACACGGCGGCGTCGGCCCGTCTTGTTGGTGGCCCGCTTGATCTGCTCTTTGCGCGCCTCAAACAGCTCGTCCGACTCCCCGTCATACGGCGCTGCAGGCTGAAGAGCATCGACGGCCATGGTCTGGTTCGGACGTTCTTCGGGATACGGCGCGGCGGGCTGAAGGGCGTCGACCACCATCGTCTGCTGGGGCGCGGCGTCTTCCTTCTTGGCGGCGACCGGTGCCGGGGCCTGCTCGACCGCCGCCGGTTTTGCGAGAGGCGGAGCGGTTGGAGGTTGCACGCTCGGCGACGGCGGGGCCTTCGCAGACGGCCGGGCGATCGGTGGCGGGTTCCCCTTCGGGAGTGGATTCCCCTTGGGAAGCGACGTTCGTTTCGGCGGGGCCTTGGGCGGCGGAGGCACGCTCGTGTCGGGCTTGACCTCGAACGGTGGCAACGACGGAGCCTCTTCGGCGCGAACGGACGGCATATGCACCGTCGCCGGGCGTCCCTTCTCGGCGTAGTTTGGTTCGGGCAGCGGAGGAAGCTGCTCGGCCACCTGCTTGACCTTGGCCGCAGCCGCTCTCACCTTGGCGGCGGTCTCGCGAGCTTTCGCGTTCTCCTCGCGGGCTTTGACAGCGGCCTCGCGAGACTTGACAGCATCGCCGCGCACCTTGCCCGCAGCGTCGCGAGGCTTTGCGACTTCTCGCAGCAGCTTCGGGGTGGGCATCTCGCCCTTCGGAGCCCGCAACCGGACCTGCGGCATGCGTTTGGGAGGAATGGCCTCAAAGGCGTGGGTGCGATCGACCTTGGGCACCGGCTTGCGAGCGGGCCGCGGATTCTTGGCGTAGTCGGCTACGACCACCTTGGCGCGCGGGTTGGTCGCTTCTTCGTCGGCGTCGCCATCGACATCCTCGATGAGCGCGGCGCGAACAACCTCGTGTGCGGTGGTCAGCTTACGGCCACGGCGCTGCGTCGGCTCGGACTCCGGCGCGTCCCAGGGTGTGGCGCGTCGTCGCGGAATCTTCCCGCCCAACGTGGACGAGTCGGCCATCACGCTGTCGACGAGGTGCTCGACATCGGCATCCGGGCGCGGTGAGCTGTCAGTGCTCCGTGCAAAGTCGGCGAGTTCAGGGTGTCCCGGGTAGCGACGCTGCAGGATCGAAAGCAGATCGTAGGCCTCGTCCAGCTGCCCCTGCTTGAGGAAAAACTTCACCTCGGTGAGGTCGCCGGCGAGGTTGGGCCAGCCTCCGGGTGGGGCCGCAACTTCGGCGACCCGAGCCCGAATCTCGGTGTGCTCCATCGGCGATGCACAGTAGCCGCAGTACAGGAAGCCGGCCGGAGTGGAGCGTCTGCAGGCGTTGCAGCGGCGCAGCTCGACGCGATTGAGCGCGCTGAGTTGGCTTCCGCAGGTTGGGCAGTTTTCATCGTGCTGCGTCATCAGGACCTCGCTGCGGTGTAAGACAATGGACCACCCCTGGCCCGATGACAAGGCCGCAAACAGCGCGGCGGCCTTCGCCTCGAATTCGAGACCGTCGCCCGCGTACGCTCGGACGCGTGCCCGTTCCGTTTGTGCTCGACACCGCGCGCTTGCACCTTCGTCGCATCACCGACGGAAACCTCGACGACCTCGTGACGCTCGATAGTGACCCTGCGGTGATGCGTTTCATCAGCGGCGGCGAGCCCACGCCTCGTCACGTCTACACGGACACGCTGCTCGAGCGCATGAAAGCGTACGCGGACCAGCCCTACGGATACGCGGCCGCGTACGAAGCCGGTCGGTTCGTCGGATGGTTTCACCTACGCCCTTCGGTCGCCGACGCTGATGTCCTCGAGCTTGGATACCGACTGCGCCAGGACGCGTGGGGCCGAGGCCTGGCCACCGAAGGATCGCGTGCGCTCGTCCGCTACGCGTTCGACGATCTTGAGCAGACGCTGGTCGATGCCTGCGCCCTCGAAGACAACGCCGCAAGCATCGCCGTACTGAAAAAATGCGGCATGCGGTACGTCGGACGGTTCGTGCACCCACGCGGGGGCATGGAAGTGGTCCGCTACTGCGTCGGGCGAGGTCGCGGCGCTGACTTGGGCGCAACCTGACCCCGCGGGACGTCGTCGAGGGTGATCGGCGGGTTGGCGAACAGCGACGTCATCGGCACGTCGGCGTCGTAGCTGTGGCAGACCACGCAGTTGCCCACGTCGCTGGGCCACGGAGGCATCAGATCCATCTCGCCCGCGTACTGATCCAGGTTGCGCAGGCGCTCGGCGCTGACGAACGCCACTTGCTCTTTCGCGCGCGTGCGAGGGGGCCGAAGCTCGGCGAGTTCCCCATAGACCTCCCGGGCTTCGTCGAGCCGCTCGAGGACGGTGTACCCCTCGGCGAGTTCAAACATGAAGTTCTCGTAGGTGTTCGGGCACTCGCCTGGATGCCGGGCGCCTCGACGAAGCTCGGTCCAGTGGGCACGAAGCGGCTCGAAGTAGCCGACCGCCGCCTCGACACGATCGCGCCTTCCAAACGGCACGTTGCCGGCAAAGAAGAACGCGAAGTTTCCGGCTAGGGCCTTGAGTTCGAGATCGCCGGGCTCGCGCTCGGTCGCGGCCCGAAGCTCCACCTCGAGCGCCTTGATCTTCGACAACGCACCGACGAGTTGTCCGCGGTTTCGGTCGGAGAGGATCGCCCCGAGTCGCGAGAAGCTGTACGCGACAAACTCGGACGTAGGCAGCTGCTCGATGGGGACTTCGCCCAGGTGTGCGGCGTAGACCCGCTCTTGCATCTGCGCTTTCGTGTCGTCGCCACCGACGGCGCGAAGGTTGTAGAAGCGGCCAAGTGTGCGGGTGAGCTGCTTGTCGGTCGGGTCGAGGGCGAAGGCGGCCTCGAGGTCTTGCTCGGCCCGGTCTCGTAGAGGCAAGACGCCGCTGAGCGCGAAGCGCATGTGGGCCATCCCGGAACGCTTGAGCGCAGCGACGTCCGCCGGATGCTCGTCTGCCTCGGCGGCCAGGGCTCCCAGCGAGCGGGCCTGAGCTTCGGTGAGCTGCAAGTCGCGGCGATACGGCGTGGGCGGAGCCTCGATGGGGACCGGCTCCGGGCGGCACGCGAGCAACGGAAGGACGACCCCGAGGACCCGCCTCATGTGCCGTACGCGTCCACTTCCGCCAGCCAGGTGTCCGCGCGGGCGTCCGAGGGCATGCGCCAGTCTCCGCGGGGCGACAGCGCGACCTGCCCGACCTTGGGCCCGTCGGGTGTGCATGAGCGCTTGAACTGATAACGAAAGAACCGAGAGATGAACGTGCGCAGCCACTTCTTGTGGGTCGCCAGATCATAGTCGTTGCCGAATGCGACTTGGGCCAGGTCCAGGATCCGCGCCGGCCGAGACCCCTTGCGCACCAATGCGTAGAGGTAGAAGTCGTGCAGCTCGTACGGCCCGATGTTGGACTCGGTGAGCTGGGCGATCTGGCCGTCTGCGTCGGCGGGCAAGAGTTCGGGCGAGATCGGTGTATCGAGGATGTCGAAGAGGGTTTGGCGAAGTGCGTCCGCATCCCCGGCCGACCACGTCGAGACCTTTTCGTTGGCGACCCAGCGAATGACCGACTGAATCAGCGTCTTGGGGATGCCCGCGTTGACGTCGTACATGGCGATCTGATCCCCGGCATAGGTCGACCAGCCCAGCGCCTTCTCCGAGAGGTCGCCGGTCCCTACGACGATGCCCGCATGTCGGTTGGCCTCGGTCATCAACACCAAGGTGCGCATGCGAGCCTGGACGTTCTCCAACGAAACATCACCGAGTTCTGGATGGGCGCGCAGCCGAGCCAGCATCGTGTCCACGCCGGGCGCATCGTCGGTGGCAGGGTGACCGACCAAGTCCAGCACTGCGTGACTGACCTCGGAGACAGAAAGGGTCCGCAGCTGCGCGCCCAGCAGGTCTGCGAGGGCTTCGGCGTTGCCGCGAGTGCCCTCGGTCGTCCCGAATCCCGGCATCGTCACGCAACGAAGCGCATCGCGGGGTCGGCCGAGCAGGTCGAGCGCCCCCGCGCAGACCAGCGCGGCTTGGGTCGAGTCGAGTCCACCCGAGAGCCCCAAGATGAGATTGGGCTCGCCGATCGCCTCCATCCGGGTGGCCAGCGCGTGGGTCTGGATCTCGAAGATCTCCCAGCATCGATCGCCAAGCGTGACGGGGTCATGCGGCACGAAGGGATGACGCGGCACGGTCCGTCGAAGGGGGGTCTCGACTTCGGTCACCGCCGAGAATCTCAGTCCACGGATGGGCGTTGGATTGTGGGCTGCGCAGTCGCCAAACGTCCCGGTCACCCGCCGGTCGTGCGCCAAGAACTCCAAGTCGATGTCGGCGGTGACCAGCTGCGGGCCGCGATCGAAGCGCTTCGACTCCGCCAGTACCCGACCGTTCTCGCAGATGAACGCGTCGGCATCGAAGGCGAGGTCGGTCGACGATTCCCCCGGACCCGCGGCGACGTAGATGTACGCACACTTTCCACGGTCGCTGGCTGAGGTCGCGAGCGTGCGGCGCAGCCGGGCCTTGCCCACCGTGAAGTTGGACGCTGACAGGTTGCACAGCACGTTGGCCCCGGCGCCGACCAGCTTGGCGTGGGGCGGAACCTGCACCCAGAGGTCTTCGCAGATCTCGACGCCGACCACGAGTTCACCGGCTCGAAACAACAGGTCGGTTCCGAACGGAATCTCGTCGCCGAGCAACTCGACGACCGAGCCCGGCGCGACCTCGGTGCCCGGCCGAAACCACCGGGCCTCTTCAAACTCGCGGTACGTGGGCAAGTACGACTTGGGCACCACGCCCAGGACCTTGCCGCCGTGCACCGCCGCCGCCACGTTGTACACACCCGCGCCGTGCCGCAATGGAAGGCCTACCAACGTCAGCCCGCTGAGTTCGGCGCTCGCCCGCGCGATACTTCCCAGCGCGGCCTCGGCCTGCTCCAGCATGTGGCTGTCGGCGAACAGGTCCCGTGCCGTGTACCCGGTGAGTCCCAGCTCGGGGAAGACCACCACCGCGTCGCCCTGCGCGTGGCTGCGCCGCATCAGTGCGATCGTATTGGCCGCGTTGGCCTGCGCGTCTGCGACGACACAGGTGGGAACCGCGGCGGAGACCCGAGAGAAACCCTTCACACTGCGAGGGTGCCGCGCTGACAGCCACTGTCAAGGGGGCGGGGATCCGGATACGGTCGCAGCCATGAGCTACGTGCACGCGTACGCGATGATCTTTGCGACTGACCTCGAGAAAGTCGCTCTGTTCTACACGGAGGTCCTACACCTGCATCAGCAAGAGGTGTTCGACGACTACATCGAGCTGGCGGACGACGAGGCGGTCGAGATCGCCGTCCACCGAAGCCACGCTGCCCCTGGGGTGTCGGCATGGAGGAGCGACGTCGCGATCAAGCCCTGCTTCGTGATCCGTGACCTCGACGCTGCGCTGGCCCGAGTCGAGGGCAGCGCCGGCACTGCCCGCGAGCCGTGGACCTGGAACGACCGCCGCCACTGCGACTGCGCGGACCCGGAGGGCAACGTGTTTCAGCTCATCGAGGCCAAGCCGTCGCCCTGAGGCAGCCCGCTCCCACGCGACAAACCGGGGAATGTCCTGGCTCCAGCGACGGTACAGTGCCCACCGCCCTTGATGAGCGACGCCGACACCAGAATGGCAAAGATCCTCGCCCGCGCGGCGCAGATGCAGCAGTCGACGGAGGACGACGACCGGCTGGCCCAGCTCGAGGACGCAGCCGCCGAGGTCGGCATCGACCGCGCACTGATGCGACGTGCCGCTTGGGAACAATCCCTCGAAGCCGTGCAACCGCCACGCACCCTCGGCGTGCCAACCCGTGTTGTTCGGCGCCGTTGGCTGGACACAGACCTGAGCGACGCGAAGACCCGCGCTCATCTCCTGACCCGGCTCGACTCGATCTTTGGTGCCAAGGGCGAGCGGTCCGAGGACGACGCCCACGCAACGTGGACCGCTCGCCACGTGGTCGTGACGTTCGAGAGCCAAGGAGACGGCACGCTCGTTCAGATCAGCGAACGCTTCGTGAACACAGCCACGACCATGATGAGCACGGGGGCCGCGCTGGGACTCGGCACCGGGATGATGCTGGGGATGATGCTCTTCGCTGCGATGGGAAAAGGCATCCTCGGGGGGTTCGTCGCCGCACTCACCGTGCTTCTGACCGTCTCAGGCGGAGCGATGTTTGGTCGGAGCCGAACCTTGGTTGCGATCGCAAACGCCGAAGACACCTTCGAGCGCGCGTTGGCATCTCTCGAGCTCCCACGAGAAAACCCCGCTCGTGCGGACACGAACGGGGCTCTGACGGACGGAAGCTCTGACTCGTAGCGCGTCTCATAACCTCAGCGAGGGCGCAGCCCGAACTTGGAAGGGTGAGCGAAGGGAGCTCCGCTTCCGCAGCGAGGGAAACCGAGAGGTTTCCTTTAGAGACTAGTAGCGATCGCGGCCACCGCCGCCGCCACCGTAGCCACTGTCTCTTATACACATCTGA
>CAJXVA010000543.1 GCA_913061055.1 uncultured Pseudomonadota bacterium
CCCCGCTGACCGGTGGGATCAGCGCCACCTCGCTCGCGCCGTGCACCGGTTCGTCGGCATCGGCGAACGCTTGGTCGATGGCGACCCGGCACCCCGCCATCCGGCCCTTCAGTCCGGGGATCTGCTGCTCGACGGCGCGCAGCAGCTCGCCGGCGGTGCAGCCCTCGGAGATCTCTACGAGGACCGTTTCCGAGCGTGCGGCCTCTCGTAGGCCCGCGAACAGCAGGATGCTCAGCATTGCCATGAGGGGGCCCTCAGGCTGGTGCGTGGGAGATCAGGGGACACAAACACAGCACTGAAGAGACTCGCACAGCGCCACAATCGAAAGAACCTCGCCACTTTTCGCGGATCGTGAGGCGCCGCGCGAATGCGGTCCACAATTTCGAACCGCCCGGGGCCCGGATCTAGACTTGGCGCACGCAACGGCGATGGCCGCCTGGCCGCCCTGGACTCCAGGGCCACTGTGCGGCGCTTTTCACCTCGCCTTCGCGATCTCGTACGCCATGATTCAAACTGCGCAAGGCCCCGCTACGGCCGCCCGCCGTGACGCCTGCTCGCCGATGAGCTCCTCCAAGCCCCGATCCCCGCGCTCCCGCGCTCGTGCCGCAAAACAGGTACGGGGGGATGCGACGCGGCCTTCGCTGGCCGAAGAGGACCTCGTCCCCGATCCGGAACTCGCAGCCGAGGACTTCCTCGACTTCGATCCGCCCGCCGAGGCTCCAGACAGCGGATGGTCGATTCTCACCGCTGCCGAGCAGGAGGAGCGACGGACCGTGCTTCAGTCTCGGCTGGGGGCGTACCTACGCTCGGGCGCGGCGCGGGTCGTGCTCACCGACAACCTCTACTCGATGGTCACGATCAAGCGTGGCGATGGTGTGTCGACGTTTCGTGTGCATCACATGTTCTCCGCGGCGCCGGCGAAGGTGATCCGAGCGCTTGCCAAGTACGCCGATACGCAATCTCGCGACGCGGCCACGCTGCTGCGGGACTTCATCGACGCCCACGAAGACCAGGTCCGCGAGCGAGATGCTCCGCGTCCGATCACGGTCGACGTGGAAGGGCGGCACCACAACCTTCAAGAGCTCTTCGACCGGATCAACACCACCTACTTCAACGGGTCGATCGAGGCCCGGATCACGTGGGGTCCCCGGACCAAGCGGAAGAAGTCGCGAGACTCGATCAAGCTGGGCAGCTACACCGTCGAAGACGCGCTGATCCGGATCCATCCGGTGCTCGACGCCGCAGACGTTCCGGCCTTCTTCCTCGAGTGGATCGTCTATCACGAGATGTTGCACGAGGTTCACGACATGCCGGTCGTGGACGGCCGGCGCGTCTATCACACCGCCGAGTTCCGACGCGCCGAAGCGCAGTTCGAGCGCTACGCCGAGGCAGTGATGTGGGAACGCACGCACTTGTTCAAGCTCCTCGAGCGGTGATGCGAACGAGCGCGCGCAGGTGAACCCGCTGCGGCCTCAGTCGCCATCTCTCGGGTTGAGCCGCGCAATTGGCTGCACACCCGAGGTCTTCGGGCTCCCGGGCTGCGAGCCGGCGTGACCTCTGGCCTTTGACCGC
The DNA here is from genome assembly GCA_913061055.1 of uncultured Pseudomonadota bacterium. Taxonomy (GTDB): domain Bacteria; phylum Myxococcota_A; class Polyangia; order Nannocystales; family Nannocystaceae; genus CAJXVA01. Next base: position 1,573 of record CAJXVA010000543.1, read on the forward strand.
GGGCGTGCGCGTTGTTATGGCCGCAACTGCGAGTGACGCGGGAGTTCGGCAGTGCAGCGCTTCAAGATCATCGGCACCGGGAGCTTCCTCCCCGACAACGTCGTCACCAACGACGAACTCGCGAAGACGGTTGACACGTCTGACGAGTGGATTCGAGAGCGGACGGGCATCGGGGCCCGTCGCTACGCACTCGAGGGGGCAACCTCTGACCTTGCAGCCGAGGCGGTTCGCCGAGCCTGTGATGACGCGGGTATGGCCGCCAGCGAGCTCGACGCCCTGATCGTCGGCACGTGTACCCCGGACACGCTGTTCCCTTCCACCGCGTGCTGGGCCCAGGGCAAGCTCGGCATCCAGGGCATGCCGGCCTTCGACGTCATGGCCGCGTGCACCAGCTGGATGTACGGGATCAAGGTTGCCGCCGACATGATCGCGGGCAACCCCTCGCTCAAGATCGCGGTGTGCGGGGCGGAGACATTCAGCCGGATCCTCGACTTCGAGGATCGCCGCACCTGCGTCCTGTTCGGCGACGGTGCTGGAGCGACGATCCTGACCGGGACCCAAGAGGACACCGGTCTGCTCGCGTCCAACTGGGGCTCGGACGGCAACCTGGCCTCGATCCTCGGGGTCCCCGGCGGCGGTTCGGCCAAGCCCTCGACGCACGCTACGGTCGATGCGCGCGAGCACTTCGTCTACATGGAGGGCGGCAAGGTCTTCAAACACGCGGTCACCGCGATGAGTTCCGGCGTGCTCAAGGCGCTCGCCGACGCGAACCTCACCGCGGACGACGTGGATGTGTTGCTCCCGCACCAAGCCAACAAGCGCATCATGAACGCGTGCTTGGACCGGACGCACATCGATGCGTCGCGGGTGTTCTCGGTGATCGAGAAGTACGGGAACATCTCGGCTGCGTCGATCCCGGTCGCGCTCGACGAAGCGCGAAAGGCTGGCGCCTTGGTCGACGGGCACAAGTTGGCCGTCACCGCGTTCGGCGGCGGCCTCACGTGGGGCTCCGGCGTCATCCAGATGTAGCAGTCGCCATCGTGGGGCGCTCAAGACCCCTGTGCTGCGATTGCGGCTGGGCTTGGTAGAGTGCGGGCTGTGACGCGATTGATCTCTCGCCTGGGCGTCCTTGGGCTCCTCGCTGCACTCGGCTGTACGACGGAAGAGCCCGAGGATGCGACGTCGACCGCTGCCTCCTCGGTGGGCATGAGCAACGGGTCTGGCGGGTCTGGCGGATCCGGAGATACGAGCTCGAGCGGCGCTGCATCATCCGGGTCGGACACGGACACTTCGAGCGGTGGGTCCGGTGGGCTCGTCGTCGACTACGAGACCGACGTGCAACCGCTGTGGAACGGCAGCTGTACCTGTCACCTCATGGGCGGCAGCGGGACCATGACGGCTCCGCTGCTGACCCTCAACCCGGGGATGTCGATCGCACAACTGGTCGGTGTGCCCTCCGAGCAGTCCGGGCTCAATCGCATCCAGGCCGGGTCGACCGAGGAGAGCTACCTGTGGCTCAAGCTGACCGGCGCTCATACAACTGTCGGTGAGGGGGACCCGATGCCGCCCACCGGCACGCTCGACGACGGCCAGCTCGACATCGTCGAAGCGTGGATCCTGTCCGGCGCCGAGCCGTAGAGGCCGCCCCCTAGTGGGGGTGGCTGGCGGCGTAGGCCAGGGTCGTCCATCGGCTGCCTTCGGAGGACAGACGCAGGGCATGGCCGATCGAGATTTGCCCGAGCACGCAGGGGGACTGAGCCCGAAGGGTGCCCAGCGTGAGTGAGTGCTGTTCGTCCTCCTGCCGCGTCACGATCGCCACCCGCGTGACGCCGAGGGCCTGAGCCTTCACCAGGGCCGGCTCGTAGACATGCGCCTGCGCCCGGCGGTCGATGGCCGCGACGAGGATGGGCGTTCGGTAGTCTTCGGGGAGTTCGTTCCACGTGGACAACGATGCGGCGGCCGACTCCATGGCCCCGAGCTCCAACGGAAGCACGCGGTGTTGCGCAGCATTGAACGGGACCTCGGCGCAGTGCGATGCGATCGGAAGTTGCAGGGTGGGATCGAGAACCGGAGGGAGGGCCCGCTCGTGTGCCGGCCGACGCCAAGCTCCTTCGCCGCGCTCGAGGGACGCCATCGGTCCACGCGCGAGGTCTTCGCTTGCGAAGCGGCTGGTCGACCACGCTGCCAGTCCGACGAGCAGCAAGGCTTGGGAAAGCTGCAGGGTTCGAGGACTCACGACGTTGCCCTTGGACGCGGCGTGCACAACGACCGGGGTCGCCGCCATCAGTCCGACCGCGGCGATGCCCGCGACGGCCCACTTCGAAGCTTCTAATGCGTGCCAAGCACTCCACATCGCGTCGGACGGTTCATGCCCGATCATCGTGTCTGCCATCCACAGGACGCCGCCGCATGCAGCGAGGACAGGCAAGCTCAAGGCCACCGCTCCAACCACCGAAGCGACCACGGCGGAGACCTCTCGAGCGGGGTCAAAGCGCCACGCGGCGATCCAAGAGACCGGGACGAGGGTTGCAACGCACAGCGCCGACCACCGCTGGAGCGACGCGGAGGCGTCCATGGCGATCGACGGGTCGAGCGCGACGAGGCCGACCCGCCGCCAACCGTCATCGGTGGGCGCGAAGCCGGTGTCGAGGACGGTGTGGGTGATGCCCCATTGTCCGAGCGCGGCGAGTGCGACGACCCCACCGGCAGCGACGAGCGCAATTAGTGGATGGCCGAGCACCCGCGGCCAGCCGGTACGGTTGCCGGCGGTGTACAGGAGGCCGACGCCCGTGGAGACGATGGCCGCAGCTGTCAGCAGAAGGCACAGGGTCTGGAGTGTGCCGAGCAGGAGCGTGAAATCAGTCGGGTCCATCGATCAGCGCTCCACCAGGTAGGGAAGGAAGAGGTCGAAACCGGTCCACTCGAGCGCCGCGGTTGCCGCCAGCGCGAGTCCACATCCGGCGAACCACAGGGCCTTGAGGTTTCGCATCGCACCACTACGGACACTGCCGCGAGCAGCTTTGTTCGCCGCGGGGTTTCGTGCCCGGGCTCACAGCTGCTCGCGGCGGTGGACAATCGGAGAGCCGCTGGTAATGTTCGCCGTCATGCCCGCCCGGTACATTGTTCGCGCGACCACCGAGTTTTCGGCGGCCCACGTGCTGCACGGCTACGCAGGCGCCTGCAACCGAGTCCACGGCCATAACTTCAAGGTCGAGCTCGAGGTCGAAGCCCGCGCGGTTGACGACATCGGCATGGCGATCGACTTCACGGTCCTCGAATCGATCGCTGCGTCCATCGCGCAGGAGTTGGATCACCGGCTCCTCAACGAGATCCCTCCATTCAACGAGGTCAACCCGACCGCCGAGAACCTTGGGGCGTACTTCTGGACGCGCACTGCCCGGGCGCTTGCAGAGCGAGCCGGAACCGACGCTCAGACCCCAGAGGCTGCCCGTGGCGTGCGGCTTCGGGCGGTGACGGTTCGCGAAAACGACCGAACGTCGGTCACGTACACAGAGCTCGCCGACGGTGCTTGACATGCGGGTGGCGTTGGTCCAACTTCGCCGCCCCTGGAGCGACAGCTATGGCGAAAATCTGCATGGTGACCGGTAAGAAGCCCCTCACGGGGATGAATGTTTCGCACTCGCACGTCCGCACCAAGCGGCGGCTGCTGCCGAACTTGCACTCCAAGCGCTACTGGGTCCCAGACGAGAACCGGTTCGTCCGTCTCCGGCTCTCCGCTGCCGGCATGCGTCTCATCGACAAGCTCGGGATCGACGTCGTCCTCAAGGACGTCCGCGGTCGCGGCTACAAAGTCTGAGGCGGCACCGATTCGGGCGGGCTTCGGCCCTCCGAACTCGCCATCTTGAGGGCCCTTCGCATTCGCGAGGCGCCCTCTTTGCATTGGTTTGCGGTGGGGTCGCGGTGGGGTCGCCGTCGGGACGGGACCTTGGGTTCTGCGGGACTATTCGATCGGCTCGTAGACGAGCGCGCCCGTGAAGTCGTCGAACCACGCGGAGCAATTGTCGTTGAACGGGATCAGGTCGTTGCGGTCGCAGGACAACCGAATGCGAACGCGCCGCGTCAGGGCCGGGATGGGCTCCTCGAACACGGTGGCTTCCCAACCATCATGGGTCATCCCTGAGGTGCCGTGACTCTCGATCGGTTCGCCGGATCCGTCGATGAACGTGAGCGAGACGCGGTGCGGGTCGTCGTCAATTGTGGAACTGCGGGACCGCGTCCAGCCGGTCAGGGCGAATCGAAGGCCGAGGTCGTCGATCGAGGTGGACCATGGGGCGAGGATGACGTCTTGGGTGATCTCGGGGCTCTCCGAGCCTCCCGCGAAGAACGACAGGGAGCCGGCGCCGTGGTTGTGTTCTGTGGTCGTTCGGAAGCTGGAGTCCTGCGCGTCCCAACCGGTGAGGATCACACCTTCGGGGTCTGACTCCGCATCGGCGTTCTCGATGAGGTTCGGGCCTCTTCCGGTCGCCGTGAGGTCCACTGCGACCGACGCGGTTCCCACACCGACATCGTCGTCGAAGTGGACTTCGAGCGGCCCGGTGACGAGGCCCGGCTGACCAGCGCCAACCGCCAACGTGACGGTGCAGGTGTCTCCGGGCGGGATGAGTCCTTCGCAGGTCGCATCGGTACCCGGGAACACATCTCCGGCCCACCCGAGCGGGGAGGGTGGCGCCTCGCCGTCCAAGACGGAGGCGGCGGCCTCTCCCTGGTTGGTCAGCTGCAGCGTGAGGACGGTTGGGCCGCTGAGCGGAAGGACCCCGAGATCGATGGGTCCCGCCTGTACGAACACGAGGTCTGCGCGCAGTGGGTTTCCCTCGGACGGATCGATCGGCGCCGTCGTCTCGTCACCGGATTCGTCGGACGGTTGTCCCGAACTGCTCCCACCGGTGCCGCTTTGGCTTTCGCCGCTGGTCCCGCTGGTCTTCGCGGTCGTGCCATTGGTGGTCACGCCCGCACTTCCGGAGGTGGAACTCGAGGCGTCGGTGTCCTCGAGCATCCCCGTGTTGGTCACGGGGCCCGTCTCGAAGACGCACGCGGACAGCACGCACAGCCCCACGACCCCAGTCCTGTCTCTTATACACATCTCCGAGC
>CAJXVA010000544.1 GCA_913061055.1 uncultured Pseudomonadota bacterium
CGCCGGAGCCGGACCGCGACGTCGTGGGCCGGGGGGTAGATCCCCAGCCCGGCCCGGCCAAACTCGAACGGCGGCTCGGGGTCGGACCCCAGCTCGATATCCCAGTGGGTCAGGACCGTTGTCATGAACAGCTTGATCTCATTGACCGCGAAGAATCGACCGGGGCACATGCTCGCCCCCGCGCCGAAGGGCATGAGGGGAAGGGGGACACGCTGACCGTTCTTGTAGAATTGCCTGCGTCCCCCCTCGGCATGGAACCGGTCGTACTTGTACTCGAGCGGGTTCTCGAAGACGTCGGGGTCGCGGTGGGTGATGAACGGAGCGAGGCAAACCCGGTCGCCTTTTCGTAGCTGGTACGTCCCGCCTTCGGTCTCGAGCGTGAAGTCCTCGAGTGCCTCCCGGACGGTGAGCGATCCGCTGCTCAATCGGAGCGCCTCTCGGATCGCGCTGTCGAGGATCTTGAGATTTCCGAGATCGCAGGTCTTGGGCCCACCGTCCTCACCGCTGTGCGCGTTGACCTCCGCCACGACCGCCGCCAGTCCGTCGGGATTGCGCAGCAACCAGTACAGCGTCCAGAACGTCGAGGGGATGGTGTTGGCATGGATCGCCCACAGTGCGGGCAGCCGCATGTGACCGCGTTCATCCGCAGGAAGCGTATCGATGAGTGGTTGGCGATCACGGATCCAGTGGCTGGGATCCTTGCCCGGGAGCTTGGCTTGCCCAAGTCGGTCGAGCGCATCGCTTCCGGCCTTCACCAGTGGCCGAGGCAGCCCCGCAACCAGCAAAGGGAACTGCCGGTCAAACGTCTCGAAGTCCGCGCGAAGCTCCTTCGTGACGGTACCGCCGCCGAACAGAGCTTCGGTGCCAGCTCGGAACATGATGTCCCAGATGACGTCGTAGAGCTGGGCGTCCTGCCACGTGTTGGACACGGCTTGCGGAATGAGGGCTGCGAGCCGGTTGCCCATGTTCGAAGAGAGTTCCTCGAGTCGCTCCCCGCGAAGTCGGGTGCGTCCGATGGCCTCGATCTCTTCGAGGTCGAGTCGGCCGCGAGCGTTGGGTAGCTTGAACGCACGTGCGAGGATGCCGTCGCTGACGGGGTGGAAGCTCAACTGCTTGGCCTTGAGCACGGCGGGGGCGCTCAAAGGGTCGAGCACGAACGTCATCCGGTCACCGGCGACGAACAACGTGAAGACGTCCCCGTGCTCGGCCTGGCATCGCTGCACGAACGACGTCGCGTCCTTTCCGAACGCAACCGCGACGCCGACGTAGGGGACAACGCCACGGACCAAGGGCGGCTCACCGTCGCGGCGACGTCCGTTGGCAGCCTGCAGAGCGGCCCAGTAGCCCAAAGGGGCGAGCATCGAAGCCCCGATCGCGAGCAGCGCGGACACGACTTCGCAATAGCACGGCGCGATCGCGCCCGTCTCAACCTGCCGGCGGGTTCACTACGAGATTGAGCCCGAATCCGGTCATGTCCGAGTAGGTGTACGGGTCGTCCAAGTTGTCGACGACGAGCTCGGTCGCAAATGTATCCGGGTTGATCTTGAACGCCGAGTCGACGGTCTGATCGACAACCCACACGAAGCCCTCGACGTCGATCGAAATGCCCACGGGCGTCGCGCAGCCAGGGAGTTCGATGGCCTCCGCCATCACGTCACCGGTCACGGTATCGATGAGCCCAAGCCCGCAACCGTTGGACGCGCCGGTGTCGTCGACCGCGATCCAGGCTCGGTTGTCGCGGTCGATCATCATCCCGCGCATCAGCTGATTGCCGGTCTCGATCGTCTGCCATTGAGCCGTCCCGACGTCGTATTTCATGGCGACCCCACGCGAGGTGAGCCAGGGGTTGCCGAGCTGGTCGAGGGCCATGCCGTACGACAGCATCGGGTCCTTGCCGGGCTGAGCCGGAAGCTCGATGCGTTCGACCTCGAGGGTCTCGGAGTCGATGCGAATGAGGGGACCGAGCTGCCAGCCGAGCACCCAGAAGTCGCCGTCCCGGTTCACCGCGCCGCCGTACGGTCCGTAGTCGAGCGCGTTCCAAGGGATGTCGACCGTGTCCTGGATCTGCCCCGTCGCGCCGTCGAGCCGATGGATGCGGGCGACGTTCTCCTCAAATGCGTACCAACCGACCCACAGTCGCGGGTTGGGATCCGGGTCGCCGTTCTTGGTGAGCGTGCCTTCCCAAGCCGTGGGGCGCGGGCCATGTTCGAAGATGTCGCTGGGGATCAGCAGGTTCCAGGCAACGCACTCGTCCTCACCCCACTCCAGCACGTTGTCGGGGCCATTCGAGGTGTCGATGGTCCCGTTGCCGTTGCGGTCTTCGCAGTCCTCTTCCCGGGTGACGATCTTGGTGACCCCGCCGAACCCACCGATCTCGCTGCCGCGGTTGGAGACGGCCACATCGCCGAGCAGGTTGACCGAGGTCCGGGACGGCTCTGCTTGGTCGCTCGGGCCCGTCTCGTATCGTGCGACCTCTTCGCCGGTCTGGGTGTCGATCTTCGAGACCGTTCCAGGGTCGGAGTTTGCGATCCAGATGTAGCTGAACTCCACCTCGAGCGGTGGCTCGGGTCCGGTGTCCGTATCTTCGCCGATGTCGAGCTTGCCCGTTTCGTCGCCGAGGGTCGGGTCGGTGGTGGTGGTGGGATCGGAGGAACTCGTCGGGTTGTTGGTGGGGTTGGTCTGAGACTCCACGACCGCCTCGTCTTCACGCGGAGGCTCCGCACAACCCACGAGCATCGCCGCCACCAAAACCGCCCCAATCCGCACCCTTCCGTTCAAATCCTGCATCTAAGGTCCCGGTAGGCATGGTGCCTAGCGGTGCGGCTGCTGTCGAGGTGGACCGCGAGTAGGCTTGGTGTCCGCCGCCCGCGCGGAGCTCCTAGAGTAGCGGAAAGCGCGCCTCAGTGGGCAATCGAGACCGCTGGTGTCGGCGAGTTTCGCCGGCGGCACCCCACGTGATGGAGTGCTCGCATGGGACTGACGATGTCACGTGGCGCCGGTGGGATCCGACGGACGCTGCTCATCGGTGCGTTCTTGCTCCACGGCTGTCGACCTCCTGTTCCTCCCGAGCCGCTGACGGTCCATGCCATCGACGGGGCGGCGGAGGCCGAGGACGCGGGCCGATTTAGACCGGCGACGACACGTCCTGCCCAGCGCGTCAGCGGTCCATTGGTGCTCCCCCCGCGGCCCTCGCCTCCGGAGCCCGACGACCGCGGTTGTGTGTACGACTGGGAGGCTGAAGAATTCGAAGCGGTGGCGAGCAGCTGGGAGACCGAAGCGCTGGCAATTGATGTTGCTCGGCGGGGTTGGGAGCGAGTGACGGACCGCCGCTACGTCGTGGACGACCGAGACCTCCAAGACGTTGCGCGAGTCGAAGGTACCCGGCTGGTGGGAAACGATGGGCAACACTGGGCCCGGATCGGGAAGCGCACCGCCTGTGGATACAATACGGCCAAAGAAATCTACCGCGACACCAACGGGGATCTGTTCAAACTGTCGTGGTTCAGTTGCATCGCGAGCGAGCCTGTTCGGGTTTGCGGTGCCCAGCGGGTGGGCGGTTGCCCGCGGGAAACGAACGAGCCAGACGAGATCGTCTACGCGAGGATCGGTGCGCAAAACCGGGTGCTCCGGGGTCGGCACTCGGTCACGGTTGACGCCGGGGCGTGCTCCGTCCTCGTGTGGGACGAGCAGGGCGAGCCGCCTCCGTAGGTCGGACTCCAAGAAGTCGCCCCCCAGCCAGGGAGGTGCTCGCTTCGTGAGCGAGGCCTTGGTCGCGGAGGCGCTTCGTTCAAGCGGAGGTGGATGCGCTGGGGAAACACCCACTAGGTGCGAGCTGGGCGGTCCGCGTCGTTGTCGCGACGTCGCGGCGCAAAACTCGCGAATGCAACGCGGCGCCGTTGCGGCCGACCCCTCGTTCGTGTTTCGGTGTGCCAGCTTCGCAGTGTCTGACGCTTCCCCCTCAGTGGACCTGGATGCAGGTCTGGAACGGTTTGGCCACACGCAGTTCCGTCCGGGGCAGCGTGAGGCCATGGAGACGCTGCTCGAGCGTCGGCGGCTCTTGTTGGTGGCCCCGACGGGCGGCGGGAAGAGCCTCACGTATCAGCTCCCGGCGACGCTGCTGGGCGGGACGACGATCGTCATCTCGCCGCTGGTCGCCTTGATGGCGGACCAGGTCGCGTCCATGACGGCCATGGGCGTGCGGGCCACGTACCTGGCGGCCACGCTCCCCGGGGACGAGGTCCGCGCTCGCATGGGAGCCATCGCGCGCGGCGAGTTCGACATCGTCTATGTCGCGCCGGAGCGTCTGGCCTTCGGTGGGTTTCGAGGCATCGCACAGCAGCTCAACGTGCCGCTGGTGGCGGTCGACGAGGCCCACTGCATCAGCGAGTGGGGCCACGACTTTCGGCCCGAGTACATGCAGATCGGCGACTTCGTGCAGTCGCTGCCCTCGGCGCGATTGCTCGCCTGTACGGCCACCGCGACGCCGATCGTGCGCGACGAGATTCTCTCGCGCCTCGGCCTGCCCGATGACACGCCGCAGATCGTCAAGGGCTTCGCACGCCCCAACCTCGCGCTGCGCGTCAAGGAGCTGCGGTATGCGAAAGAACGCGAGCCGCACGTCGACGACGCCCTCAAGGAAGCCTTGGGAACGCCGGGCGGAGAGCGCTTGGGCACGGCCATCATCTATGCGCCCACGCGCAAGGCGACGCAAGAACAAGCCAGTCGCCTCGAGCGGTTGGGCTGGGCTGCTGCGCCGTACCACGCCGGCATGACGGGCACGAACCGCGAGGAGGTGCAGATGCGCTTCATCGGCGGTGAGCTCGATGTCGTCGTTGCGACCAACGCGTTTGGTATGGGCATCGATCGCGGTGACGTCCGGGTGGTGGTCCACCTCGCGCCACCGAGTTCCATCGAGGCCTACTATCAGGAGGTCGGTCGTGCCGGCCGAGACGGCGATCCGGCGACCGGCCTGCTGATGTACACGCCCTCCGATGTGCAGCTGCGCCGGCGCTTGCTCGAGCGCGGCATGGACGGCGAGCCCACGCCCAAGGCGATCTTCGAGCACAAGTGGAACCTGTTCCTCGAGCTCATGCGGTGGGCCGAAGGCGGTAGCTGCCGGCACGATGCGATCCTCCGCTACTTCAGCGATGAGGCCGAAACACTGGCGGGCTGCGGCATGTGCGACGCCTGCGAGCACATGGGCGAAGAGGCGCACGACCCCGAAGAGGTCACCCTCATCGTTCGCAAGGCGCTCTCCGGCATCGCGCGGGTGCACGGCCGCTATGGGCTCACCGCGGCAGCCAAGCTTCTCAAGGGCAACAAGGACCCTCGCATCGAGCGGGCCGGCCTCGAGAACACCCGCACGCATGGGGCGTTGTCCGAGCATTCCGAGGCCTGGATCACCAAGCTGCTTCGCCGGTGCGTCACCGCTGGGTGGGCCGACTTCATGGGCGACCCCCATCCGGTCGTCTACCTGACCGACGATGGAAAAGACGTGATGGCCGGGCGCCGGCCTGCGCGGTTGGTCTTGCCGCGAGCGGTCGAGGTCGCGAAGTCATCCTCGCCCCGCAGCCGGGGGGCCAAGCGCGGCTCGGTCGATGCCCCCGAGCTCGATGAGGTGGCGTTGGTCGTGTTCGAGGCGCTGCGAGCGTATCGACGGGAGCGCGCGAAGGAAGACGGGGTGCCGCCGTACGTGGTCGCGAGTGACCGCACCTTGCGTGACGTTGCGCTGCTGCGGCCGCGCACGGCGGACGAGCTGATGCTGGCGCACGGGATCGGGCCCTCCAAGCTCGAGAAGTACGGCGAGGGATTGTTGGGCTGCGTCGCCCAGGCGAACCCGGGCTGAACGAGGCTGAGGCTTCATCTCGACGCCTCGGTCGCGGTTCATGCGGTCAACAGGGAGCGCGCCATCTTCCGGATCGTTGGCGCCGCGGTTCCGGGCGGGATGCTCTGCGGAGCGGCCGTCGCCAAGGCGTAGGCGCCTTCGATTGCCGCCAAGATCGCAGCCGCCGCGGCCGCTGCTCCGTGGGCGCTACCCAGCTGCTCGCGCAGACACTCGCCGCACAGGCTGCGCAGCGTCGTGAGGCGCTCGTCAACAACTGCGGCGTAGGCGGAGCGCACCTCGGGCCGGCGCAACGACTCGGCCGCGATCACCACCCACGCCGCGACTGCCCGCGGGTCGGCCGAGCCCTGCAATGCCAGATGCGCGTCGATGAACGCATCGAGACGCACCAGTGGATCGGGGCCGGCGTCGGACATGCGCAGCTCCCAGCGTCGGCGCAGCGTGTCTCCCAAACGAGACGCGAGCGCGATGAGCACGTCTTGCTTGGTCTTGAAGTGATAGTGCACCCCGCCGGGCGCGAGACCGGCTGCACGAGCGATGGCAACAATCGATGCTCCGTCGTAGCCGTGCTCGGCAATGACGTCGAGCAAGCCTTCGACGATCTGCTCGCGGCGGGCTTCGGTGTTCTTGGGTCGGCCTCGGGGCATTTGCGTCCTATCGAATCTAAGCTATTTGTTTGGTTGTGCAACCAAATAAGCCAGCCGCACGAGATGAGGCCGGCGGCATACGGACGCTGCCAGCCGCGCTTTCTCCGCAGGAGTGCCGGGAGTGGATCGCCCGTTTCGAGGTCGCGGGCTATGCCCTGTCTCTTATACACATCTGACGCTGCC
>CAJXVA010000545.1 GCA_913061055.1 uncultured Pseudomonadota bacterium
CTACACTAGATCGCTCGTCGGCAGCGTCAGATGTGTATAAGAGACAGACCTGGGGGAGCGGGGTTTCGATGGTATCGCCAGCGCTGAGCGCAACGGTGCGGTCGCCGGAGACCAGCGAGGCGTGGCCGTGAACCACGGCGAATCGGTGGGTGTCGCCCTCGGCCCGGACCTGGACCTCGCCGGACTGCAGGGTCAGGGCGTCGTCCCCCGCTCGAACGACAACGTCGCCGGCGTCCGCCGTGGTGGTGGCCACGAGCTCGCCGCGATCGAGGCTGACCGCGCCGGGGTGATCTCCCCCCGGAAGCGACAACCGCGTGTCTTCGTTCATGTAGAGGTGGCCACCCCGGTCGAGTTCGAGCTCCGCCAAGGTGCCCTTGGCGGTCTGCAGACCAACCCCGGCCTCAAAGCGGCCCCCGGCCCCGACGAACGTACCCGCCGCGAGGTCGGGCGATGTGATGCCTCCGGGCCCAGAGATCGAGGTGACCTTGGCCCCCGAGCCCCCGCCTTTGGGGTCCTCCGCGGCCGAATTCTCGGTTTCAGGGTTGGACGGAGCATCACTGCTCCGCTCACAGCCGGGCAGACCAAGTACTGCTCCGGCGAGCAGGGGGAGAACGTTCCAGGCAACACCACGCATCAGGACACCGAGGGGTCCCCAACGCGTGTGCCCGCCCGATGGGTCTATCCGCAGTTGGCGAAACCCCGGCGGCGCTCTCCACAGCGAGGCGACCAACCCAGCGAGGTTCGCGCAGGCGTTCAGCGATGACAAGTCCTCTCAACCGCAATAACCTGCTCAGCGCATGTCTGCCGCGCGGGAGAGGTTTCTCGCTCACGTACGTACGCCCGACCTCGACGCCGAGGTTCACGGCTTACGGTTGTCTCTCACGAACATGAAGCGTGAGGCACTTGAGCAAGTAGCCCGGATGGATGAACAGCGGGCGGCGCTCGTCATGCCGGGGCTCTATGAGCAGCTGGTACAGACGACGACCCAGCTCGCCGGCCACACCGGCCTGGCGATCGGGATCTGCCTCTCGGTACTCGACGAAAACAACTCGGGGGCTTCGCTGTCTCGGTTTGATCGCGAACTTCGCGAGCAGATGAGCGACATCAGTCTCGAGATGAGCCAACGGCACGGGAGCCGGCTTTCCAAGATGGTGGCCGAGGTCGAAGCGCAGCGGCTCATCTGGCGGCACAGCCACGAGTTCATGTCATGGCTTGCGTTCCGCCGCGGGGATGAGCGCTACCCCGCCAAGGACCGGCTCGAGCGCCTCGGCGCGTTCGGCCTGCAGCAACGGCTGCTCGAGGCTCGCGGCAAGGTCATCGAGCGAGTCGGCATCGGCCTGTCGGCGGCGGTCGAGGGATCGGACCGCTTCCTACTCGGCAATCGTTGGCGCCTCTCTGACGGTCCCGAGCACGCGCTCGAGCGCTACGTCTGGCCGCTGCTCTCGTACCTTCCGCCGAGCGCGGTGAAGATCGAGCGCATGCGATGGGAGTACGACGCGATGGCCGAGGCTGACGCCGAGGAGCCTCGACTCGAAGGCGAGCGGGCCAAGCTCTCGGGCCTGCTCGAGGCACAACTCGCCCAATCCCTGCGGACGTTGCCCGAGGGCGCCAACGCGGGCGAACTCTGAGACTGCTGCCCCTATGCATCCTGACCCGCTCGGCCTGATCGGCACCACCGTTGGCGCGCGCTACGACGTGCTCTCCTGCCTGGCGGTGTTCGGTCCTCGGGTCATCTATAAAGCTCAGCATCGCGAGTGGGGGCGGCCGGTTCGGCTCGAGGTCTTTGCGGGGGCGGCGGAGCAGCAGCGCAAGGCGTTCGTCGACGCAGGTGCAGCGATCGCTGAACTCGGTGCGCAGTTCTCCGCCGTCGCCCAGGTTCGCGATGGTGGGACTCACGCTGGACCCGGTGGACCGGTGGCGTTTGTCGTCAGTGAGTGGGTCGAGGGCCCGCCCTTGGCAGATGCGATCGTCAGCAGCGGACGCACGAAGTTCCCGCCTGAGCAGGTGCTGGAGTGGATGGACCCGGTGCTCGACGCCATCGTGGCTGCGCACCGCCAAGGTGTGGTGCATGCCCACTTCGATCCGGATGCCTTCTGGGTGGTGGGCACGCTGGGCCCTCGGGCGAGCTTCAAGATCGACGGGCTGGTCGAAGGCGCATGGCGACCCAAGCTCCCCGCGGGAGCGATGCCGAGCCGAGCGCCAGCGACAGGCTTCGCCGCGCCCGAGCTCGCCTCAGGCGACACGACGTTGCTGGGCCCCTGGACCGACGTCTACGGAATCGCGGCGGTGATGTCCGTGCTGTTGTGTGGTTCGAGCAGCGCGGCCATGCGCGACCGAGCGCTGCCCTCGGGGGTGAAGTACTCCTTCGACAAGGCGCTCAGCCCCCGTATCGACGCTCGGTTCAAGACGCTCGCCGCGTTCCGGGCGACGATGATGGAGGGGATGGCGGCGACTCTCGAAGGGAAGTCCCGTCCCAATCCGCGTCGCACGATGGTGGTCGCGGATGTGGAGTCCCAGATGGCCGAAGGATCGGCCGGAGGGTTCGAGGTCAGCGACGACGACGGTCAGATCGACGTCCCCAGGCCGTCGCGAAGCAAGGCGCGGGTTCGCCTGGCCTACACGCAACCGGCGATGTCGGTGCCCGATGCGATCGCCAATCTGGACGCTCAACGACCGCCGCTGCCTCCCACGGGCCCCCAGCCGGTCGTCGCTGCGCCCAAATCCGCGGGCAACTTCGTCGCGTTGCTGGCGGTGCTGTTGGTCGTCGCGGTCGGCGGCGGGGTGATCGTCGGCTACATGTTGTTCCGCTGAGCGCTCACGCGCCGGTCGTCGTGCTGCTGGTGGCGTCGGTGTCGGTCTCGCTGCCCGTGCTCGAGCTGCTCGACGTCTCGGTCCCGGTCGTCGTGCTGCCGTCGGTTGTCGGATCGGGACCCCCGGTGGGATCGAAGTCGTCGTAGTCGAACGAGCACAGACTCTGCACGCCGGTGAGCGCCACGCAGTTCATGCCGTCGGGGCATTGTTCGCCGCCGCTGCAGTCGAGCACGCAGGCGAGATCGCCCCCGGGAAGCACCGGCGCGCACTGGGGTTCGGCACTGGAGCCTTCGGGCGCGGCCCAGCAATCACAGCGGTCGTTGCAAGACAGGATGCAGGTTCCCCACGCGGGGTTCGTCGTCGAGTTCGCCAAACACGACGCCTCTTCGTTGCCGCAGGCCTGGGCGTTGCCGTTGATGCAGTCGCCCCATTGACCGGCCAAGGGATCGCCGCAGGCAGAGCCGAACGTCTCCGGCTCCGGCTCGGGCACGCTCGTGGTGCCGGAGGTCGTGCTGACTTCGGTCGTGCCCATGGGCGACGTTGCGGAGTCGGTGGCAGAGGCGGCGGTATCCGCCGGGTCGCCGGAAGGGCAGGCGGTCAGCAACAGAAGGCTGATCAGGGCACCGGTGTTCGCTCGCATCCAGAGTCAGGATCGCAGTCGGACGGCCAGAGCGTCAAACCTGATGCGGTTCCAATCCGGCGCGAAGCCGAGCGATGCCCGCGGGGAGCTGCTTCCGTCACACCGGTGGCAGAAAAGATTCGTCCGTGTCGCAAGTAGCTGAAATCGTGGGTGCTCTGGGGCGCGGAAAGAAAACCAAATCGGGCATGACGGGTGCGCGCGGGCCTGGGCACAGCACAGGTGAGCCCCGCGGGGCCTGAAGGACCTAACCATGAAGCGCATTTCCACTCTCGCTCCCCTCCTGTTCGCCCTTCCGCTCGCGATTTCGTTCGCTGCCTGTGACACGGGCAAAGAGGACGGTGCGGATACCGGCGCGGTCGTCGATGACGAGGACTTCGACATGGAGGACGAAGACGAGGATGAGCCCGAAGACGACAGCGCTGGGAGCTCGGCCGGGACGAGCCCGGACCCCGATGAGCCCGGGGACGACGACGACGTGGACGACACCGGGGTCGGGACCAGCGACGGCGACAGTGACGGTGATGACGACAGCGATGGCGACGACTCCGACACCGGAGTCGGCGGCGGTGAGGCCGACGGCTTCGCGATGCTGCACGGAGAAATCCCGGACATTGAAGATGGCGGCGGCTCGGGTACGAGCGGCACGGGTGGGGACTCCGGGATCCCCGAGGATGCTCTCTTGGTCGTGCTCGATGGCAACGGCACCGCCACGTGCGAGCAGCCGTGGGATGGCCCGGACTGTGGCGGCAACTGGCGGATCAGCTTCACGCTGATGCCCGAGATGCAGGCGCCCGGATCGTATGACCTGTTCGACGAGGCGCTGGGGTCGTTCGGGTTTGCCGATGAGCCGCACCCGGAGGGAGACTGTGCTTGGGGCGGCGGGACGCTGGGCGGGACCCTGGTGATCGATGCGATCGATGACACGTCGGTCAGCGGTCACATTGAGGATGCGGACGCGTTCGACTTCGACGCGAATGTGTCGTTCGTCGCGCCTCGCTGTTAACGAGCGCTGGCGCCAAGACGTGTCGCATTCGAGATGCGACACGGCGTGGCGTATCAGGACGCGAGGCGCACGGTCTGTTCGCGCGGATCGGGTCCAGGTCTGACCCGCCTCAAATACGACATATTGTCGTATCTTGTGCGATTTCGCGCGCTGTTGTCTAGGGCTCGTGCCGGTTCAGATGCGCCGTGGTTGTCGATGCGGACGCGACACGGCCACTGGGTTCTCTCGCTGGCGGGCGGGTTGCTCGCCTTCGAGGTCCGCGCTACGCCTGTCCGCCCATGACTCGGAGCGAAGCCCAGCTCGTCGCGCTCAAGCTCGCAGCTCAGAGCTTTGCCGTGGCGTCGGACGACACGCTCGCCATCGACCCCGAGAAGTCCGAGGAGCGCGACGTCGGATGGTTGCTGTGGCCGCAGTCGAAGCGATTCCTGGAGACCGGCGGGTTCGACGATGAGCTGGTCACCGCCCGGCCGGTCTTCGTCGCGCGCGACTCGGGCGTGGCGACGCTGATCGCGGGCGACCGACCGACCAACTTCGAGGTCAACGGCTCGCCCGGGCACGACTTCCCGAGCGGTGCGTGGCTCGCCCTGCCGTTGGGGACGATCCTGCACGCGGCCGTCTGGGCAGGCGCCTGGATCGCGGTGGATGGCGTGCTCGACTGGCTCGACCGCATCCCGGTCCTGTGGGCGCTGGTGCTCGCCGTGGTGCTTGGGGTCGCCGCCGCCTGGGTGTTGGCATTCACGCTGGAGTGGGCGGAGTTTGCGAACCTCCATCGGGCGATCCCCATCGTGATGGCGTCGGTCGGCTCCCTCGCCGGCGAGGCGGGATTTTGGATCTACTTCGCCGAAGGGGCGCCCCTCGCTGACCTGCTCGACGCGCAGTCGCCGAGCTACATGTTGGTGCGCATCGCCGGACTCGCCGCATCGATTGCGTTCGCCTCCGCGGTCGGACGCCGCGACCGCGAGAGCCAGTCGCTGTGGCGTGGCGACTGAGCCACGGACTGGTCACGCGGCCAGGGCCGGGTGCTCCGGGGGAGGTCCTTTCGCCCCGGAGGGCGGAGGGTCCCAGAACATCCGGGCCGAAGAGTTCGGGAGCGAAAAAAGAAGTGCGACCGCTCGTCATCACGGTTGGCTTGGGCGCGAAGGAGAGAGGCAATGACGATCCGCTCTTTCACTGCCAAGGTTCTCTCGCCCGTTCTTGCCTGCTCGATCGTCGCGTCGGGCTGCGCTGCAGAAGGGGAGGACTCCTCTCCCAAGACGGTGCATCGCTCCGCGCTCGACTTCTCGCTGCTGACCAACACGGTCGATGACTATGCGTTCCTGGGGCAGCCGCTGGAAGTGTCCCAGTACCTCGCGCTGGGGGACGTGAGTCCCGAAGTCGCGGAGTTGGAGACCAATCCAGAGCAGCTGTTTCTCATGCCTTGGGTCGACTTTGGTGGGGACCGGGTTTGGGAGCGTGTCCAGTCGAACCGCTTCGACTTGGTGGGCACTAATGGCAACGTTTCGGTGCAGTTTTCGAGCGACTTCAAGTCGATCCGGATCCGCAAGGGCGACACGAAGACGCCGTTTCAACTCGCCGGTTCTCTCCAAGACCGTCGCGCAAAGGCGGGCCTGTTGCTCGGGATGGCGATGTCGGGATCGCAACCCACCGACGAGGTGATGACCTGGGGCGCACACGTTGGGGGAATTGCTCTCCTGGCGCTTCTCCTCGCCGGCGCGATGGCGCTCGGATCCCAGGCGATGTCCGACCAGGCATGTACTCGCTGGTTGGAGAACTGCACGGCTCAAGCGACCGCGGACTGCAACGGCTTGGGGTTTGCGACCTCCCCCCACGTTGAATGTGGCGGATCCGGCTCGTTCGGTGAAACGGCCACGACGTCCGGCGTGAAGAGCTGCAGCTGGGAGTGCAACACTGGCGGCGGAGGGGGCAACAGTGGCGGTGGGATCGTCACAGGCATCGATCCTGATACCCAGGGAGGCATCGTCACAGCGACCCAGGGGGACGGCGGCGGCGACGAAGGGGACGGCGGCGACGGCGGCGACGGCGGCGGCGGGACCACCGGGCGAGACAGCCGGGGCGGCATCACCCGGGCCCAGGATGGCCCGGTAACGACGGTCGAGGATGGGATCGAGCAGGGCCGGCGGCATCAGGCAGAGCGCCTTCGCCTGGGCCTTGCGCCAGGCGTCTTTCAAGCTGTCTCTTATACACATCTGACGCTG
>CAJXVA010000546.1 GCA_913061055.1 uncultured Pseudomonadota bacterium
CGAGATGTAGAGAGGTCTCGTGGGCTCGGAGATGTGTATAAGAGACAGGGCGTGGACGACTGCCGGCCCGCCATGAACGCGAGCACGATGGCCGCGGCCGCAGCGAACCCCAGTGCGGTCGCGGTCCAGAAGGGGCGCATGGAACTCTCGTTGCGGATTGTGGTGGGCAGCATGGCGGGTCTGTCTTCTTCGAGCGGTTGGAGCTCGGCTGGGGTTGGGCTCGGGTTCGGCGGGGTGGAGAGAGCGGTGAGGGTCTCGGCGTTTTGGGCCAAGATGCGGTCGGCCAAGTCGGGCGGCGGTTCGGGAACATCCCAGGCCGCGAGGCCTCGCTCGAGCAGTGCTTCGTCGGGGTTCTCAGGCTTCATGGCGCACCTCCTCGAGGGCAGCTTGCAGGGACTGACGCGCGCGGTGGAGCCGGGACTTGACGGTGCCCTCGTCGATGTCGAGCGCGTTGGCAATCTCCGCGAGGCTCCGGTCGTGGTAGGCGCGCAGAATGAAGGCGGAGCGCAGCGCGGGGGTCAGCTTCTGAACCTCGGCGGCGATGCGCTCCCCGAGCTCGGCCCGCTCACGCAGACGATCGGGTCGGTCCGCCGGCTGACCTGGCTGGAGGTCGCCCAGGGGCGAGAGCGACGGCCGTTTGCGGCGCAGTTCATCCACGGCGGTGCGGTGGGCGATCGTCAGCAGCCAGGTGGTGAATCGAGCGGGACCGTCGGTTCGGTATCGCGGCAAGGCCCGGAAGACCCTCGCGTACACCTCTTGCACCAGCTCGGCCGTCGTCGATCGGGTGGCGCGGGGCCCCAGCATGCGCCACGCGTAGCGATGCACGCTGCGCTGGGTGCACTCCACGAGCCGCCGCGCTGCCCACGGCTCACCGCGAGAGGCCGCCGCGATGGTCGTGCCATCGAGCTCTTCCCGAGCCGCGCTCGGGTCTCTGGCATGGGCCACGTCCACCGACTGTCTCACTCGGAGATGAGGCGCGATGGTTCCATCGGCGGGACAGATTTTTCGAACACGTGCCGCATGCCACGCGGCCCGTCGGCGGGACTGTATGTGGTGCGCTATCCGGGGAGGTACGATACAATTCCCGGTGGAGGTGGTGTTCGCATGACGGTGTTTGAGGGGTCGTACTTACGTAGCTATCCGAGCCGGACCGCGGTCTCGGTCGCCCAGCAGGTCCTGCGGCAGTTCCTCGCGAGCGCCGAGTACAGGTCCGTCGTACCGCGGCCCCTGCATCAACGAATGATCGTCGTTGACTTCACACAGGGCGCGCTCACGGCGAGGGGGGCGTTTGCGTCGCAGCCGCGTCAGTCGTTTCTCGTCGCGCACGGTCTGGGCCGCGATGGGGTCGAGATTCCAACGTCCGACGTTCTTCCGCCAGCTCTCAGCAACGCCAGCGGCAGCCACCTGAGCTCCGCCGGACTCTTCATCGCCAAGGGCATCGTCCCCTCCCAGTTCGGTACGCGGCTGCGGATGTTCGGCGTGTGTCAGGGGCTCAATGACGCCTCCGATCGGCGGCTCATTGGGATGCATCCCTACAGCGACCGGTACTTCGCTCGCGATCGGTCCGGACGCCTCGCTGGAATCGGGACCTCCTATGGATGCCCGGCCGTCTCGTCGGGGGTCGCGCGCAGGATCATGCCGGCGATCGACGGCGGCTTCATCTACATCTATCACCCGGACCACATGCCGCGTGGCTGGACGAGCCGTCCGCAGCAGTCGACCGTGCATTCGCGACAGACCTAGGACTTCACGCCCGAAGTCCGTGCCGGGTTTCTGCGCGAAAGAGGTGGCGGGCCCGAGATCCGAACAAGATCAGCTCGGGGGGAGGAAGGGAGGTGGTCGCGCTCGAACAGCGGACCCGCCGAAAGCTGTTGTGGTGACGAAAACTGACCGACAGACGACGCTACGACCCCCCATGGGGAATGGGGGTACAGGGGAGGAAGGGAGGTTGTGTCGAATACGCCGTCTGTCGGCGAGAAGATCGCGGTCGCCGGTTGACGACCATCCGGGCATTCGAACCCGGCACATCAGCGTGAGTGCACCTCGGCCCCCGTTTGATTCGCGCGATTCTCCGAGAGTGGAAAAAAGGGCCGTGGGCGGACTCACGGGGTTCAGTCCCGGCACTGCGCTTCGTTCGCAGCGCACTGAAATCGGACGTGAATGTGGGCGGTGTGACCCGGAGAGTGGCGAACGGAACCCAGCACGCGAGCGATGCGTTCATCGTCGGCGCCCAGGGCCAGACCTGCGCGCTTGAGCCGGCGACGCAACTTGCGCTCCAGAAAGATCACCTGCACGTCGCCCGTCCGGACGAACGCGTCGACCAGCGCCCACGTGGCGTGCCAGTCGACCTCGTCGATCTCCAGCTTGAAGCCTTCGGCGTGCGGCATGGCGGGCAGCCGTACGTCGACGTCGCGGCCGCTCTGGTGCGAGCGGTGGGGCCGGAGTCGTCGGCCGTTGCGTCGGCTCATCGCGCCGACGAAGAGCTCCCCCTCAAACCCGGTTTCGGCCCGAAAGGCGCGGAGCACCCGCGCGAGGTTCCAGACGGTCAACGCCGAGCCGAACTTCTGCCAGTCGAAGCGGATGACGTACGGGCCAGCGGGTAGGGCGACGCCATCGACGAGCCGACCGCGGTTGGGTCGCCCAACCGACTCGCCGCTGTGAGGCTTTGGAACCTCCGGGAACCCGGTCGCGTCCTCGGGCAGGGGATAGTGCGTGGCCCCGGAGGGGAGCCACATCACCAAGCTCGTCCCTCGCCGGAGCCGCTTGCGCTGGGACGCCCTGGGGTTCCAGGTCCGGAGGTCTTCGGCCTGGACGCCGTACCGCTCGGCAATCGACGCCCAATCGTCCCGCTCGCCGGCCGTGACCTTGAGCCGTTGGCGGGGCGGAGGGAGCCGGGTCGCGGCGATGGTCAGCACCCGGCCACGCTCGAGTTTCCCGGGGTTCTCCCGGAGCAGGTCCTCCTCGGCGGTCCCATACTGCGCGGCGAGATCGCTCAGGACCTCGCCGCCCTGCATCGTGTAGCGAATACGGGTGGAGGTGGCATCCAGGCTCGGTGCCAGGAGGGTCAGCCCCACGCCCAGTGCCGTCACGAGCATGTCGCTACGGTACCGCAGGGGGTGCGCTGTGCAGGCGAGCGGGTGCGGGACTGTAGGTGTTTCGCGACGCGCGACAGGTCGATACCATGCAGTCCGCTGGCGCAGACGCGCCGCAGACCGTCTGATGATCGACTACGAGACCCTCTGTCAGCACATCTCTGATTGGCGCGCAGGCAACAAGCCCGGTTTGCCGCCGCCGCTGCCCGGCGGCGTCGCGGCCGCGCCCGAGTACGCGGAGGCGTACGAGGAGGAACAGCCGGTCTACGAAGAGCAACCCGCATACGCCGACGGCGAAGGCTACGAACAGGCGCAGCCCGTCTACGAGGAGTACGAAGAGTTGCAACCCGACGCCGAGCTCGAGATCTCCGAAGAGGAATCCGCAGCGACGCAGTCGGAGCATCCGGCATCCGGTTACGAGGAGCTCGACACCACGCTCGAAGAGTCCGGTGGCGCCGATGAGTTTGCGGAGAGCCCGGTCGATCGCACCGCGGCATACGTGCCCGAGGACTACGACCCGGCGAACGTTGCCGCCCACATCGCTGCTCAGACCGAGGGGCAGACGCCCGACCTCGAGCCCTTGGGCGAAGAACTCGCGATGGAAGACGTCACCGCGATGATGGCCGACCCGGCCCCGGAGATGCCGGAGATGCCGGATGTGTCTGTCGAGGACATGGCGGCCTCCGACGAAGACGCCGATGATGTCGAAGACGTCGACGTTGATGACGACGACGAGGACGACTTCGAGCGGGACTACGAGCTCGAGGAGATCGACGACTACGCGACGTTCGATCCGTACACGGACCTCAAGGCCTTCTTTCGAGCCGAGCTGCACATCAGCGCGGCCTGGGAGGACGACGATGAGCGCCGCGCAGCTCTGGCCCAGTACGGGATCCGCGACGAGCAGCACTTCTATCAAGTCACCTCGACGATGGAGCGCTACTTCATGTCTGACGACGCCGACTCCCGCTACGGCGGGCTCGACGGCATCATGCAGCTCAAGCTCGACGCGACCAACGACCAGACTCGGGAGGAGCAGCAAGCCCGAGTCGAAGGTGAGCTGGCCAGCGAGTTCGAGCCGGTCCACGGCATCTCGCTCCAACAGTGGGCCGTGGCTCAGGCATTCGTGGCGCAGGGTGGAGACGCGGCCGAGATCGTCGCTGAGCTTGGCCTCGATGACGCCACCTGGCAGGCGGTGAGTGCCGAGTGGAACGACCGGATGGCTCGCGACACCACGGCGACCATCGCCACCGAGTACGGCAAGGCGTTCGCCGGAGGTGGGGCCGGTCAGTTTGCAGCGCAGGGCGCAGCGGCAGCCGACGCCATGGAGACGGGCGGAGACCCGGCAGGCGATCCGCCGATCGCGATCGAGCAGTGGGTCGAGATCGAGGTCGCGCAGTCCGTCGGCTATGAGCAAGGCCAGGATGCTGCCGAGATTCTCGCCGGCTTCGGCATGACACCCGCCGACTGGGGAATGGCCGGAGCCTGGTGGGGTCAGTACTTCGCCAAGCACGCGATGGAGAACGACGGAGCGCTGCACAAGCACTACTCCCAGCTTCGCGAGCACTACGAAGCGCACTACCGCGGTACCACCGGCGAGTAGCGACACGCTCGGAGCCGAGCAAGAAACCCTGGGTAGCCCCTGCGAACGGTGGCGCCCAGGGTTTTTCCGTTTTGTGCGACCCGGCGACTCGATGCTGGTGTACGCGAACATGGTCCACCCGCCCTGCTCGTCGGCGCGAAGTTACCGACGGGGAATCAGGGTTGCTGGTCAAGCCAGGTCTTCACGGCGAGCAGCCGCGTAGGCTGATCGGCTCGCTCGGCGTAGATCGCCAGTGCTCGTTCGGCCTCGGCCCGTGCGGAGTCCACCTCGCCCCCGGCAGCCAGGATACGGGCACGACGGAAGCGGGCCTCGGCGTGTTGGTGCGGGTCGGGGTCGTGCGACTCGTACTGCTCCACTGAGTCGTCGATGGCCTGCTGCGCCAGAGACAGCTCGTTCTGCTCCAGGTACACCAACGCCAGGCGCCCCTGGGTCTCGGCCACCTCGACGCTCGGCTCGCCGGCGGTCTCGCGCTGGACGGTCAGGGTGGCCTCGAGCTCACGACGTGCCTCGTCCACGCGATCCAATCGCAGCAGCACGAGGCCGAGCTGGCTGGCGTTGTTGGCCCGTCGGCGACGCTCGTTCGGCATCACTTCGTCGAGGATGGACAGCGTGGTTCGCAAGGCCTCCTCTGCCTGAGAGAAGCGCCCGGCTCGCAGGTGGATCTCACCCACCAGCGCCCAGCTGGTCGCCGCACTGCCGCTGCGGGGGCCGTGCACGGCGTGCTCGATTGCCTGTGCGCGCCGGACCTGCAGCAGCGCTTCGTCGTAGCGTTCCATGAACAGCAGCGAAGTGGCGACGTTGTACGCGAGCACGGCCACCGAGGGATGCTCGGGACTCAGCGCCAGCTTCAGCAGGCGATGCGACTCCTGGTAGGTCGCCAGCGCGTCGGTGTACTGCCCGTGAACGAAGTGGGTGGTGCCCAGGTTCTGCAAGATGGCGGCGTAGTGAGGGTGCCTATCGCCGTAGGCCTCGCGCAGCACCTCACGGGCCCGCTCGAGCAGCCGCACCGACTCGGCGTGCTCGCCCTTTTGCGCGCGTAGGCCATGCCCAGCTCGCTCAGTGGCTCGGACACGACGTAGTGCTCGGCGCCCCAATGCTCTTCGCGGATCCTAAGCACCTGCCGACCGTCCTCGATGGCACCGTCGAGATCGCCGTCGCGACGCTTGGCCAGTGCGCGGGTGTTGAGCAAGTTGGCGCGCACGTCGGGCGACTGACCGCCCTGGGCCTCCAGTGCTGCCAGACCCATCGCGACCCACCGCAGGCTCACCCGCGGCGGGCCCATGCGATCAGACTCCAGGCTGCTCAGCCCGGCTGCCGCCTCGGCGATGACCTGGTTGTGGTGACCGGCGATGCCCATGGAGAGCGCGTCGTGGAACCCCGCCTCCGCGTCCTCGAAGCGACCGGCTGCATGCTGGGCCTCCGCGAGAGCCAGCGTCGCCTCGGCGCGCACAGGCACGTACTGGAGTCCTTCGGCCAGCTCTGCCGCCTGCTCGGCCTTGGCGAGGTCCTCTTTCACTCGACCGAGCACCCGCTGCACCACGGCTTCGTCGAGAGTCGTCCGTACCGCTGCGACGGCCTCGGCCTCGGCCTCGGGGACCGGCGGCAACTCGAGACCCAGCGCGGCCGCATCGAGGCACGGGCCCAGATCGGGCAGCTGACCCACCGCTTCGGGGGCCCGCATCACGGTGTCCGCATCCGCGTTGGCGAGTTCTTGAGTCATCGCCGCTAGGGTCGCGCGACCGCGGGCGAGACAGCTCATGCGCGCGGCAACGACCGCCGGTGGCTCGCGGCTCTCGACCTCGGCCTGGCAAGCGTCGGCCTGGACGCGGACCCACTGATCGGCGTAGGAATCGAGGGCGCGGCTGACCCGTTGGGCCACGTCGGGAGCGAACGGAAGCTGTCTCTTATACACATCTCCGAGCCCACGAGACCTCTCTACATCTCGT
>CAJXVA010000547.1 GCA_913061055.1 uncultured Pseudomonadota bacterium
CGGCAGCGTCAGATGTGTATAAGAGACAGGAGAAGGCGACGACATGGCCGCGATCGTCAAGGCGCTCGGGGATGCGACCGCGGACGTCGAGGTCCAGCCCTCCGACGAGTCGCGCTCGGACGTCTTCGACCTCGTTCGATCCGTCCGGGCTGCGCTCCGTGATCCCGCGAACCTGTCGTCGAGCGACGCGCTCAAGACCGCCATCGCGGCACTGGTCGTGGCCCCCGAAGCGGCAGCGCCGCAGGCCGTCTCTGACGAGGAAGGCTCGCGGGCCCTCTCGCTCGCAGCCCCCGAAGATCCCGATGACCTCGAGGCATGGGCGGCGATCCTCGAGCGCAAAGGCGCGCATCTCGAGGCCCGACAGGCGGTGGATCGGATCGAAGACGAGGCCCGTGATGGCAAGCGTTGGGATCGTCTGGTCGAGGTGCTCGGGGTGAAGGCAGAGCATGCTCAACGGCAACAAGACCGCGTGAAGTACTTGCGCGAGATGGTGTCGTTGTTCGAGAAGGAGCTCGGCGCGCCTCGGAGCGCATTCGAGACCCTCCAGGCGTTGATCGAGTCCGTCGAGGTCGCCGAGCAGGTCAAGTTGGCCGACGAGGTCATGCGGCTTGCATCGGAGACCGGCGATTGGGCTCCCGCGGCCGAAACCCTCGGTGTCTTGGCCGAACGCGCACCCTCCAACGAGGACCAGGCCCAGCTGTATGCGACCTTGGCCGAGGTGCATGCCGAGCGGCTCGGGGCGCAAGAGCAGGCGCTGACGGCCTACGGTCGCGCGCTGGAGCTCGAGCCCAAGGAAGCTTGGCTGTCAGCGACCATTCCGCTTCACCGCAAGCTGGGCCAAGAAGCCGAGCTGGTGGGCGCGTTCCTTTCGTTGGCCGACCTGCAGAAGGAAGGGGACCGCCATACGTCCCTGCTCGCCGCGGCGAAGCTGTTGCGAGAGTCGCTTGGCGATGAAGAGGGGGCGTTTGGCGCTGCGGAGATCGTCCTGGCCGAAGCGCCGTCGAATCCCGAGGCCCTCGAACTCGCGGAGTCCCTCGCGGGGTCCTTGGAGCGCTGGGATGTGCTGTTCGATGTGCTCGTGAAGCGGGCGGAGTCGGCGGACGGCGACGAGGCCAAGAGCCTTCGCAAGCAGGCGGTTTCGGTGGCGCTCGAGCACCTGGAGGACGAGGAGAAGGCCATCTCTCAGCTGGTCGAGCTCACCCAGACCGATCGGACCGAGGCGGAGTCCGCAGTCCTGCTGGCGGAGCTTCTGCGTCCGCGAGCTGCAGACGATGCAACCGCTCGTTCCGCGCTCGTCGATGTCCTGGGAAACCTCACCGAGCAGACTGAGGCTCCCGAGGAGAAGGCCGGATTGCTCTCGGAGCAGGCCGAACTCTTCGATCGGATGCCCGATGGCAAGGACCGTGCCGTCGATGCTCGCGAGCAGGTGCTCAGCCTATTGCCGGTCGACCACGCGGTGGCGAAGGCGGCGGCTGAAGGACTCGAGTCTGCGTATCGCCGTCAAGACGACCCCGCCAAGCTGGCAGAACTCGCGCGGCAACAGGCGCACGCCGATGACGTTGCACCCGAGTTCCGGGCCGAGGCGTGGGAACGTCTGCTCGAGCTGTGCAATGGCCCGCTCGAGGACGAGGTCGGCGCGACCGAGGCCCTCGAAGCTCTCGCCAAGCTCGACCCCAACGAAGCGCAATGGCGGGACAAGCTGCTCGAGAAGTACCTGGCTCGGGAGGAGTACGAGAAGGCTGGACCGCTGATCCGCGATCAGGTCTTCGCCGAGCCCGACCCCAAGCGAAAAGCGGCGCTACTACTTCGTGGCGGAAAACTGCGTGCACATATCGGGAAGACCGAAGGCGCCGTCGAGGCTCTCGAAGAGGCCGTATCGATCGACCCCTCGCTCGTCGAAGCGTGGACCTCGCTGCGCGACATCTACGAGCAGAACGACCAGCCCCTCAAGGCGGCCAACGCGTTGGTCTCCGCCGCGGAATACAACCCGAACCGGGTGGAGAAGGTGCGGTGTCTCTTCGAAGCCGGGAAGGCGTTTGTCGGTGATCTCGATCGCCCCGCGCGCGGTGTCGAGGTGCTCGAACAGCTCGTCGAACTCGATCCCGATCACCGCGACGGCATGACGTTGTTGCTCGACCAGCTCGTGGCGGAAGACGACCTCGCTCGTGCATGGCCGCATTCGCAGGTGTACGTCACGCAGATCAAGTCGCAGGCGTCGATGGACCACAAGCTCAACCTGCGCGCGCTGTCGCTCGCAGGCCGCTGCGCGTTGGCGGTGGAGCAGGAAGAGAAGGCTCGCGAGTACCTCGAGAAAGCTCGGGGGTTGGATGCGACCAACCTCGACGTGCTTCAGTTGCTCGCCGACCTCGACCTGGACGCCGAGAAGTGGGCGGACGCGCTGCGGAACTACCAGTCTGTGGTGTTGGGGATGGGAGACAAGCTCCCTGCCGCCGAGCAGTCGCAGCTGTACGTGAAGATGGCCCGGGCACGCATCGGGATGGACGAAGCGTCCAAGGCCGGGCAGATGCTCGAGCGTGCGCTCGATCTCGACGAGAACAACGCGTCGGCGGTCGACATGCTCATCGAGCTTGGAGGAGAGGCGGGAGGGCCTTCGTCGGCGGCGAAGGCCAAGCTCCGGATGGCGGACCTCGTGCTGCGGCAGATCGACCATTGCGAAGGCGAGGCCGAAGCAACCGCGTTGATCGCCAAGCGCACCGCGCTGCTCGTCGAGGTCGCCGACCTACAGACCTCAGAACTCAACCTTCCCGACGAGGCCGTCAAGACGCTCGAGAAGGTCATGGATACGAGCCCCGAGGACCCGGCGATCTTGCACAAGATCCTCGAGATCCTCACCACCGAGCAGCGGTGGCGCGACGCGACCAACATCCTGGCCCGTCTTGCCGAAGCTCAAGACAACAAGGTGGTCAAGGCGAAGTACCTCTACGCTGGAGCACTGATCTTCCGCGACAACCTTGGCAAGCCGGACGATGCATCGGACTGGATGCAGAAGGTCATGGATGCCGATCCCAACCACCCGAAGGCGTTCGAGGCCTATCTCGACCGGTTGGTCGAGAAGCGGTCGTGGAAGGATGTGTCCAAGGCGGTCCGAGGTCACCTCAAGACGCTGCCCAAGGAAACTCCGCCCGGCCGAATCGCCCCATTGTTTCAGAAGCTCGGGCAGGCCCACGAGAAGATGTCCGATGCCAAGACGGCGGTGGCCGCCTACGACCAGTCGCTTCGGATGGCGACCAAGGCCGGGGCGGCTCCGGAGTCTCTACTCGAACGTCGCGAGCAGGTGATCAACCTCGCCGTGTCGCTGGGTACCGATGCTCTCGACAAGGCTACGTTCCACGCGCATGCGCTCATCGCCCATGACCCCATGGATTGGAGCAACTACCACCGGCTGGTGGAGCTTTACGGCACGATGGGGAACGAGCACCGCGCTCGTGGGGTCGCGAAGACGCTTCGCTTCCTCAAGCAAGCCAACGACGATGAGCTGAAGCTCCTCGAAGGCACATCCGACCCGGGACAGGTTCGGACCGCGTTGACCCGCGACCATTGGCGGAAGAACGTCTTTCACCCATCACAGAACGGCCGCGCCGCCGACATCCTGTCGCTGGTCTGGGCGGTGATCGCTGCCCGCGAAGGTCAGTCTCACGCGCACTTCGATGTGGTTCGCAAGGACCGGGTGGAAGTCTCGCTGAAGTCCAAGGCTGGCATCGCCCGCTACGTCGCCCACGCCTGTCAGATGCTGGATGTCTCCGTGCCGGACCTGTTCCAGCGTGACGTCGATGGCATGGGCATCCGCGTGACCGCGCTGGTCGACAACTCCAGCGGAAAGTCGACGGTGTTCCCGTCGCTCATCGCCGGCAACGGTGCGACCAAGGACGCGTCCGAGGTCGGGCTGAAGTTCCGAGCCGGTCGCTCGGTGGCTCGGGCACGTCCCGAGAACATCTTGCTGACCGTGCTGCCTTCAGCTGGGGCAGTTCGCAAGGTTGTCTACGGTGCGGTTCTGGCTGCGAAGTCGGACGCTGAGCTCCCCGAGGATGTTCGAGATGCTGCCAAGACCTACGCGACCGAGCTCAAGACGCACCTCGCTCCGGCTCGACTCGAGCAGATTCAGTCGCTGAGCGCAGGCTTGCTCGCCGATGGCTTCGATGCGAAGGCCTTCGCGGATGGCGTGGCCTACACGACCACGCGCGCCGGCTTCGTGTTGTGTGACTCGATCGAGACCGCCGCGGCCATGCTGACGCGGGAGGGTGATGACGGCAGCTCCGTGTCTGCGAAGGAGCGCATCGCGGACCTGATCGGCTACAGCGTCAGCCTGCCCTACCTCAAGCTGCGCAAGCCGCTCGGTCTCAATCGGTGACCCGAGTTCTGGCGGTCGACGCTCGGGCACCCCTGGCCGCTTCCATCGAGGAGGCGGCCGGTCTGCTTCGCGCTGGGGAGCTGGTCGCGTTTGCCACGGAGACGGTCTATGGGCTGGGTGCGGACGCGACCCAGGCGGATGCGGTCGCAAAAATCTTCGCGGCGAAGGGGCGTCCACAGAGCAATCCACTGATCGCGCATGTGTCGTCGGTCGAGATGGCGAGAGCGTGGGCCGGTGCGTGGCCTGAGGTCGCCGAGGTCTTGGCGACGGCGTTTTGGCCAGGGCCGCTGACGGTGATCGTGCCGCGGTCGGATCGGGTTACTGCGGCGGTTTCGGCGGGGCTGGACACGGTGGGGCTTCGTGTTCCGGAGCCGCTGGTGGCTCGTGCGGTGATCGAGGCGTTGGGGCGTCCGGTGGCGGCACCGAGCGCGAACCGCAGCGAGCATGTGTCGCCGACGACGGCGCAGCACGTGCTCGACGATCTTCAGGGGCGCCTGGCGTTGGTGCTCGACAGCGGCCCGACCGGGGTTGGCATCGAGTCGACGGTCATCGACGTCACGGGTTCTGTGCCATGCGTGTTGCGGCGAGGCCCGGTCTCGCTGGCGGCGTTGCGTGCGGTGTTGGGAGCGGTGGACATCGCAGAGCAGCATGTCGACCACGGCGCACCACAAGCGAG
The DNA here is from genome assembly GCA_913061055.1 of uncultured Pseudomonadota bacterium. Taxonomy (GTDB): domain Bacteria; phylum Myxococcota_A; class Polyangia; order Nannocystales; family Nannocystaceae; genus CAJXVA01. The sequence goes on from CAJXVA010000547.1 coordinate 5,046, forward strand.
TCCCGGGCAGGGACTGCGGCACTACGCACCGGACGTGCCGTGCGTGCGCGCGGAGGTTTCGAGCTATCGCGGGCTGCCCGGTGACGGCGTGGTGTCGGTGGGGCACGCGGTGGCAGGGGCGCACGCGTTGCTCGAGCCCGAGGATGCGGCGCGAGAGTTGTATGCCGTCTTGCGTCAGTTGGAGAGCGTCGGGGTCGAGCGAATCGTTGTGCTCATGCCGCCGGAGACTCCGCAGTGGGCAGCGGTGCGGGACCGGCTGATTCGCGCGACGGTTGTGGCGGCGCCGTAGGGTTGGGAAAGACACGACGGCGGTGGCTGTTGAAGGTCGGAGTCGCAGGGTGGCGAACACCCTGGGTCGCTGCTACGTTCCGGTCCGAGGTGGGTAGGGCCGCCTCGCCGCCGAAAGCCAACGCACCCTGCACGCGACGTTCGTCGGTCCTCACATTCTTGCATCTTCGTCCCCAGGAGCGGTCCCGGGACAGTTCACGGAGATTCGCAATGAATGCAGACAACCCTTTGGCGTTGGCCGAGACCCTTCTCGACGGCGTTGTTCCCCTCGATGCCTCCCCCCAGCTCGTCCCACGGACGACCGGCCGATCCGGCGCGCAGACCTTCGAAGTTGTCGTCGGCCCGCGTCGGTTCATCCTCAAGATCGACGCACCGGGGCGCAGCCAGGCTCGCTGGTCCGCGACCTTTGATGTTCAGCGCAATGCGGCGGACCGGGGCATCACGCCTGCTGTCCTCGCCTGGGATACCTCGTCCCGCGCGATCCTATCGGAACATGTCGAGGACGTCTCGCTGTTTGCAGCGCTGTTCGACCCCCACAGAATCGACGGAGCGCTGACCGGCCTCGCGGAGTCTGTCGCATCGCTACACAAGCTCGACCCGCGGACGTCTCCGAGCGAAGTGTCTCCACTCGAACGCAGCCGCTTGGTGCTCGAGAGCGTCCCCTTTGCCGTGCCCGCGTTTGCGGCGGGACCATGGCGCGACTTTCGGAAGCGTGGGCCCACCGAGGTCGCCGACGCGCTGTGTCACCTGGATCTCAATCCATCCAACCTCATCTACGACGGGCGCAAGGTTTGGCTGGTCGACTGGGATACTGCCGCGGCCGGAGATCGGTGGGTCGACCTGGCCACGCTGATCAACATGTTGCTACTTCCACCGGAGAACGTCGCCTGGATGCTGGAGCGCTACGCGTTGGCATCTGGCGTGCCGCACCCCAGCGCCGAGGTCCTCGCCCAGGCGCGGCGGCTGGTCTACATCGGCTACGGCTGCGCGTTCTTGGAGTTGGTGAACGAACCTCCCACAACCGCGCCCTCCGGTGACGTTTCGCTGGCCGCCTGCTATCGCGCCCTGCAGGAGGGACGGTTGGACATGAACTCGGACGAGGGACGTTGGCAGCTCGCTGCCGCCTACTTCGCCGGCTATTGGGACGTGCCGTGAACTCAGTGTGAGCCCGAGCAAGGGGCTCCTCTCCCGAGGTGCTATATCCCGCAACATGCTGCGACGCCCGTTGGCCTTCTCGGCGCTTCTCGTTGTCGGTGCGTGTGCGGCCAAGCCCTCGCCCCAGGCCAGCCCAGCCCTGT
>CAJXVA010000548.1 GCA_913061055.1 uncultured Pseudomonadota bacterium
TGGGGCTCGGAGATGTGTATAAGAGACAGGTCGGGGGCGGCGCCGTTGGCTTGCTCGCATTCTGGCCGAACGCGGCGCCCGAAAACACCGGAGATACGAGCGAGCGTTGCGTTCAGCAGGCCCGAGACCGGGTCGAACAGGTGTGGACAGCCGCGCAACGTGCCTCCATCGATCGCGCGCTCACGGACAGCGGCGTGCCGTATGCCATCGACGCGAAGCGCTCGCTCGAGCGGGCCGTCGCGCGGTGGAGGCGAGAGTGGGTTTCGAGTGCAGCCGCGCATTGCAAGGCCGAGGGCATCGTTGCGCCCTGCCTCGAACGCGACCTCGTGGTCCTCGAGGGTGTCCTTGCGACCATGACCGATCTGTCAGCTTCACAGGCGGAGCGAATCACGCGCCCATTGGATGCCCTCCCGCGCCCTTCTCGTTGTGTTTCAGGGGCTGTGGGCGCGCCGACCGACGTTTCTTTCCGCGACCGTCTGACAGCCGCGGAGATCGCTATCGCGACCGGCGACGATGAAGGGGCCCTTGCCATCGCCGAGGCGTTGCTCGACGGAGAGCGCGAACTCCCCTGGGATGCAAAGATCGACGCGCTCTGTGTCCTCGGGGCGGCACTCTCCCGGCAAGACAATCCGCGCTGCACCGAAGTCTACGCGGAGGCATACGAACTCGCGGTGGCACACGACGCCGCGAACCTTGCAACTGAGATGGCGTGGAAAGCCACGAGCATGCACGCCAAGCATGACGACCTCGAAGCCGCGGAGTTTTGGGCAAAACGACAGCGGGCTCAAGCCGCCCGAGGAGACCACGGCCACGATTTCCCCCCAGATGAGCTCCGTTGTCTCCTCCTCAATGAACGAAAGGAGTACGAGGGCGCGACACAGGCCTGCGAAGCGGCGTTGGCTGCTGTGGACGCCGGCGAAGCATCGCGACTCCGGCGTCCGGCGATCCTCCGCAGACTGGGCGCGCTGTATCCCCACGCCGGAAAGCCGGAACTCGGTTTGAAAATCTCCGAAGAGGCGCTCGCGGAAACCGTGCGAGAACTGGGACTCGATCACCCCCGCACCGGCGGCATGTTGCTGAACCTGGGCGTGGCCTATGGGGCCGCTGGAAAACCGAGGGTCGCCGCGGAACGAGCGGGCCGGGCCCGAGAGATCTTTCAGCGAGCCTACGGTGCGGGCAACCGGTGGGTTGTTTCTGCGACCATGAACGAAGCCGCAGACTGGGAGTTGGCCGGTGACTTGGACCGAGCATCCGAGCTCTTGGAAAGTCTGCTCCCCGCACTCCATTTGAGCTCCGCTCTGCAGCGCGCACGGGTGCTCAACAACCTTGCACTCGTGCGCGTGCAGCAGCGGCGCTTCTTGGACGCGTTGGAACTCATCGCGAAGGTGGAGGTGATCGAGGCGGCGGAGCTACGACCCGACGACCCACAGACGGCATTCACTCGGATGACACGGGCCTGGGCATACAGTGGGCTTGAGCGCTGGGACGCTGCACTTGATGAGACCAACGCCGCCATCGAGATCCGCGAGCGAACCGGCGAGTTTCAACAACTGTCGGGAAGTCTGCACTGCCGAGCGTTCGTGTATCGCCGACTGGGTCGGTTCGATCTGGCCCTCGCGGACATCAACCGAACCCTCGAATTCGTCGAGGAGGGTACGTTTGCAAAACGTCTGACTCTTCCGGCGCTCCTCGACGGTGCGGCGGTGACGCTCGACCAGGGGCACTGGAGCGAAGCAGAGGGCTTTCTCAAACGATCCAACGAAGAGTTCCAGATGGGGCATGCCGATGTCGCGGCGGAGACCGCCGTCTATGCTCTCCTTCGTGCGCGCCTCGCATTGGGGCGAGGCGGTGACGGCGTCGAAATCCTTCGGGACGCCGAGGATGCCTACGACCGAATGACGAAAGACCCGTTCAACGGATACCCGGTTGAAGAAGCCAAAACCTGGATCGACGGCTTGAGAAAGGCCCAGTCGCCTGCGCCCCCTCAACCCCGCCGTGCCGAGTCTCCGTGACTCAGGACTCCGGTCTAGACGTCCCCGACGACTCTGTTCGATGATTGCGGCAACCCTTTGACTGAACCCTCCCATCCCGAAGACGCCACCCTCCCGGCGTCGTCGCCATCCAAGTCCGGACTCGGACCGGGCACGAAGATCGGTCGGTACCTGATCTTGGAACGCATCGGCGCGGGCGGCATGGGGGTTGTGTTCTCGGCCTACGATCCGGAACTCGATCGCCGGGTCGCGATCAAGCTGCTCGCGTCGGACCTCATGGGGGAAGAATCGAGACTTCGGCTCCTGCGCGAAGCCCAAGCGATGGCGCGGCTGAGCCATCCCAATGTGGTGCCGGTCCACGATGCGGGCACGGTCGACGGACGGGTGTTCGTCGCGATGGAGTTCGTCCAGGGAGTGACCTTGCGGGAGTGGCTCGAGGGGGAGGCACGGAGCTGGACCGAGGTGCTGGACACGATGCGACGGGCCGCGCTCGGTTTGCAGGCGGCTCACGAAGCAGGCCTCGTGCACCGCGACTTCAAGCCCGACAACGTCATGGTCGGTGACGATGGCCGGGTGAGAGTCCTGGACTTCGGGCTGGCTCGCAGCATGACCCTCGACAGCGTGCCCGAGGCGCGGGATGGGACGACCGGAGCCAACGAACCGGTGCCCGACGCTGGACATGGCGAAAAGGCTCTTGCGGTCCGGGTGACGAGCCAAGGCGCCATGCTCGGCACGCCAGCGTACATGCCACCGGAGCAACTCGAGGGCCGGAGCGTGGATGCACGCACGGACCAGTGGAGCTTCTGCGTCACGTTGTACGAGGCCCTCTACGGCTCGCGCCCCTTCGAAGGGACGACCGTCGCCGCCTTTGTGCTGGCGATGCACAACGACGGATTGCGGCCACCGCCGGATTCGAGCCCCGTCCCGCCGTCGGTCTTCGCCGCCGTCGCGCGCGGGCTCGAACTCGAACCCGACGCGCGGCACCCCAGCATCGGGGCTCTGCTCGATGCCTTAGAGCTTCCTGCGCCCTCCCGCCGCTCAGCCGTGCCCGCCGGGATGATGGCGTTCGGCGCTGTCATTGCGGGAACGTGGTGGTGGAGTGCGCAGCAGACGGACGACGCGTGCGAGTCGCGAATGCTTGCCGCCTCCGAGGTCTGGTCAGCGGACGCACAGCAAGCTGGCGCGGATGCATTCGAGCGAAGCGCCGTCCGCTATGGATCCGAGGCGTGGGACCGAGCCTCGGGCCAGCTCACAGACTACGTCACGGCCTGGAGCCGCGAGGCGGGGCGAGCGTGCCGTTCAGCTGGCCCTGGAACCGTTGAAGTCGACACGCTCCGCAACCGGTGCCTCGATGCTCGTCTGCGTCGTCTGACAAGTGTCGTCGATGCGTTCGCCGACGCGAACGACGATGTTGTCCGCGGCGCCGTCGCCACCGCATTCCAGCTGCCGGAGCTCGAGCCGTGCGCCGACGCCTCGGGCCTGCTCGCTACGGTACGGCCTCCCGACGACCCCGCCAAACAGGCCGAACTCGCGCGCCTCGAGGTCGCCCTCGAGGAGGCTGCGTCCCACAAGTTTTCCGCCGACTACGCCGAGGGCAGCCGACTGGCACAGGTCGTCGTGGACCAAGCCAGGGAGCTGGCCTACGAGCCGTTCACCGCGCAGGCCTTGAGGACCCTGGGTTCGTTTGCCACGCGACAAAGCGACCATGAGACCGCTCGCGCCGTTTATGTCGAGGCCTTCGAGGTTGCAGTCACGTCGCGCGACGATGCCGGTGCGGCAGAGGCTGCGGTCGATCTACTCCAAGTCCTCGGGTCGAAGCTGCGATCACCCAAGGCTGCGGAAGCTTGGACGACCGTGGGGGCTACGATGCTCAAGCGTGCGGGGCAGAGCAAGCAAGCCCCGGAGGCAGGGTTTCACAACGCCGTGGGCAACGTCGCTTTTGTGCAAGGGGACTATGAGCGCGCGCTCGAAGAGTTTTCCGCAGCGCGGGACATCTGGGAGGCACTGCCGGGGGACTATCCCATCGATCTGGGGTTCCTATTCAGCAACATCGGAGCGGTTCAGACCACGCTGGGCCACTACGAGGAGGCCGGGGAACAACACCTGCGGGCCCTGGAGATCCGCGAAGAGACCTTCGGCCCCGAGCATCCCGAAGTCGCGATGTCACTGGGCAACCTGGGCATCGTGGCGTTCAGGAAAGGAGACATGGCCGCGGCGCGCGACTACCAGGAGCGGGCGTTCGCAATCAAGCGCGCGACGCTTCCGCCAGAGCACCTGAGCATCGCCGTCACTGCCATGAACCTCGGTCTGGTCTTGAGCCGAAACGGCGAACTCGAGGCGGCGATAGACATGTTCGAGCAAGCGGTCGAGATTCGGACCGCCAGTTTCGGGCTCGAGCACCCCGATGTGGCGGCTGCGATGAGCAGCCTCGCCGATGCATACTTTCGCCAGGGAGGACGCGACGAGGAGAGCGAGGCGCTGCATCGTCGCGCACTCGCGATTCAACGAGAGTCCCTGGCAAAGGACCATCCGGCAGTGGCCGGATCCCTGCAGAATCTGAGCGCGGTGATGCTCAAGATGGGGCGGCCCACGGAGGCGGTACCGCTTGTCGAAGAGGCCTTGGCGATCTACACCGAAGCGTTCGGCCCCGACCACGACGCCGTGGGGATGTGCTGGCTTACGCTGAGCCAGGCGTACGAAGCAGACGGCCGTCTGGCGGAAGCGATCGGCGCCGTAGAGAAGGCCGTGGCAACCGGCGAGCGGGGCGGGCAAGAGGAGTTTGGCGCCGCGCTCTCGCGCGTGCGCCTGGGCGAGCTCCGCTGGCGCCTTGGAGAGGATCGGGCAGCGGCGCGCACGCTGGTCGAACAAGCGGGAGCGACGATGGCGAAGACCCCTGAGCGCGAGCCCGCAGAACAGGCCCGGGTCCGAGCTTGGCTGCAGGCGCATGCGTTGCCCGAGTGACGTGCGCTACGCCGCGCAATGCTTGTCATCGCGGCTCGGCGCCGGTGGCCTCAGCTTGTATGATCGCGCTCGGATGGCCGACTACGGCACGCAGTGGTGGCTTGAGCTCGCAGACGGGACCCGCCGAAGGGTCGGTCCCGCCGGCCTCCTCATCGGCCGCAGCGCGGACTGCGATCTCGTTCTGAACGATGAGCACGCCAGCCGCCGGCACGCCATCGTCCACCGGACCGCCGAGGGCCTGGCGTTGGTCTCGCTGGGCAGGGTCGAGAGCACCGAGAACGCTGCGCTTGCCGATGGGACGCGTCTGTCGTTTCCCGGACTCATGGTCACGGTCAGAGCGTCGAGCAGCGTCGGTGATGGCGAGCCCTCGTGGGTCTTGCGGCTCCACGGGGGCGGCGTCTTTGGTGTCAGCGAGCGCGGGCTGTCGGTCGGCAACGGCCCCGATGATGACCTCCGCATCCCTGGCTGCGCTCCTCGTTCCGCCCTGTTCCGCGTCGCGCGTGGCCAGCTGCTGCTCGAGGCAGGAGTGGCGCTGGGCGTGTCGGCCCACAAGGCGGGGTTGGTGCAGCTGGATGCCGGCACGCTGCACCGGCTCTCTCGGGGCAACGTCGTGCACTTGGGTCGCGCGCGGATTTCGGTGATCGTGGGCGGTGCGACGTATTTGGGGACGACGCTGGGGCGCGGTGGCGCCGCGGCACAAGACATGACCGAAGCACCCTCGGTGCGGCTGCAGTTTCTGCCCCGAGGAGGACGGCTCTTCGTCGAGCTTGGTGGCGAGGAGACCGTCGTGTACCTCGCAGGCCGTCGCTGTGATCTTGCGGCCTGCCTGCTCCAGCCACCAGCCCCGCACGTCCCCGGCGATCCGATTCCCGACGACGTGTTGATCCCAAGGGTGTGGCCAGGCGGGACCGAAACACGGTCCGCCGTCGGCGTGCTCCTGCATCGGTTGCGTCGCGATCTCGTGGACGCCGGCCTCGATGGTGTCGCGCTGGTCGAGCGCGTCGAGGGGGGCGGGGCGACCCGCTTTGCCGTGCCTCCGGGAGCCTCGGTCACCGTCGAGTAACAGCGTCGGCCCACGACGCCTAGACGGCGACGGACCCCATTGCCTTGGCGCTTCGCACCAGCTCTTCCTTGAGATAGGTGGCCGCGCGGGTTCGGTGAAGATCGGCACGGAACACGAGCTGAACGGAGTCCTCGAACACGGGCAGCGTGTGATGGAGCCGCCGGAGCTGGTGCGCGCTGCGGTGAGCGGCGATCCGGCGGGGCAGGAGGGCAGGTCCGATACCCGACAGGGCCAGGCTCTTGACCAGCTCAAAGTCCCCGCATTCGAGGCGTCTGGGCGGGGTGAATCCACTCGCACCGAGCCGCTCGAGCAGCTGGGCACACTCGTCGACGCGGCTGGGATAGATGAGCGGGTGATTTTCGAAGTAGGCGCGGGCCTCGTCGAGTTCGCAGAACCGGGCCCCCGAGGCGCCATAGTAGGCGGCAGGGTCCGTGGGTCCTGGGTCTCCGTCGGGGGCAGCCACGAACACGTCGATCGCGTCGCGAAACAGCTCGGTGAGGACGACATCGGGGTGTGGCCGTGGGTTGACCACGATGCCGAAATGCACGTCCCGCGAGACCACCGCGTCGAGCACCGACGACGATGAGGTGTTGTGCAGGGCGA
>CAJXVA010000549.1 GCA_913061055.1 uncultured Pseudomonadota bacterium
TTTCGGAGCGACCCCACACCCCGAAGGGGGTCGCGCAGAAACCCGGCACGGACTTTGGGCATGAGGCACTAGCCGCCGACGAGGGAGGCGAGCGTCGACTCGACCAGCGCCAAGCCGGGCTCGGTGTCGGCGAGCACGATGGTGCCATCGGTGTCGACGATGACGTGAAGCGGGAACACCTTGCTCGGGATGCGGTACCGGGCGAAGGCCTGCGAATCCATGTCGAGGACGACCGGGAAATCGAGCCCGGCGTCGGTGGCCAAGGAGTCGGCGTATGCGGTTCGGCGGCCTTTGTTGATGCCGACGAACACGACGTCGTCGCCGTAGATCGGCACGAGGTCCTGTTGGATGCGCGGGAACTCCTCCGAGCAGGTCGAGCACCCGAAGTCGAACAGCTTCATGAAGACGACCTTGCCCGCGTGATCCGAGAGCCGAAACGGCTCGCCGGCGAGTGTGAGTCCTGTGAAGTCAGGGGCCACGACGCCGGGAGAGGGACCGGTCGGGTTTCCTTCGAGCGCGACCTGCAGCGTGGGCTGATCCGGATCGTTGGACTCGATGAAGAGGGTTCCCGCCGTCATTGCACCTTCACCCGCATCGAACACCAGGGAGATCGGGGTGCTCGCGCCCGGCGGGAGCTCGACCTGGCCTTCGCACGAGGAGCTGTCGAGGTTGTCGGTATCGAGGGTCGCGGTGAACGGCCCATCGGTGTCCACTTCGGAGATGCGCAGCGCGGAACCGCCGGTGTTGCGCACGACGTACAGCGCCTCGACGGATTCCCCAGCGGCCGCGAAGACCTGCAACGACGGAGCATCGACGGTGAGGTCGGGTGCAGCGCTGGGCGCCCGGACGATGAACTCGAACACGCCCGCATCACCTGCGACCGCGTAGCCATCCCCGATCGCGCTGATACTTCGCAGCCAGGTCCCCGCAATCATGCCGACGTCGGGGCGGTGCTCGGACGACAGTCGGGTGACGACACCGTCCGAGCGTCCATAGCGAAGCACGGCATGACCCTCCACCACGAACGCGTTGCCGTTGGACAGCAGCGCGTCGATCACCACGCCTTCGGTCGTCATCGGCCCCGACGAGGAGAGTGTCTCCGAGACGTCGAGCCAGTCCCAGCCTTGGGCGCCGCGCAGGACCAGCGCTTCGTTGCCGCTGGCTCGGACGCCAAGCGCGGGGCTCTCGGTGACGAGCGAGGCGCGGGTCTCCCCGGAGTCTGGGTCGAGCAAGACCACGCCTTGGCTTCCGGCGGCGACCAGGATGCCGGCATCGGAGGTGGCGACGTCGAGCGCACTGGAGAGCGCGAAGCTGGTGGTGACCTCGAGGCTCGACCCCTCGAGTCGAAGCACGCCACCGGATCCGGCGGCCACGAAGATGGCATCGCCCAGGACCGCGAGGCCCGAGGGGGTGCCTTCGAGCGTTACGGACTGGAGGACCGAGAGGCCACCGCTCGTGCTCAGGGCACGGAGCGCTCCGTCGGCGGTCAGGACGAGCGCGACGTCGCCCGGAAGCGCGGCGGCCGAGACACAAGGGCTGCTCAGGTCGAGCTGCCCCTGTACGGCGCCGCCATCGTCGAGCCAGGCCGCGAAGGTGTCTCCGCAGGCCAACACGCCGCCGCCGGCTTCCACCAGGCGCCGGACGGAGCCGGGGAGGGCCACGACACCGCCGAGCTCCATATCGTCGTCGGCTGGGGTGTCACACGATCCGCCGCCGCCGGAGTTGCCACTTCCCGCGCTGGGATCGTAGGCGACGCCGGTGTCGGATTCGGGGAGGTCGGGCGCGCAACCGAGCATGGACGCCAGTCCAAGCGCCATCCACCGCGCCGCACGACCGACGTTGGACCCCTCCACGTTTGTCCTTTGTAGCCCGAGACGGACAAATGTTGCATCCCCCCGAGGATTCCTCTCGAAGCCCACTGACCGACGCGAGGCGCACTACACGATCCGCAGCAGGCCCCGTCGCGCTTGCCGCACCGGGCATGGGGTGCGACCCTTGAGGTGGGAAGAAGGGAGGTTGCGATGATGCCCATGCGGTACAAAACCACCTCACTGTTTGTATGTGTCGCGCTGGGACTCTTTGTGCCGGCGTGTGATGACGAGACTGAAGACGCCGACGGAGTTCCTTGGATCCCGGGCAACGATGGTGATCCGTCGGACGCTGCGGGCGGCTCCTCTGGCGAGAGCGACAGCGCTTCGAGCTGGGGGGACAGCGACGACTCTGACACCTGGGACTCGGCCGGCAGCGAGACCAGCCCCGATTCGGCCGGGGAGGACACCGTCGGAGACACCGCGGGCGAGAGCTCCGGCGGGTATGACTCCGGGGGCGAGAGCTCAGGCGGTGACAACAGCGACAGCGCTGGCGCGGGAGGAGACAGTCCGTATGCCGGCGGCTGGGACGTGGGCGCCTGCGATGACGCATCCGGCCCGGGCGACACGCTCGTCGGGACGGACCAAAACGGCGACAGCGTCTACTTGCGAGACTTCTGCCACAAAGCCGTCTTACTGGTCTTAGGGAACTTTACGTGAGGCCTTTGCGCCTCGCACGCCTCCGGTCTGGAGGCAACGTACCAACAATACAAAGACCAGGGTCTCATCATCTACGGGGCGTACTACGCCGGGACACAGGGCGGTCCGCCCTCGCAAGCTGAGCTCCAAGACTGGGCCACGCAGTACGGACACACGTTCCCGATCATCTCGCTGGGCAACGTCTTCGACGTGGTGCCGATCTTCGGCAACTCGATCAGCGCGCCCGATGAGGCGTTGTTTGCTCCCGGCCTCGAGCTGATCGGCACCGGGTCGATCTCCGAAGCGCAGATCCAAGCCGCGCTTCCCTAGCCGGTCGCCCCGCAGCCTTGAGCCACTCGGCCCGCTTCCCGGCGGTCGGGTGGCTTTTTCCGTTCGGCGGGCGTTGGCCGGGCGTCACTGCGAGAGCAGGACGTTGGCCGCGTAGACCTCTTTGCCCTGGGCCGAGATGGTCACGATGTCGAGGGAGCCGTTGCCGTCGAGGTCGGTGATCTCGGTCTGCCACGTGGGAATCGCCTGGCCCTCGATCCCGGTCGCCTCGGCGGTGATCTCATACGAGACGCCACCGCTGAAGCCAGGCCCGAGTCCGACGTTGACGATGGCGAGATCGGTTCGCCGCAGGCCGATGTCCGGCGTTCCATCGCCGTCGAAGTCGGCGATCGCGTAGCCGGTGATGCGCTCGCCGGCCTCGATCACCGGCCCACTCTGCAGGCCTCCGGCGCCGTCTTGATTGAACACGTGCAGGGTGGCTCCGTAGCTGTTGGACATCGGATCCCCGGTGCTCGTCAGGACCAAGTCGCCGCGACCGTCGGCGTCGACGTCCTCGATACGGGCCGAGGCCGGTGCGAGGTCGTTGCCGAGTTCGAGGGTCGAGCTGGACGTGAAACTGGAGCCTTCGTTGGTGAAGACGATGACTTCGAGGCCGTTGTCTCCTTCCCGAACGACGAGCAGCTCGTCCATGCCGTCCCCGGTGGTGTCGGTGCCCAGGATGGTCCACGGGCCCGAGGGGGCCCCGGTCACGCCGACGTCTTGGGCTGCGCCGCAGTCTTGTCCCGTGCAGCTGCGGATCTCGAGGGCATCCAGGGTCGAGGCGTCGGGTGCGAACGCGAGATCGGTGGAACCGTCCCCGTCGAAGTCACCAAACCAGGGTCCGGCGGGTGGAGACCCGGTGGGATCGTAGAACCGCTGGAGCTGCGAGCCTTGGACCCACCACACGTCGACCTGGACGTCACCGAGGGCCCCGTACGTCCCCTGCATGAACGCGTTGCGGACGTTGTCCGACTGCGAGCCGGCGGGGCGGGGTCGGGACAGGGCAACCGGGAGGTTGTTGGCCATGGGCGCGGTGCCGAAGCCCAGCGCGACGCCGTCATCGAAGGTCCCGCTGTTGTTGGTGAACAGCACCGCCTCGTCGGCATCGTCGGGGCCGGTTTCCTCGCTGCGCGCCAACATGTCGACATCGCCGTCCCCATCGAAGTCGCCGAACGTCACCTCGGGCGAAGGCACCTGGACGCGTGTCTCCACCATGCAGGCTCCGTCGCCCTGCTGGACGACGCAGTTCCTGGGGATGACCCCGGTACTCGGCGCGTCGGTCGTGGAGCTGCCCGATCCGCCAGCGGTCTCGGTGTCGCTCTCGCCCGTGCTCGAGGCGTTCTCGGTGGACGCGCCGCCCTCCGTGCCGCCACTACCCTCAGAGGTGTCGTCGCTGCACCCGGTGGCGAGCCAAGGGCACAACAGCGCAGCGCAGGCGAGCGAACGGAGCATCGCGGGGACTGTAGCAGCCCGGCCCGCGGGTCGGGCTGCGATGCGGGCCGCGGCTAGAACCAGACCGAGAACCCAGCTTGGGCGGCGAGATTGATGAAATCGCCGGCTTTGGAGTAGTCCTCCTCCATCGTGATGTCCCCAATTTCGGTCCGGCTCTTGGTGTGCGGGGCCGCATAGTCGAAGGTGAGGGCGAGGTCGATCGAGAACGCGTCGATCAGGAAGATGTGCGCGCCGCCGCCGATGCCGACGATGGGGTGGATCTCGCTGAAGCTACTGACCGTCTCCGGGTCCGTTTCGACGCGGGTGGAGCCCGCGCTACCACCGAACCCGAACCGGCCTTCGATGAACGGCCGCGCTCGCTTCCCGGGCAGGAACAGGTAGCGGAAGTAGGGGACCAGCTCGCCGCCTACGGCCGTCGTTCGCGACGGGGTGGCGGTCCCCATCCCATCGTCGTCTTCGTCCCCAGTGGTGGAGAGGTTGAACGCAAACCGCCCACCCACGATCGCGTTGCCGCCCAGGAACACGTAGCCAAAACCGAGCGACCAAATCGGAGGCAGGATGAGGCTGTCAACGCCCGTGGTCCGGCCGATACCGAAACCGAGGGTGTTGGTGTTGTCGCCGTTCCCGTCCGGGTTGAAGTGGGAGAACGAAAGCACGTCGAGCTCACCATGAAAGCGAAACCGCTTGCCGGTGTTGGTGGGCTCGGCTGCGGATGCACCCGTGCTCGCGAAGGCAACACCTGCAGCGGCAAGCGCGGGAAGGGCCAGGGCACGAAGCGTTCGAGAGATCATGCCCGGACCCTACACCGCTGGCGCGTGGAGACAGGGCGCAGCGCTGTGCTCCGAGCCACAGTTCGCCACCCGGACTGCGGGCCGTGTTGTGTTGGTTGCTTGCTTTACAACCAGGTGGCGGCGGCCGAGACTTGGTTTGCTCCTGCAGTTGGAGCCAAAGAGCGCAATGACCGGGCTGCGGAACTTCGAAGAGATGTGGGATGCCTACCCCAACCCTGGCGGGACCGCGGCCGCGGCCAAGGCAGCGATCGGGGGAGGCGCGGACCGAGACTGGATTCGCAACACGTGCGTGATTCGAATCAGCCGTGCCTTCAATGCTTCGGGCAATCCGATCCCCGACCGTCGCGACGATGGACTGGCGACGGTGGTCGGCGCGGACGGGCGTCACTACGCGCTGCGGGTCCACGAGTTCCGTCGCTACCTCGAGCGAACCCATGGCCCCCCAGACCTGACCCACACCTACGCCGGTGGCGAGGGCGGCCCGGTCCCCAACGCCTTCTTTGGGAACCGCGGGGTCGTGGTGTTCGACGTCGACATCTGGAGCGACGCGAATGGCCACATCGACCTGTGGAATCGGGACCGGTGCCGTCACGCGGCCTACTACGACGTCGCTGCGAAGGTCATGCTCTGGCGCGTCGATGAGGTCCCGAACGGTCCGCACCTGCAGGCGAGCGTGGGGAGCCGGGGGGAGAACGAGCACGACGACGTCTTGCTGGTGCAGACGTTGCTCGCAGAGCAGGGCGTCGACCCTGGACCCGCCGACGGCTTGATCGGGCGCAAGACCATCGCCGCGATCCGGGAGTTTCAGGGCCGATTCATGCGGCGCCCCGATGGACGCGTCGACCCCAACGGACGCACGTTCCGCGAGCTACTCGGACTCTGACGCGCCTGGGGCTTCGGGCGCGGCGCCGGCCGAAGTGTCGACCTCGGAGACGACGGTCATCGGTCGGCCGGAGCCGCCGTGGCGATCGGCGATCAGCTCGGCCACGACGCTCACCGCGATCTCGGCTGGCGTGCGCCCGCCCAGCGCGAGTCCGATCGGCGCTCGGAGGCGAGAGAGGGCGGGCCGTGGCCGTCCCCGTTGCTCCTCTCGCGCCAGGACCCTTCGGAGCACGGCATGCACCTTTCTCCGGGACCCGATCATGCCCAAGTAGCGGTACGGCCGTCGCAGCAGGTGCGCGAGGGCCCGCTCATCGCGGGCGTGATCATGGGTCATGATCAGTACGTAGTCGCGGTCGTCGAGGTCCGGCACGGCCACCTCGAGTTCATCCACGTCGTAGGCCCCGGTGTGCATGCCGGCAAAGGCCGGATGCTCCAGCAGCTCTTCACGCTCATCGAGCACGGTGAGGCGAAAATCGGCCGAGACCGCCAGGGGGGCCAGCGACTGGGCGACGTGCCCGGCTCCGATCACGACGAGACGGGGTTGCGGTTGCAAGTACTCCACGAAAACCTCCATCGCTCCGCCGCAGCACATCGCAAGATCTGTCTCTTATACACATCTGACGCTGCCGACGAGCGATCTAGTGTAGAT
>CAJXVA010000550.1 GCA_913061055.1 uncultured Pseudomonadota bacterium
TACGAGATGTAGAGAGGTCTCGTGGGCTCGGAGATGTGTATAAGAGACAGGATGACGGCGGTGGCGGGGGAGCAACGACCGGCATGGGCGGCGGCACGACCGGTGACTCCGGCGATAGCGGCGATGACTACGTCGTGTCCTGGACGCCGCCGGGGAGCGGGCCGTTCGTCATTGACACGTTTGGCTCCGGCATCGACACGGTGCTGTCGGTGGTTGCGCCCGAGTGCGGGGCCTCCCGCGGTGACTGCAACGACGACTGTGAGGGCTTCGAGTCCGGCCTGATCTACGAAGCCACCGAGGGCGAGACGGTCTACATCGTCATCGAGGGCTACTCGGGTCGGCAGGGAACGTTCGTGCTCAACATCGCCGAGGGCGACGCGCTCGAGTGCGGCGGCTTCGACACGGATGGTCCGATGACGAGCTCGACCTCCGCTGGGACCTCCGTAGGGACCACGTTCCCCTAGCAGCCGGGAGCAGCCGGGGGAGGGGGAGAACACGGCCGGGGAGGACCGTTCCCCGGCTCGGGGTCACTTTTGCGGCCACCGCTGGCGAAACGTCGACGTGTCGGCCAGTCTTGCAAGCGATGGGCGACGACCTCCCCCGCTTCAAGGGCGACAACCAGAACGTGCCGGCGCGGTTTTCACCGTACGGGGGCAGTCGCTTGGCCCCGGCGATCGACATCGTCGACACCGCCAAGCAGATCGCCGAGGCCGACCGGGTGATCGGCACGGTCGTGAACGCCAAGCTCGAGGTCATCGCCGAGCAGATCCGCAACCTGCAGAACCAGGCTCGTGAGGTCTTGAGCCAGGCTTTGGACGCGGCCGAGCTGCATCGAGCACGGTGCCGATTCCAAAAGAGGGTGGGCGAGACGTACTTTCTGTACCGGGAGAGCGGCGCCGTCCCGTACTTCTCGATGCTCAGCCCGGAGGACTGGAACGGCAGTCCACCGCATGAGTTCGGGGGCGCGTATCGGCTCGAGCCGGACATGAGCTGGTCGCCAGCCGACCACGCGAAACCAGCGACAAAAGAGATGCTGCTGGCGATCGCCGGTGTCTCCGAGCCCTGAGCCGCCGATATCGGGGGGCCCGGTCTCGCGTCGAATCCGGTCGACGCTCGTGGCGATGTGAGCTGAGAGGGCGTGGTTCATGGCCACGCCATACGCGGGTGGGATACCCGCAGAATTGACCGCGGCATCGCTGACGAGCGAAACCGGACTCCGCAGGGGTGCTTGCGTTGCCGAGCGGCTCAGCGGCACCGGGAACCGCACGCGTCAACTCCTGCGCGAATGACGCTATTGGCCGGGCGGTGTCTTGCGATCCGTTCGGGGATCCGCTAAACCCCGCTCCCTTCCTTGTTCTCACCATGGTGGTGAGGGCCAGAAGTCCGAAAGGGAGCCCAACATGGCATCAGAACAAACGGTCGGCACGGTTCAATCCGTAGCCTCCAAGAAAAACACTCAGCGCGAGTACGAGACGGTCACGATTCTCCGTCCCGACACTGGCAAACCACAGATCAAAGCCCTCATCGAGCGCGTCCAAGGCGTCGCCGAGAAGCAGAGCGGAAGCCTGGTCAAGATCGACAGCTGGGGCATGCGTGTCCTCGCCTACCCGGTCGCTCACCAGCGCAAAGGCATCTACCTGTACTGGCGCTACCTCGGTGGCTCCGACATGGTGGCCGAGCTCGAGCGGAACCTTCGGCTGTCCGATCGCGTGATGCGGTTCTACTCGGTCCGCGTCGACGACGATGTGGATCCCGGAGCGCGTCCGTCCGAGATCAACGACGAGCTTCTCGACGCCGTCTCCGAGCCCGGACCCGATCCCGAAGAGATCGCCCGTAAGGCTGCCGAGGCAGAAGCCGCTCGCCGTGCCGAAGAGGCCGCCGTTGCAGCCGCCGCCGCCGCCGTGGCCGCAGAGGCAGCCGCCGCAGCAGCAGCCGAGCGTGAAGCAGCCGCAGCCGCCGAAGCAGCAGCTGCCCCCGCTGAGACCGAGACCAAGGAAGAGGGTTGATCAATGTCTGACCGATACGAACGTTCCGAGCGTGGAGACCGTGGTGACCGAGGCGATCGCGGAGATCGTGGAGAGCGCGGCGAAAAGGGCAAAAAGTCCCGTTTCAACTTCTCCGAGAAAGAGCTGGTCATTGACTACAAGAACCCCCAGCTCCTCAAGAACTTCCTCACCGACCGCGGCAAGATCATTCCCGCGCGCATCTCTGGCCTGAGCGCTCGTCAACAGCGCTCGCTCACCAAGGCCATCAAGCGCGCGCGCATGCTCGCCCTGCTGCCTTTCACCTCCTCCTGAGCTGATTCGTATCCGTTCAGCGAGAGACCAAAAAGGGAGACCTACTCATGGCGAACATGTCCATCATCCTCACCCAAGACGTCGACAAGCTCGGCCGCGCCGGTGAGATCGTTACCGTCAAGCCCGGCTACGGCCGGAACTTCCTGTTGCCCCGCAGCCTCGGCCTCCTGGCCACGCGCGGCAACGTGGCGCAACTCGAGCACCACCGTCGTGCCATCGCTCGCGAGCAGTCCAAGATTCGCGACGAGTACGAGGCGCTTGCCAAGCAGCTCGAAGGCATCAAAGTCTCGATCGCGCGCAAGGCTGGCAAAGACGAGAAGCTCTTCGGCTCGGTGTCCAACAAGGACATCGTCGAGGCGCTCAGCGCTCAGAACATCAAGATCGACCGTCGGATCGTCCAGCTTTCCGAGCCGATCAAGAGCACCGGCAGCCACGATGTCGTCGTCCGTTTCTCGGCCGACGTCTCCGCGACGCTTCAAGTGAACGTCGTCGGTATCGGCTAGTCCGAACGCTTCGCGTTCTGATCAACCCCGGGCGCCCAACAGGGCCCTCGGGGTTTTTCGTTGGTTGCGGCCGAGCGGAGTCGGGAACCACTGCCGATGCAGCACCGTGTGATCCGTCGGCGCGCGCCATTGGGTGGCGGCGCGGCGCCACCGCAGCGGTTTTCGTTGGCTCAGTGTTCAGAAGTCTGGGATGATGTTGAGATATGTATGATTGCAAGGTTGGCTATGTTCGTTTTCGGTTCATCGGCCGGAGTGTGGAGAACCGCCTGCGTGCCCTTGCGACACTCGCCGCTTTGGGTCTCGGGCTGACACCGGGGTGCGACTCGGCCGTCGATCCGCCGGGTGACTCGGGGTCGTCGAGCAGCGGCGCGAGTGATGCCTCGACATCAGACGGCAGCGCCGCGATGACAAGCGCACCTCCACCGGTCACGACGAGTCCGTCGACCACCACGAGTACCCCGCCCAATCCCACGACGCCCACCGCCACCGCCGCGGTCACGACGGCGGTCACCTTCGGGTCGAGTAGTAGCGGCTTCGGCTCTTCGGAGAGCGGCATTGGGCCGGACACCTGCGGCAACGGTGCGGTCGATTTCGCCGAGCAGTGTGACGGTGCGGACCTCTTCGGCTTCTCCTGCGAGGCGCTCGGGCTCGGCGAAGGCTCACTCGCCTGCTCGGAGACGTGCCTGTTCGACACGACCGACTGCGTGGGAGCGCTGCCCGACTGTGGGGACGGCCTGGTGCAGCCTGGTGAGCAGTGCGACCAAGCCAACCTGCAGGGGTTGACCTGCGATGCGCTCGGCTTGGGCGGCGGAGTCCTCTCGTGTTCCCTGGATTGCACCTTTGATACCTCGGGTTGCATGGACGGGGCTGGCTGCGGCGACGGGGTCGTCAGTCCTGGAGAGCAGTGCGATGGCAATGACCTGCAGGGGTTCACCTGCGAAGCGCTCGGCCTCGGAGGCGGGGAGCTTGGGTGCGACAACCTCCAGTGCACCTTCGACACCTCCGGCTGCGCCCCCTGAAAACTGCTCGTCCTGACTCGCTTGGTGGCCACGGGATGTCGGCAGACCACGCGAGCCCGGCCCATGAGACACACCCGGGTACGGCGGTCTTGAGGTCGACGTACTCGACATCGAAGGCAACTCCACGACGACCTGCGGGACGGCGGCGAGCTGCATCGACTTCGACGATGGCACGCGCGCCTGCGACCTCAACAGCGGCTGTCAGGAAGACGGATGCTCCGAGGGGCTCACCTGCGGTGATGACGGGACGTGCTCGTGTACCGCGGACGAAGACTGCACCGATGGCGTCTGCCCGTTCTCCTGCGACAGCGATCAGGAATGCGAAGACGTGCCGCTGTTCCAGAACTTCGAGGGAGGCCCTCGTGTGCGAAGGTGCCTGAGGACGGGCGGTGCCGGCGCTCAGAGGCTCAGTTGCTGACCGACGGCGTCCGCAGGGCGATGCGCTCGGCTGAGAGCTGGTCCACGAGGTATCGGGCGAGTGACTCTGTCGTGATGCTCAGGGAGGTCTTGCGGCCGTTGGGGCAGCTCTTCGTGTCCTTTGCGGGTCCCTCGACAATGTTGGGGAATCGGACCGCGAGCCAGTCCGTCTTCGATGCCTGAAGCGCAGCCTCCATTCGGTCCTTATCCTCGATGATCGGGAGAAGCCATCGCACAAAGAGCGGCACGACCACTCGCTTGGCAAGAAAGGTCCCGCTGTCTCCGGCCCCAACGTTCGACATGCAGATCAGCCGCTGCGAAGACGAGTCACCAAGCGCGTCGAGGATCAGCTGAACCGATTCGGAGACGAGGGTGGTCGGGGCTCCGTTGCCCTTGCCACCCACTCCCAGGCAGTGAATGACGGCATCGGTTCCGGTGAGGACCTCGGCGACCGCCTCGGGGTCCAACGCGTTGCCCTCAACGGTGGTGAGGTTTGTGTGAGTCTCGAGTGCGGCCGGACGTCGCGCCAGCGCGCGTACGCGATGCCCTCGGGCGAGAAGTTCGCTGAGGACCGACCGCCCGGAGAATCCCGTGGCTCCGAAGATTGCGACCGTCTTGGTGTTCACACTGTGAACTTTACGGCCTAAGTTCACGATGTCAACATTTCTGGGTGCCCAAGTCGCGCAAGCGCTCCTACCACCATGGAGACCTGGCGGCAGCGCTTCTGGAGGCCGCTCGCGCGGTCGTGGCCGAGTCCGGCTGGGAAGCGGTGAGTCTGCGCGGAGTCGCGCGAACCGTGGGTGTGTCGGCGAACGCGTCCTACCGTCACTTTTCCGACAAGGCCGCGCTGCTACACGCGGTTGCCGAGGTTGGCTTCCGTGAACTCGCGGAGCGGATGCTCCTGGTCCAGTCACGCGCGAAGGGTCGGGGACGGGCCGCCGCGGTCGCCCACTTCGAAGCGACGGGTCGGGCCTACTTCGAGTACGCCTTGGACAACCCTGAGATGTTCAGGCTGATGTTCGGCCCGTTGGGCATGGACCATTCGGACCAAGACCCGGAGGAGACCACGCCCTACAACATCCTCGGCGAGGCGCTCGATCGTCTGGTCGACGCTGGCGTCTGCTCGATCCAGTCGCGGCCCGGTGCTGAGTTGTTGGTGTGGACGGCGGTGCACGGGCTGTGCGGGCTGGCGCTCGGGGGCGCGATGCCGGGTGCGCGCGAACGGAAAGCAGCCCTGGGTCAGGTGCTCGCGTTCGTTGTCCGTGGCTTGGCGGCAGATTCGTGACGCCCTCGATACGCACTCGCGAGCTAGAGCCCGCGCAGGTCGTCGTCGAGCTTCGTGGCGACGCCTTTGTCCTTGTCCTTGTCCTTGGCCTTGTCGGATGGCGGAGGCTCGGGCGGTGCGACGGGCGTCGCTGGCGTCTCGGGCTGCGCTGTGGGCGTCGTTGGGGTGCTGTGACGGCGCCCGCGACCTCGGCCCTTCTTGCTGTTGCGGGTGGGCTTGGGCGACTCCACGACCGGCTCGACGCTCTCGCGCAGCGTCTGCAAGCGTGGGCCTAGCTTCTTGCACGCGGAGGTCTTCCCCGTCGGCGCCTCGGCTTCTCGAATCGCCCACAAGAACGCGCGGGGGCGCTCGCTGCCCTCCATGATCGTGAGGGCGTCGGAGAATGTGCGGCACGGTGACTCGGACTCGTCGGCCTGGACGAGGTCCAGGCCGACGTGGAGCTCGACAGAGACCTTGCCGGGCGCATTCGCCAGCCGGGCGTGGCGTTCGATGTAGCCGAGCCTTCGAAGGTCGGCGAGCATCCGAGGCAGGTGTGCGGGCGCCTCTGCCGCGGGGGCGGCCGGGGGCGGCTCGTTCGCGGGAGGCTCCTCTTCGACCGGGGGTGGCGGTGCCTCGGCCTCGTTGGCGGCGACCTGCGTTGCCTCGCTGCTGGTTTCCGCGTCGGTCTGGGTCGAGTTCCACCAAACCCCGCCGCCGATGGCGAGGAGGAGAGCGGCCGCGGCGGCCCACAGCATGGGCGGGACCCCACCCTTTGACTCCTCGGGCTCTGCGATGACGGGTTCGGGCTCAGGCTCGGGTCCAGAGACCTCGGTCCGATCTCGCTCGAGGATCCGATCGGCGACCAGAGTCTTGGGCTCGCTCGTCTCCTCGGGAACGACGAGGATCGACGGAGCTGCCACGGCTCGCTCGGCGACCGGCGGGGCCGCGGACTCGCCGGTGATGGTGTTGGGTTCGAACGACGGCGAAAGAGCGGGGGCGGAGGCGCGTGCTCGCGAAGGGGCGCGCGCCGGAGCAGGGGTCGGGACCCGGGCAGAGGCGGGGGCAGGGGCAGGGGCTGTCTCTTATACACATCTGACGCTGCC
>CAJXVA010000551.1 GCA_913061055.1 uncultured Pseudomonadota bacterium
GGAGATGTGTATAAGAGACAGGCATGCCCCGCCGGTTGTCGGGGTCGCGTCCGCCCGCCAAGCCGACCTCGTCGCCGTAGTACAACACCGGAGCTCCGGGGAGCGTCAGCACCAAGCCGAGCGCCAGCGCCTGCCGACGGTAGGGCTCGGTGTCCGTCGGTTGAGTCGGCGGCGCGTCTCCCCACGGGTCGACCCCCGCATCCCCGACAACCTCGGAGAGGAAGCGCGTGACATCGTGGTTGCCGATCATCACGCCGAGCGTCGCGCCGGATCCCTGCACCGCGCTCTCGGTGTGCAGCAAACTGGCCTCGACCGCATCGAAGCCAGGGCCGTCGGTCGCCAGCGCGCTTCGAAGCGCCCACATGAGCGGAAAATCGAATGCACTGTCGAGGGCGTCGGGCCCTAGGTAGTAGCGGAGCACTTCGGTGCCCGAAGAACCCGGGCCGGTGAAGATCTCGCCCAACGAGAAGCTCGCCTCACGGTTCACGACCTGGGCACGGACCGCCGACGCGATGCGCCGCGTGACGGCCCGGGGCATCATCGGAACGGCATCGACGCGAAAGCCATCCAAGTCGAACGTCTCCTGCCACCACAGCGCGTCCTCCACCGCCAACTCGAGGACACCCGGCGCCTCGAATCGGAGGTCGGGTAAGTACGGCACGAACCAACACGAGCGAATGTTCTGGTCCCACGGGCAGTCCGGCTGACCGCAGACGCACAGTGGGTCTCGCTGGTGCACGGCGTCGATCGCCAAGTACTCGGCGTAGCGTGGGTTGGTCTCGTAGACGTGGTTCGGAACGATGTCCAACAGCACCCGAATCCCGCGCGCGTGAGCCTCGGCGATCAACTCGTGCAGCGCCGCTTCGCCTCCGATGCGGGGGTCGACACCGCGCGAGTCCACCGGCCAGTACCCGTGATACCCCTCGTAGACCTGACCGTCGGTCCCCGCCCGGGGCTCGTCCGGGTTGACGTAGACCGGGCTCAGCCACAGCGTCGTGATCGGGAGCGCGTCGAACGTGCCGTTCTTCAGCTGGGCGGTGATGCCATCGAGCGTACCGCCGGCTCGAGCGCCCGGATTGGGCGGAGCCGACAGCGCCGCTCCGGCGTCACCGTGGAAGCGGTCGACCATGATCTGATAGATGATCTGATCTTCGGGTCGCTCTGCCCTGGGGTTCATCCAGACGTCGACGGTTTGGGCTCGCGTGGCGCCGTCGATGTCGGAGACCTGCACCTCCAACGCGTGTTTGCCCGGGGACAGCGCGCCGAGTTCGAGTTCCACGGCGTCCCCCGTCACCACGGCCGGCGTGGACTCGCCGTTGACGACCACCGCCGCGCCATCGAGTTCGGCGCCGGTCCTGGACGGGTCGACCTCGAGCCGAACCTGCAAAGCGCCGGTGTCCTGCACCGTGCTGACCTCCCGAATCCGAGGGGCATCGCACGCCCGGACGTCGAGCCAGGAAACCTCCTGGCCATCACTGGAACGAAAGCGCGTCAGCCCGTGCGTCGCGTCGAGTCGCCCCTCGTTGGCCTCGACGATTTGGTAGCCGTACTCCCCAGGAGGCAGCGAGAAGCTGGCGACACGCCAACGCCCGTCGAACGTTCGCATCCCGACCTCCCCCGCCCAGTCATCCCAGGACCCGCGAACGGTGAGAGCCTCCGACGACCGCTGCGGCTCCGCCCAGAGCACGACCGAACACTCACCATCGGGGATCTCGGAAGACGCCGCATCGCAACCGGTCAGTGCAACGCAGGCGAGAATGAGCCAGCGGGCCAAGGTCCCCAGTATACGCGGCGTGATAGGCTGTTGCCGATGCGCAGGTGGGTCCTCCGACTCGGGCTGGTCGGCGGGATGACCTCCGCCTCGCTCGCCTGTACGTCATCGAGCAACGTGTTTACGTGCGCGTCGGACACCGACTGCACCGGAGAAGGCGTTGGAACGTGCCAAAGCAACGGGTTCTGTGCGTTCCCGGATGCGATGTGCGAAAGCGGATCACGGTACGGCGAGCTTGCCGGCGGCGGGTTCGCCAACATGTGCGTTCCGCAGGACGAACCTGGCGAGACCGAGCCCGCGGGCGGCTCTACGGGCTCGTCAACCTCCACTGGGCCGCCAGCGACAACCCTCCCCACCGGCGGCACACTTTCGACCACCGTCGACAGCGACCCCACCCGCGGCGAAGGGGGCAGCTCTACGGGCTCGCAAGAGAGTTCCACGGGCGCCGCGTCCCCTTGCGAGCTCTCCTTCGAAGACGACTTCGACGAGCAACGGCTCCCTCCCCACTGGGAAGCGATCGGGCCAGGAACCGTCGACGTCAACGTGGGTGAGCTTCGGTTGGGCGCGACGCCCGAAGCGGGCGACCAACCCACATGGGTTCGCCACGGTCCAGGAATCGGCTTCGAGAGCGTTTGGCTTGGCGTTGAGATCGACACCCTTCCGAACGAGGATGGCCTTCAAGCGATCCTTTCGCTGACCCGGGACGCAGGCAACGAGTCCTTCGACCTGCTGGTCGACGCGTCGGGCGAGATCATCGCCCGACGGTGGAGCATCGACGGTTCCTACACCGACCTCGCGACCGCCCCCTTCATCTTGGAGGACTACCCCTGGCTTCGGATTCGCGAGAGCGACGGCCGGGTGGCGTTCGAGTTCGGGGCGGGCCCACAGCAGTGGCAGGTGTTCCACGAGGCCGATGAAGACATCCGTGGGTGGAGCGGATCTTTGTACGTGGGCGCGGACAACTATCTCGAGTTGAGCGACGAAGAGCCCATCAGCTACGAGTGGGCCGCGGCCTGCGTCGTCCCATGATCCGCTCCAGCGCACTGGCAAGCGCCAGGTGAGCCAGTGCGGTCCCAACATCGGGCGCCAGCCTCGGCGGCTGCAGTTGCTCGACCGCCACGCGCAACGCGTCCGAGACCGGGGCGAGCCTCCACGGGGCATCGGGGCGAGCGCTCGTGGGATCTCCAAACTTCGGTAGCTCTTCGTCGACGGCCTGCACCGCCTCGGCCATGGTCGAGAACCGCCCCAGCCTCCGGTCCCCGAGCCACGCGATCGCCCCGGTTCGCCCCGCCGGCTCGAGCTCGAAAGACGAGAGTTCCCCGGCGGGCGATTGGAAGTACAGCATCATCCCGGCCACCCCGAGCGATAGCCATGCGTTGAGCGAGATGGCTGCGGTCTGGTCGCGTTGGTCCATCGTCAGCGGATCGAACTTCGCCAAGCGGTCCTGGATCTCGGCCAACGTCGCGGGAGCTTCGTCGAGTTGTTCGACCGGGATCTGCAGCGGCTCCTGACGCTCCTCCTCCTCCTGCGCTGGCTCGGTCTCCTCACCGGCCTGCGCCGGCTGTCCTTTCGCCGCCGCGTCGAGGGTGGCCGAGGTCACGACGTCGAGGGCGGAGAGGTCGACAAAGTCGAGCACCAAGCAGTCTTCGGAGTCGGGCGACAGACGCATGCCACGGCCGACACACTGCAAGTACATCGACACCGACCGAGTCGGGCGAACCATCGCCACGGCCGACACGCCGGGATCGTCGAACCCCTCGGTGAGCACGCCAACGTTCGTGATGACGCGCAGAGCGCCCTCGGCGAAGCGTCGCAACGTCCGGATTCGATCTGGCTTGGGCATCTCGCCGCACACCATCGCGGCGGGGACTCCCAGTTCACGAAGCGAGCGCGCCAGGTTCTCGGCGTGCCGAACCGTCACGCAGAACGCGATGGTTCGGCGGTCTCGTGTGCACTCCTGGATCGCCCGGGCGACCAGGAGGTTCCGGCTCTCGACGTCGACGGCCTCCTCGAGTTCATCCTCGTCGAAGTCGTCGCCCCGGACCGTCACCGACGACAGGTCCGCCGCGGTCGAGAACCGGAGGCCTCGCAGGGGACGCAGGTAGCGGTCGTCGATCATCTCCCGGAGCGAGCGCTCGTAGACGATCTCCTCGAACACCTCGCCAAGTCCCCGCCCATCGGCACGGCGAGTCGTGGCCGTGAACCCGACCAGAGTTCCGGGCCAATCCGGCGCAAACACCCCGATCTGTTCGAGTACCCGACGATTGGAATCCGCCACCGCGTGGTGGCACTCATCGTAGATCACCAGTCGAAGGTCGCGGCCGGCCAGCGCAGGCCCGATCCGTCCCTCGTGCAACGACCGGATCGATGCGACGACCACTCCCGCGTCTCGGGACGCTCGACGCAGACCCCGCTCCAGCGAGACCGTCCGCCGGTCGTTCGCGTTGCGTCGCAGCGCCGCTTCGATCTTGGCGCGAGCCTGCGCGAGTAACTCATCGCGATGCGCGAGCACCAACACCGGATGTCTCGCGCGCCGGATCAGCTCGGAGAAGATGATGGTCTTGCCGGCCCCGGTGGGCAGGGCGAGGAGCATGCGCCGGACACCTCGGCGGCGTGCGTCGAGCACCGCCTCAATGGCCTCGCGCTGATAGGGGCGGAGCTTCACGATTCGGGAGCCGCAACCCTACCGGCCACGCGAGCGCAACGACAGCAACGGCGCAGGTCACCGGCAGGTACCGGCTGGGCTCACAGACCCACGTCGTACGGGGCGGCAGGGAGCACACCGCGCCGCAGCGGCTCGAGCAGCTGGGCCAGTCGGCGTGGCGCGAAGGTGTGCTCGTCCGAGGTCAGCTCCGCCGGAGTCCACCAGCGCATCCGCCCCAACGTCGCGGCCTCCCGCGCGCTCACCTCCGCAAACCGAGGCTCGAACGGCGGGACGCGAAGCCAGAAGAACGTCTCCAGCGAGAGGTACCAGCGCCCACCTCCGCCCTGCCATACGTGGGAGCGCGACCACACGGCCGGTCCCAGCGCGGCCGCCTTCCACGAAGTCTCCTCCCACAGCTCCCGGCGCGCCGCATCCTCCAGCGTCTCGCCCGGTTGCACCCCGCCCCCGGGCGTGAACCAGACGCCCGGGGCCCACGTGGTCGTCCCCTCCATCAGGAGAATCCGGTCCGAGCGGTCGACGACGAGCACGCGGGCGGTGGGACGGCGAACGGGGTGTTCCGGATCGCTTCCGTCCAGCACACGCGCACCGTACCGCTTCTGTTTCCGCGCGCGCCGACAACCTGGGCGGCGCACGCACACCCAGGGGCCACCCCAGCGCGCTCGCATAAGATTCGGCAGTAAATGCCGACGAGACCCGCCACACACCGGGGCCGTTTCGGTATCCTCCGGCCGATTCGTCGTGTCTGGCTTCCGACCTCCCATCGTACGACGGTTCCTACCTCTGGCCGCCGTAGCTGCCCTTCTGCTTCCCGCCTTCGCCTGGGCGGAGCCCGCCGGAGAACCGCCCCCTCCGCCGGCCGAGCCGGAGCCGGCCGAGCCGGAGCCCACCACCGCGGTCGATACCGCGGAGGTCGAGGCGTTGCAGCGTCGGGTCGACGAACTCGAACAGAAAATCGAGACGCTGGCCTCCAAGCCGGCCACCCCGGAGCCGGAACCTCCGCCGCCCGAAGCCGCCCCGCCGTCAGCGCCCGCGCAAGCGCCGACCGATCCACCAGCACCGATCGTCGCCGGGGCGGATGGAGACGCTGCCCACAACACCCCCCCGAACTTTGCCGACGGATTTCACTTCGGCTCGTATGGACGCGTGGCGCTTGGCACCGACGCGAAGGGCCGTCCGGGTCGAGACGGGGACATCGTCGCTCGCGGGTCTCGCCTCGACGAGTCCAGCTACCTCGAACTCGAGTTGCGGCGCGAGGACTACTGGGAAAAGACGGGCGCCTATACCCGGATCGTCAGCACGCTCGCGCTGGGCTCACCGCTGTTCCACACGACCGGGAACTTCGACGCCAACCTTGGCATTCGAAACCTGTACGTCGAGGAGAGTGGTCTTGGAACCGACCGGCTGCGGATCTGGGTTGGCTCCCGCATGTATCGGGGCAACGACATCTACCTGCTCGACTTCTGGCCGCTCGACAACCTCAACACCGTCGGTGGCGGCCTCTCCTACACGTTCCTCGACGACCTGACCGTCCGGCTTCACACCGGGATCAATCAGCCGAGCAGCGCGTTCTTCTACCAGAGCAGCCCGCGCCCGCTGCCACTGGGCCGCATCGGTGAGGCCCAGGTCGCGATCACCGACCGGCAGAAGTTCATCAGCAGCGCCCGGGTCAGCAACATCTTTCCGGTCGGGAAAACCGGCGGCATCAAGCCCGTGCTCTACGGCGAGGTGCACTACACCTCGGCCGCGCAACAAGAGACCGACGTCCGGCAGTTCGAGGACCTTCCCCTCGACACCGGGTTCCTCGTGGGCACACAGGTCGGGTTGTTCACGGGAAAACGCTCCACCCACCTGAACCTCGTGTTCCGGTACTCCGGCGGCCTCGCAGCGTACGGGGAGTGGGGCACGCCCACCCAACTGGGTCCCGACCGCACCTCGAAGGGCGCCCGCGAGGTGCTCGCGGCGGTCAGCGGAAACTACGAAAAAGGCCCCTTCGGCGTCCTGCTGGGCAGCTACTGGCGGTTGTTCCGAAACGCGAGCCCCGGACTCGATTCCGCCGACCTGGGCGAGGGCATCGTGATTGCGCGGCCAACCTACTGGTTTGGCAAGGGTGGTGGCGCTGTCTCTTATACACATCTGACGCTGCCGACGAGCGATCTAGTGTAG
>CAJXVA010000552.1 GCA_913061055.1 uncultured Pseudomonadota bacterium
GTATAAGAGACAGCTCCAGGGGAAGCACGTCGGCCGTGTGGGGACGCGGCAGCCCGTCGAGGGGCTCGCCGAAGGGGTCGATCACGCGCCCGATCAGCTCCGACCCCACGCCCACCATCGCGCCACCACCCCGAACCCGAACGCGGGCTCCGGGGCGAACGCCCTCGATGCTTCCGTACGGCATGAGCAGGCCCGCACCGCCGCGGAAGCCCACGACCTCGGCGAGCACGGTGCCGTTCTCGACGAGAACGTGGACCAAGTCACCCACCTGGACCGAGGGGAGCTCAGCCTCCAGGATCGTGCCCGAGGCTCGGATGACCCGCCCGTACCGAACGCCAAGGTTGGGGCGCGCCAAGGAGTTGCGCACCGCCGAGAGTGCGCGTGCGGGAATCACTCCGTCGCCTCCGCAGCTTGGGGTTCATCGCTGGGTTCATCCTCGAGCGCCTCGTCAGATCGAACCGCAGAGGCCAGCTCTTCGCGGAGGGTTGCGACCCGTTCGGTGAGCCGCGCGTCCACAACCAGCTGCTCCGCGTCCACACTCAGGTCGCCCGGCGACATCGCAGGGTCCGCCTCCACCTGCACGAACGAGGATTCCTGGGTCTCCAGGTGAGATTGGACGTGCTGGACCTCGCTTGGAGCAACACGAACACGAACCGGGTGCTCGGAAGAGAACTCGAGCAGGGTGGTCTCGAGCAGCGAAATGACTCGGTCCTGGTCCAGCTCGAACGCTCGGCCGGCGAGGGCGTGGGCGATCTCGACGGCCAGCGCGACCGCATCCTTGGCCAGGACCCGACACGCACGTGCCCGGCTCCGCTCGAGCACCTCCACCGCCCCGTGGAACTTGGAACGCTCTTGCTCGAAGGTGGCGTTCTGCGCCGCGTTCTGGGACTGGAGCGTGTCCACTTCGCGTTGCGCCGCGTTGAGCAACGCTTGCAGGTCGACGCCCGGCGCGTTGTTGTCGAGCGGCTTGGCGGTGTAGGGCCGACCGGCGGCTGGCCGCGGCGGAGCTCCGGTCTCGGCGCCCGGAAAGCGTGGGGCGGGGACCGGTTGCGAGCCCGGCCGGGCTGCCTGAGGTGGCGTGAACGGTCGCAGCTTGCTCACACCATCTCCTCGCCGCCAGCACCGGGCATGTTGATCTGCCCCGCTTCGGAGAGGCGAATGACAACCTCGACGGCGTCTCGCTGCGCCTTCTCAACCTCCGACAGCTTGGTCGGCGGCAGCAACGGGAGCTCTTCGACGATCTGCTTGGCGGCGCGGGAGGAGACTCCAGAGAGCAGGTGGTCCCGTAGCTCGTCGTTGGCGGTCTTGAGTGCGATGAGAATCGTGTCCTTGTCGACCTCGCGCATCAGGAGTTGGACCTCCCGGACGCTCAGGCGGGCCAGGTCCTCGAACGTGAACATCGCATCGCGGATCTGTTGGGAGATGCTGACGCCGTCGTCCTCGGAGCCGTCGTCGTCCTCGTCGTCCTCATCGTCGTCGTCGTCGTCGTAGCCATCCTCGTCCCCGGTCTCTCGCTCCTCGATGGCTTCGAGGATGGGTTCGCGCAGCTCCGAGGTGATCTCGTTGAGGACGCCCGCGGTGAACCGAATCGAGTCGAATTCGTTGCGGGTTTCCAGGGACGCGATTCCCCCGGCGGCCTCGAGCGCCCGGGCAAGCTCTTCGGAGACGATCTCGACCTGTTGCATCGGCACCTCTTCGAGCTCGACGATGCGGCCGATCAGGTCCATGCGCTTTTCGTTTGGAAGGACCTCCAGCACCTGGGCGGCCTTCTCTGCGGGGAGTTGGGTGAGCAACACGGCCGCGATCTGGGGGTGCTCGTTCGCAAGCAACTCGGCGAGGGTGGGGGCATGCGCACCACGCAGGGCTTCGAGGGCAGGCGGGACCTCGCGGGGCGGGAGGAACAGCGACTGTGCTCGTTCCTCACCGACGGCGTCGGTCACAAGCTGACGAGCGTACTCACCACCGGCTCCAGCGCTCAGCGGTAGCTTCATCGCGCTGCAGAACATCCGGGCCACGTCTTCGACCGAGTCCGACTTGACCTTCGGCAGCATGGCGGACAGCTCGGTGAGCTGACGAAGCTCGTTGTCATCGAGGTGGCGCAAGATCGTCCGAGCCACGACCTGGTCGAGGCTCAGGATCAAGGCGGCCGCCCGCTGTTGCTCGGTGAGTGCGTTCTTCATGCTGCGTCGCGGTACTGGTCAGTGTTGGCAGCGCCCGGGCTCGGGGCAGTTCTCTTGTTGCTGGTCAGCCAGCCGCGGAGGACGCGGGCTGCGATCTCGGGGTCCTCGGTCGCCATGGCGCAGGCTCGTTGGAGATAGGTCGCGTCGTCGTCGAGGTCGTCGAGGCGAGGCTTGCGGACCAGGGCTCGCTCGTCTTCGCTTGCGTCTTCGGGAAGCTCGGACTCGAGCTCTTCGACGGTCTTGGGCAAGGTCGTGGCCTCGAGCTCCTCCGCGGCAGCGGCGGCGGCCTTCTTGCGGCGACGTAGGATCAGGAAGACGATGAGGCCGAGGAAGAGCAACGCTCCACCGGCTGCCGCCGCGAGCATCCACACCGGAGGCATCGCCGGCACCGGAGTCTCGGGGGCCACCTCGGCGACTTCTTCAACCGGGGGCACCACAAACGGGACGGACACGATCTCGATGCCGTCTCCTCGCTGATCGTCGAGCCCCGCAGCTTTGCGCGCCAGCGCCTCCAGGCTCTTGAGCTGCTCGGGGGTTCGCGGCACCGCGTTGCCTTCGGCATCGACGGGCTCGTTCAAGAGAATGGCCAGGTGAAGCCGGCGCACCCGCTGCCGGGGCCCAACGGTGCGCTGGATGACCTGGTTGACCTCGAAGTTCTTGATCTCGTGAATGTTGTTGCCACCTGCGCCCTCGCCGGCCGGGCCGCCTCCGGCCGTTCCCGGGAGGTTTGCGCGAGCACCCGCTTCGCCGCCCACATTCGCCGCTCCGTTGCCGCCACCCACGTGGCGTTCGTGGCTCTTGAGCGCGATCTTGTCGGGCGCCTGGTCGTACGTACGTTCGGTCCGCTCGATCTGCGCCCGGTCGACGTCAGCCGTGACGGTGACCTTGAGGTTGTCCGGTCCCACGACGGGCTCGAGCATCTCTTCGACCCGGCGCGCGAGCGTCCGCTCGAGCTCCATCGCCGCCTCGGTGCCCTCCATGTCGCCACCGGGGTTGCTCAGCGCGTTGCCGTTGCCGTCCACCAGCGCGACGTTCTCTGGAGCGAGTCCATCGACGCTGCTCGCGACCATGTTCGCGATGCCGCGCTTTTGATGGGACGAAAGCTGTGCGCCCGAGCGCAGCGTGACCACGACAGATGCGGTGGGGGGATCGTCCTGCCGGGCGTAGAGCGAGCGTTTGCCCATCGCGATGTGGACTCGGGCGCGCTCGACGGTCGCGAGTGAGGAGATGGTGCGACCCAGCTCGCCCTCGACGGCGCGCCTGAAGTTGGTCTGCTCGACGAAGTTGGTGGCGCCGAAGGACTGGCGGTCAAACAGCTCGAAGCCAACGCCGGCGCCGCCGGACGGTGCAGCCCCGTCGGCAGCGAGTGTGATTCGGAGCTCGTCGACCCGATCCTTGGGAACCTCGATGGCGGTTCCACCGGCGGTCAGCTCGTAGGGGACGTTCTGGGCCTGGAGCTGCTCGACGAGCCGGCCCGCATCTTCGGGTGACAGGCGCGAGTAGAGGATCGCGCCGTCCATCGACGGCTCCCTGGTGGAGACCCACGACAGCCCAATCACCAGGGCGAGCAAAGACACGACAGCGATCGCCTTTTGGCGAAAGCCCAGCTTGTTCCACACCCCCAAGAACTGGGTGACGGGGGAGCTGCTGGGGGTGCTGTCTTCTTGCTCGGCCATGGGTGATCAGGGTCGTGGAGGCCGCTCTACAGCGGGGTGTTCATCAGATCGCGGTAGGCTTCGACGGCCTTGTTCTTCAGGGTGACCGCGTAGCGCAGAGAGACGTTGGCGCGCTCGGCTGCGATCATCATTTCGTGAATGCCGACGGTGGGGTCGCCGGCTGCGAATCGCTCGCCAAGGTCGTCTGCGGTGGCTTCTGCCTCGCGCGCGGACTCGAGGCTCTCGGTGAGCACGTTCGAGAATCCCTCGTCGTCGGAGACGGCCTCGGTCTCGAGTTTTGAAGCGGGGGGCAGCCCGCCGGGTCCTGTGACTGGATTGATCATCAGCCGCCAATCTCCGTTGCACGCTCCGCCATGGAGACCGCTGTGCCGAGCGCGGTGACTCCGGCCTCGTAGGCACGCGATGCGGTGATCATGTCGACCATCTCTTCGACGACGTTCACGTTGGGGAACGCGACGTAGCCGTTGATGTCGGAGTCCGGATGGCCTGGGTCGTACTCGAGCCTGGGCGGTGCTTGGTCTTCCTCGATCGCCGCGACGCGTACGCCCTTGGCCGTGCCTTCAAAGACATTGTCGAACTGCAGCGCGGGGCCGCGCATGACGTCGACCGACTCCAGCGCGACGGACTTGCGCTTGTACGCGCCGCCGTCGGCTCCCCGAGTCGTGTTGGCGTTGGCCATGTTGGACGAGGCCATGTTCATCCGCGTGCGCTCTGCTGCGAGCCCAGACGCGGACACTTCCATTGAGGTGAAAAAATCCATGATGCGGGTCCTTTCGATCAGCCGGCGCCGTCGGTTGCTGCGTAACGTAGTGCAGCCATGCGTTTGGAGATGATTCGGGAGGTGGCGGTGTAGCGGACTCGGTTGGCGTCGACCTTGGCGAGCTCTCGGTCCACGCTCACCGTGTTGCCGTCGAGGCCAGGCTCTGCGCCTTCATCGTCGTAGAAGGTCTCCGCGTCGCCAGCATCCACGCTTCCCAGGGAGTCCTGGTGGAGGCCACTGGTGCGCTCGAGGGAGAGATCTAGATTCGCCACGGGGCTGCGCTCGAGCTCCAGAGGGCGGTACCCAGGGGTGTCGGCGTTGGCGACGTTGCCCGCCAGCACAGCATGTCGGCGACGGTGGAACGTCAGGCCGCCGGCCATGGCATCAGTCGATTTGTTGAGCCCGTTGATCATGAGGAACCTGCTTCGTGCGGATCAGAGTTCAGTCAGTGCACGATGCGTGCCGGAGTCAAAGCTTGGATCCTGAGGCGCACTTGGGAGATCGAGTGTCAACGTGTTCTGCAGTGCCGTCGGTTTTGACGACAGCTTCATCCGAGCTTGCGGAGTTTCTCGACGAGCGTCGTTCGATTGAGCCCAAGCAGCGAAGCGGCTTCGGTTCGGTTACCGCCCGCTTTCTCGAGCGCGCGCGCGATGACCTGGCCCTCGACCTTCTTGATGGCCGTGCGGAGGTCGAGCTCCTCGATCGCGCTGCTGCTGGCCGTCGGTTGCTTTGCGCCGCGGGCCGGCTCGAGGCCCAGTGCGGTCGCCTCGAGCATGGCGGAGCTCGACAACACCACCGCGCGCTCGATGGCGTTGCTCAGCTCGCGGACGTTGCCGGGCCAAGTGTGCGAGGTGAGGATGGCGGCCGTCTGCGGGGTCAGGCCCACGACGTTGCGGCCCGCTCGCTCGTTGAACATCGCGATGAAGTGTTCCGCCAGCGGCACGATGTCCTCGGGTCGCTCTCGCAGCGGCGCGGCGTGGACACGAATGACGTTGAGTCGATAGTAGAGGTCGAGTCGGAACTCGCCGGCGTCGACCATCGCGCGTAGGTCTCGGTGGGTTGCCGCCACGACTCGGACATCACAGGCGATCGGAGTGTCCGAGCCGACCGGGGTGACCTCGCGTTCTTGAAGCGTGCGCAGCAGCTTGGACTGGGCCGTCAGAGGGAGGTCGCCGACCTCATCGAGGAAGAGTGTCCCGCCCTGGGCCGCAAGCACGCGGCCAGCGCGGGTGTTGTTGGCGCCGGTGTAGGCCCCCTTGGCATGTCCAAAAAGCTCGGACTCGACCAAGGTCTCGGGGAGCGCGGCACAGTTGACCGCGACGAAGGGTCGCCCGGCACGAGGTGAGCCGTTGTGCACCGCTCGCGCAAGCAGCTCCTTACCCGATCCGGATTCTCCAGTGATCAAGACCGTGGAGCTCGTGTCCGCGCACCGCTCGATGAGCTGCAGCGAAAACTCCAGCGCGGGGCTGCACCCCACCACGTCCGAAGCAAAGCGGTCGCGCCAGGGCGTAACGGTCGAGGGGACGGCATGCGGCTTCATCGCATCCCGATCAGTAGGGCGATGCTCACGGCCGGGCAATGGCCGTGTACAGATCGGGACACGAGCGCGCTCGCCCCGGCCGCAGATCGGCACAGGGGGCGTTGGGAGTCTGACGAAACCGTCTACTGAATGACGAATTCCGTCAAATACAGGCCAGCGAGCGTATCTGCGCCGGTCTGCTTCTCAACCCGGGCGATCAGCTCGTCGCGGATCTTGAGCTTCTTCTCCTCACCGGTCGTGTCGTCGACGGTGAGTCCGGAGAGGTAGCGAAGCAGGTCGGCCCGAATCGCACGCTTCTTCTGCTCGACCAGTGCCACGCGCTCTTCGCCGTGGACTTCGACCTCGATGGTGGCTTTGAGATACCGGCTCGACTTCGGCTCGTTCAAGTTGACGACGAAGGGGTCCAAGGCTGTCTCTTATACACATCTCCGAGCCCAC
>CAJXVA010000553.1 GCA_913061055.1 uncultured Pseudomonadota bacterium
GGTCGAGACTTCGGGCTCTGCGGGCACTCCGAGTCCCGTCATCGGCGGCGGCTTGGGAATCGCCCCCAGATTCAGGTCGTCCCACAGGTGCCGTGCTCTTTCGGCCGCAACGGGGTCGACGAACGACGAGACGTCTCCGGCAACTCCCGTGCTCACGGAGGGCCCCTTGGGATTCGTCCGCCTCCGGGCCAAGAGCCTGCTTCGCAATCCCTTGTCGGGCACCTCGTCCAGATCCAGAGCATCGAAGCGCCCGCCGTTCAGAAGCACAGTTCGCTCCTTGAGGAAGTGCTCCCGGAGCGCCTTGTCCCCCAACAGCGCCGGTGCGTTCTTGGACACCAATGCGTTGAGACGGGTCTTCGACATCCCGTACTGGCGGATCACCAAGTTGCTCGCCGCCCGCGTCGCTTGCATCCCCACCGTCTCCGCCACCGGGCGCCGGTTCGCATCCATCGCCAGCTCGAGTAGATCCTCCTCAGCGAGCCGATGCCCCTCCGCCGTTCGCACGTCGTGAAACGCCGCCCCTACGTTCGCCACGTAGCCGGCAATCATCTCTCGCTTCCACCGCTTGCTCCCGTTGTTCAGCTTCCGTCCGAGCCAGCGATCCATGACGCCGCGAAACCGGGACGCCGAGTGGTGGTACTCGCTCCACGCGGCGATGAGCGCATACCCGTCCACCTGAAACATCGCCGCGGTGTGGTCCATCCCGACCATCGCCCACACCGAACGTCCAAGGGCCGCCAGCCCCGGGTACCACTCACCGATCGAGAACACCCGCTCTCGCAGAGACACCGGGTTCTGCCCCGTGCGCAAGATCAGAGAGTGCCGAGGCGTCCGCGACCCGTTGGGGATCGTCACGTCCCCGGTCGAGACCCGCGCCTGAACCCCCTTCGCGACAAAGAAGAGGTCGCCCGGCGCACACCCAAACCCGACCCCTTCGCCTCCACCTCGGCCGAACCGAAAGCCTCCTTCCTCCTGGAACATCTCCCAGCCGCCCTG
Source organism: uncultured Pseudomonadota bacterium (assembly GCA_913061055.1). Taxonomy (GTDB): domain Bacteria; phylum Myxococcota_A; class Polyangia; order Nannocystales; family Nannocystaceae; genus CAJXVA01. The sequence goes on from CAJXVA010000553.1 coordinate 997, forward strand.
GGCGTCATTCTCCGGCCCACGGGGAGGGGGCAAGAACAGCGGCGTCCAGTCTCCGCCGGAGCGGATCAACCTCAGCGCCTCGTCCACCTCGGCCGCGTCGTTGTCCGGGTCCATCTCCAGCTGCGGCGGCCAGGGGACCCGATGCTTGAGCGCCTTGCTCAGGATCCGGGCCACCGAGACGATTGTCCCCACTGCCGCGCCCACGAACGGCACCGAGCGCAGGGCCGAGGAGACCAGGTCGAAGCTGGAGAACAGATCAGGTGCATGCTCGAGGAAGCGCCCGAGGTTCGTGTCGTCCTCGAACATTTCTTGGGAGACCAACGCTCCGATCGACTTCATCGTCTTCCTCCCCAGCGATCGGAAGTGCCCCAGCCCCTGGTTGGCCGCAATGACATGGGGCGCCTGGGCGAGCTTCATCGCCTCCTGTTGCCATGGACCCGCCAGCGTGTTCAGACTGCGCTCGGGCAGTCGCCGGGCGTTCTCCAATTGTGTCTCGGACATCCGGGTGGTGGTGAACCCGTCGCCGAATGCGATCGGCCGAGTCGGCACGCTCACCGCGGACGGGGGAATCTTCATCGTCGCCCCGTCTCGCGCTCGCGAGTCACCAGATAGGTGATCCCCACCAGGCCGCCGACCACAACCGCGGCGGTCGCCACCTTGGCCACGGCCCCTGCGACAGAAGAGCGCTCGGACCTCGCATCATTGCCGTCGTTGCTCAGCGAATACGGACTCGCCCCCTCCGAGAACGCTCTCGGGTCGAACGACGCTTCGTCGGGCGGCTCCTCGACAAGCACACCATCGAGTGCCGGCTCCCGGGGTCCGGGGCTACCGTTCCCGCCACCCGAGGGCGGAACGGGCTCACCGACAGAAACCGGCGACTCGGGCGCAGTCGGCACCACAGGCTCCGGCGAGGGATCCTCCGGGGGCACCGGCAACGGGGGCACCGGCAACGGAGGCACCGGCAGCGGAGGCACCGGCACGTCGTCCTCGTCCGGTGGGTCCGGCTCACCGGGGTCGGGCAAGCTTTCGCCCGCGCCGAGGTCGCCCGGCATCCCGTCAGAACTCGCGTGGGGCTTGCACACAAAGTCTGCCTCCCCCGGGCTGAAGCCTTCGAGCTCTGGATCGTAGTCTCGATGGCGGCTGGGGACGCAGACGTCGTCGGCGTTGGGGCATGGATCGACCCCAAGCGGGTCGCAGGCGGGAACGCAGATGTGGAGCAGACCGGCCACGACAGGATCACAGACCCTCCCCGGGCTGCACTGCGCCATGTTCGGACCGACGCACCGCTCGAAACATCGGGATGCTGCGCCCGCGTCTGGGGACGGATTCCAGCAAACGTCTTGGGCGTTGCAGTCGTGAGAAGCGTCGTCGAGGTCCGAGGTGCACAGGCCGTCGGTGGGCACGCCACCAGGAGCTTGGCAGGTCGCCGGCTCGAGCACAGGGGTGCCTTCGAGGCTCCCCCGTATTCTGCAGACCTCGCCGCCCTTGCATCCAAGACTCGGGTTGGCGAGGTCGCATTGGTGAGCGACGCACGAGTTGCTTGCACCGTCGCAGAACGAGCCTTGCGGACAGCTTCCGGCTTCCTCCGGAGCGCATCCGAGCGGGACGCAGCCTCCGCTGATCTCGCATTGCGATCCGGGGGGACACGAGTCCGGGTCGTCCAGACTGCAGCCGACCTCGCAGAAGTCGTTCACGCAGGAGGTGCCCGGTGGGCACGGCATCATCTCTCCGCAGGAGATCCGGTTGCAGGACCCGAGCATGCAGTCTTCATTGGGGGCGCAGTCCTGTGGCCCCATGCAGCCGGTCTGTGGCCCGACGCAGTCGTTGACCTGGCATTCCTGCGTGTCTTCGTCGCAGCTGTTCGGGCACACGCAGTCCGCAAGGATGGGGTGGATCCCGCATGCGTAGCCCTCCTCGATGCACGAATCCAAGCACTCGTTGACGGGGACCATCGGGTCGGGTGCGACGCAGGTCCCGTAGAACTCGCAGATGCCGCCATCGCCGCAGCCGCCCGCGTTCACGCCACACGGCGTTCCGCAGACGGGGTCGACCCCGCACTCTTGCGACCCGCACGCAGCATCGTCCGGGCAGCTGGGTCCTTCGTCGCCCGCCCACACCGTCCACGCGAAGTAGTTCCCCGCCTCGCCGTTCTCGTCGAGGAGTGCCAAGCGGAACTCGAAGTTCTCCTGGGTCAGCTCGCCGTCGGTTTCGCCGAACCGCGCCGGCAGATCGAGGCCCCACCACACTTCGCCGCCTTCCTTGAAGATCTGGCGCAGCGGTGGGAGTTCGGAGACGAGGATGTGGTCCGGTGCGTCTTTGACGGCCAGGGCAGCACCCGAGACCCGAGCGGGGTCCTCGACGTCGGTCTGCACATGGATGACGAACGCCTGTCCGGGCTGGAGCAGGGCGGGCGCGGTGAGGTGTCGGATCTGGATGTGGTCGGCGTCGTCGTTTTCAGGCGGTGGCGGTCCTGGGACCCGGTCGCCGCCGGGGACGTCGATCGCAGAGGCCACCACGTCGGCTTGCTCCTGCGGGGTGAGGACCACGACGTTCGAACAGGAGAGCCCAACGAACACCAAACTCCACAACACCAAGCGCAACCGCATACCCTCCGAGCGTGCCACGGGGCCCTTCGCAGGACAACGCAGCGGCGCGACTTCGCTCGAACGACCCGCAGGTTTTAGTTGCACCAATCGATCTCGAGCATGTCCGGGCCGACCTGCCCGCAGCCACTTCGGCACTGAATCAAGGCCTGGTTTTCGGTGCCACAGACCGCGACCGCGGATGTGGCTCCGTTGCTCGGCAAACACCGAGTCTGCGGTACCCCACTACAGCTGGGCTCTTCCTCCAGCCGGCAGACGCAGGTCTGGTCCCGATCGAGTTCCTCTAGGAGGACCTCGGAGATCGGCAGTGGGAGCTCGCCGAGGAACTCCACAAACGTGTCGGTGCAGACGCTTCCCTCATAGATCGAGAAACCTGACTGCAGCTCGCACCACTCGTCACACGTCTGCAGGTACACCGCGACGTCGTCCGATCCAAAGGTCGTCGAGCGCACCACATCCAGCCCGGCGTCGGTGCGGAAACAGTCCGCCGCGCCATCGGGGAGCTCGCTGACTGCGTACGCGCAGGCACAGTCCGCGTCGACCTCCGGGACGAGTTGCCCGCAGACGCCATCGTTCCGTTGGCCTCCGACTTGTGCCTCGCAGACGACATCGCAATCGGTCTCGGTCCGAAAACCGTTGCGGCAGATCAGCGCCGTCTCGAAGTCGTTCCCACAAATCGTCGGGTCGCCGTCTTGGCAGGATTCCCATTCCTCCTCCGCAGGAATGCCGCAGACCTGGCCGGGCGTTGCCGAGCCGTTGTCCTCGAGCACGCCGGGGCCACACGCTTGGCCCTCCCCGCACTCGAGGTCGTTTTCGCAGTCGAGTCCGACGGTGACCGCGTCGTCAAAACACCCCGGCACGACGAGGGTGCACAGCAGGCAGAAGAGGGGGATGCGTCGCATTAGAATCGTCCTCCCACCACGAAGCCCGAGCCGGTGGGCGCAACCGCGACGCTCGTCGCCGCGGCCTTCCGCTTCTTGAGCCCGATCGCCAGCACGACCGCGCCGGCGGTCAGCAAGACACCCCCCGCGATCGCGCCTCCGATCGCGAGCCCGTTCGCGGAGCGTCCATCCTCCAGCGCGCTGATCCGGCGAACGCCGGTGGAGGTGCCGTCCTCGATCCCTCCCTCCAGGCTCTGGCCCCACAGCGCGCCACCGAGGCCAAGCCCGGCTCCCACGACGCCCAGTCCGAGGACCCCTCCGCCCACGCCGATCAGGATCCTCGCCGTGCGTTGCGCCTCGGGATCCTTGGGCGGGGTGTCCGCGGGGGGCACGACCGTCGGTGGCGGCTCGTCTCGCGTCGGCGTCGTGGCTTCGGCCTCGTGTTTCGCGAGCTCGGCCTCGATCTCGTCGAGCAGGGCGCGGCCCTTTGCGTCTTCCTCCGCGCCGTCCTTGGCGAAGTCGTCGAAGTACCGGGTCAGCAACACCTTCGCGGTCTTCAGGTGAACGACGTCGCCATCGAGCTCGTACATTCGCTTTTGGGTGATGCCGACGTTGTAGACGATGGCGGAGCGAATCCCGGCGGTCTGCGGCCCATCGGGAAGGGCGACGTAGGCGGCGCTGAACTTCTCGAGCGCGGTCGCGTAGTCCGCAAGATCGTAGGCCGCGGACCCGTCGTTGTGGAGCACCCGGGCCTTCTCCAAGGCTGGGTCGAGGGGGGCTTCTGGTTCGGGGTCGGGCTCGGCGGATGAGGCATCGGTGGCCGGACCCGGCGACTCAGGGGCCGCGGCAGCGGGCGTGGCGATCGTCAGCCCGAGGACTCCGAAGGCCCCAGCAAGGCGGCAGGAAGAGGCTCGCACGCGCCCATCATCGCACGGAGTCCCCCCGCAGACGACCGGTCAACCGCCGAGGGTTTGTAGATTCGTTTCGGCGTCCCGGACCGCCTCGCGGACGCCCGCGCTGGGGTGCCAGCCAAGCCTCCGCAACAACGCATGCCCCGCGTTGTCTTCACCGCCGAGGATTCGCGCGAGCGCATACGCTGCGCGGACCCGGGTGATGCCGCGCGTCAGCATCCCGCGCGCGAGCGTTGCGACCTCGGTGGCCGCATCGGCACCAGCGTCTTGGCCAAGCACCGCAAGGGCTTCGAGGGCCCGGTCGCGCTGGTGTCGGACCCCGAGGGCGGCGACGAGCCGAGGGCCCGCCGATGCCCGTCCTGCACCCGCGAGCACCATCGCAGCCTCGAAACCGAGGGTCTCGGGCCCTTCCTCTTCGTCGGTCAGGACGTCCTCGAGGGCGCGGATCGACGCGTCGTGGATGGTGTCCAGCCGCGAGAGGGCATCGACGAGGCTCTCGCGGACCTCAGGGTGGTCCTCGGTGCGTAGCGCCTTGGCGATGGCGGCTTCGGACGGCTGCCCGTCGACGTCGATCAACGCCAGCGCGACCTGAAAACGGACGTCGGGGAAGGGGCTGCCGAACCATCCTTCGAGCGTTCGGATGACTGCGCGATGGCACTGCCGAGCCTGGGCCGAATCGTTGCCCGCGGCCGCCACTCCGACGTAGCCGGTCGTGATGACGGCACATTCGCGGCGAAAGCTCTGCTCGTCGTCGGTGCCTTCGAGCTCAACCCACGGCGCGATGGCGTCCAAGACCTCGGGCTCCCCAAGCATCCCCAGGCCGCTCGCGGCCAGGGCTGCGAGCGGTACGTCTTCGCTTTGCCCAAGCGCCCCGAACAGCGCGGTGGCGATCGCGTCTGCGTCGGGGTGGTCTGCGGTCGCGAGCCAGCGCGGACCGGGCTTGCCAATCGCGACGAGGAAGGCGGGGGCCATCGAACGCAGCGCCTTGTGGCGAGCCTCGGGGCGTTTGGCGTCGGCGTCTCGAAGCGCGGCGGCGAGGCTGAGTTCGGGTGCTTGCATGACGCTCTAGAAACTCGGGGCGGCTCACGCCATCGAGAGCAGGGTCTGCTCGAGGGACAGACGGACGTTGGGGTTGCGTCCGAGACTGTCTCTTATACACATCTGACGCTGCCGACGAGCGATCTAGTGTAGAT
>CAJXVA010000554.1 GCA_913061055.1 uncultured Pseudomonadota bacterium
CTCCGCAGGCTCGAGCGGTAGACGCGGCCACGCAGGCATGTCCCATAGGGGCACTTGGCCGGGTGCAGCGGCATCACCTCCAACTCAAGAGCAAGCGCTTCGCCAACGCAGAGACCGGCAAGAAACGCCGTGATTCCGCGTATCCGTCATTCGAACGCCTCCCCCGTGGCCCACTAGCGGGCCAAACCATGGGCAACTCGCCCCCCCACCGAAGTCGGGAATGCCCACCCAAAAGTCGGGCGCCAGCCCCGCCCAGACAACCCTCGGTCCGGGACTGCTGGGGACTGGTGGACTGGACTGGGGGACTGGTGGACTCCGGGACTGGTGAACTCCGGCGAGCTGCCCGTCACGACGTGCTTCGGCGAGGACTTACGTAGAACCGCGACAAGATCATCCCAGCACTCCTCCGTCACGCAACTCCGCGACCGTTGCCGGTCTCAGAGTTGCGCCGGCTCCAATAGGCCGCCCCTTTCGATCTACCGCGAACCCGCAAAAGCCGCACGCAAACACAATTTCACAGGGCTCAGACACCGCTAACAGCGCTCGAAGGTCATCCTCACCACAGCTTGGACACGGCCTTTCCGTCTTCAGCGTGATCAACCCCCAAAACTGATTGTGTAGGATCGCTCCCAGTCTATCCCGGGAAATCTCCCGCGGCCGACGCAGAGTCGCCAGCTCCTCAGCGACATTGACATCACTTTCAACGAGAGGATAGTCCATTGGATTGAGGGCCGCGAACGAATCCAACGCCCAACGAGCCATGACATTCGGCCCCAACTCGACCGAGTGTTCATTTATCCAGCCGGCGATCGTCAGAAGATAGTCCTCCTTGCTCACATCTTTGGGAAGTTCCTCGATAACGGAGACAAACGGTCTCCAAAGGCTCGTCACTTTTTTCGACATCATGAACCGACTAAGGCACGGGGCTGGTTGGGCTGGGGTCCCCTTCGGACCGCGGTCGCGCTTCACGGTGCTCCTCGAAGAGTCTCGGCGGCACGGACGAGTGCGGCGTATTCGTCTAGTGCTGTTCTGAAGCCGGCAAGCAGCTCCTCACAATTCCTAAGCACAGCCGAGAAGAAGCCTACAGGCTCCCCCCCCGTACAACCTTCAACATCTCGATAGTCCCAATCTACAGTCGGCCCTTTCCCGACGGAACCGCCGAACTCCCATCCCAGGTCACAAATGGAACGCCATTCGCCCTCTTCGTACGAAATACGCAGTGAGGCACCGAGCGAGGTCTGCCCCCTGGAGCCCGGTTCCTGAAGCACAGCATCGACGAAGAACGAGAACGCCGGGGCTTCCGCGGCACCATCTTCGGCGACCAGCTGCGGGACGGCATCGGCGCTGGCCTCCGCGTAGACCCCAGTACTCTGGGCGTATATCGCCGCCCGTCGGAACTCCGCCATCAGCTTGGCCAAAACCCTGAACATCTCGACCAGGTCAGATGAGCGATCGCTATCTTGGACGGTAGACATCGATTTCTTCAGATCCTTCCCCCATGGTTCATGGTCTTCCTGGGTTCCGCCGTGAACAATCGTACGGGGCACACGCGGAGGCTCGCAACAATCGCGTGCGTCTCGCCGCTCTGGAACTCGGTGACCAGGGGTCAACCCAATCCGAGCGAATTCGGCATCGACAGGTACGAGTCTACGAAGTTGACCGGACTCGTCGCCGCCAAGGCGAACGCGGCTCGGAAGGTGTCGACTACCCCTGCTCGAACCGAGCTCGTTCCGCGGCGACCTTGCGCTCAATGTCGGCGTCGGTATCCCCCGGCTCCGTGAGGACACCGGCCACGCCTCCGGCGACGTACGCCGTGACGCGCCCATCGAGGCCGCGAACCCAGCCGTTCTCCATCAGCCGTGCCATCCACAGAAGCTCCCGCGCAGCCTCAGGCTGTGGCTCCCGCTCAGCGGCGAGACGCACGTGCTCGGTCAAGCCAAGTCGTCTGGTTCGGAAGATGACATCGGCGGCCTTGAGCCTGACCGGCCGACTCCGATCCTGAAGACCGCCGAGCAGCATCGTCCGAATCATGTCCTCGGGCCCATCGTGTAAACAGATCGTCATCGCGTTGCGGCGCACCTTTGCCAACGGATGCTTCGCCAGCTGCAGCACCAGCGCGCCGAGTTCCTCGTGCTCCGCGGCGAGCTCGAGGACGTAGCCCGCCAGGGGATAGGAGACCAAGTAGGGGAGCTCGAGCCCGAGCTTGAGCGCCTCGAGTTGTGCCGGCCCGACGCTGTCATAGGCGCCGGTCGCGATGTCGTAGACCGCGTCCAGGGCTCGAACGATGGGGGCTTCGACCGCGCGCTGATTGCGATTGAGCCAAGAGAGGAACTCCCTCTTCAGGACGTCACGGTGCTCGGGCAACTCCACGAGGCCTGAGCAGACGCTGTGAGGCGCCCAACGATTCATGTAGGCGTTGGCACCGGACGAGCAACAGTCACATAGAGGCTGGTCCAGGGCGGTCCCTCGTGGTTTGCTGTCCCTGTGCAGGCAACCACGAAAGCCTTCTTCGGAGCTACCTTGCTGCTCGCATGCGGAGACGACAGCGGTGCCGACACGGACACCGACGCTGCGACAACGGATCCCGGCTCGACATCCAGCACCGGGGGCGTTCCCGAAACGACCGGCACGGGGACCACCAACAACCCGTCGGGCCCGACGACGGACGCCCCGACGACCGGTCCCGCCCCGGGCTCGACGACCGAAGACACCACCGGCAACCCCTCCACCGAAAGCACCGGCGACACCGACCCGGCCCGCAGCTGCGATGGCCACGACTACCTGCTGTGCCTCGACTTCGAAGACGACGCGCTCGGAGGCATCCCCGCCGACTGGACTCGCAACGGCGACCTCATCAGCGTGCAGGACGACTTCGCCCACCGAGGCACCCAGTCCCTGCGCACCGATGCCCAGCCGGAATGGCGTCGCCGCATCGAGCACGACGCCTCGATGATCGGTCCCGCCCACTGGGGCCGCGTCTTCTACCGCGTCGCGCAACCCATCCCCGACGCCGGCCTGGTGCACTCGACCCACGTTAGCCTGCTCGGCGTGGGCCCCAACGTCGGCGAAGCCGAGTATCGGTACTTCGATTCGATCAAGGCCAGCTCCACCGGCCAAGGCATCGAGAACCGGCTTCAGTTCATCTTCAACGTGCAGCCCTCTGGTCCCGAGTTCGCACGCGGCACCGGCTGGATCGAGCGCTACTACGAAGACGTCTGGCACTGCGCCGAGTGGCACGTCGATGCCGCAGATCAGAGCTACGCCTTCTACTACGACGGTGAAGAGCTGTTTTCGTTCGTCAACGGACCGGGCAACTTCACCGAGTCCGAAATCCCCGACAGCTACTCCGTGATCACCCTCGGCTGGACCAACTACCAAACCGCGCCGCCCGGCTTCACCGCCTGGTACGACGACTTCGCCATCGACGACGAACGCATCGGCTGCGACGACTGACCGGGATCGAGGACACTTTCGGCGCCGGCCATGGAGCTGGGTCGCGCCGAGTTCATGTCCCTGTCCCGACACGTCGATCCGAGCTGTCATCGACCGGGCTCTCCTTTATGTTCGAGTCATGTGTCGATGGGACAGCCTCCTTCTGGGGCTCGCGTTGCTGGCCGCGGCCCAGGGCTGCAAGCAAGACCCACAGCGTGAGGACGAGACCGAGCAACGCACCGCGTCCTCGGCCGACGAGGCTCCGGCCCCCGTCCTCGCCGACTCGGTCTTCGGGTTCGTTCCGGACAGCGGCTCCGTCTTCGTCATCCAAGACTTCGACCCAATCCTCTCCTTCAGCTCCGACTTGGTCGAACCGGTGCTGCGGGCCTCCGGGCCCAAGCACCACGCATACCTCCCGTTCCTCGAGGCGGCTCGCCGTAACCTCGAATCCGGCGCGCTCGACCGCAAGCCGCTGTTGCTCATGCCTGACCGCGGCGAGGTCCTCTTCTCCGCCCCGTCGCCAGACCCGTGGATCGCAATCGCCGAGGGTGCGGGTCTACGGATCATCTGTGTCGCGTTCGACCCCCTCCCGGGCTACCAGCACTGCGGGCTGAGACCACCCGCCAAGCTCCGCCCCGCGGTGGAAGATCTTCGCGAGCGGGCGCAGTCTTCGCTCCCGAATACGCAGGCGGACGACGCTCCCATTCTGGCCATCGTTCGCACCGCGGGCCTTCAGAGCCTTGTCGCGATCGACTACGCAGCAGACGGGCTGCGGGTGGATGCCGACCTCGAGGAGTTCTTTAGTCGCTCGCACCCGTTCTTCGTGCCACGGCCTCCGCGGAGCGCCGCAGCACTCGACACGACGAAGGCGTTCTCATGGTGGTCGATCGATCCCGACGCACTCTCCTACTACGGCCTGCTCGACAACCCGGTCATGTACGCGGCGTTCACCGGCATGAGTGGGGAAGCTGCACTCGGCGCCCCCAAGGCGGGGCACGGGATCGCGGCGCTCATCGCCTTGTACCCGGGCGCCCAGGACTTTCTGTGCGCAGACCAGGCCGACGCCTTCGCATCGATGCTCGGGGCAGGCACTCCCGACGGAGCATTCCAGGCGCGCCACCGCCCGGTGAGAACAGCCGAAGGCCCCCTCGAAGCCGTCGAATTCGTCTACCGATCCGACTCCATGCCCGCGTGGGCCGGCTCTCTGGGGCTCGACCTCAACATGTGGCTGGTCAATCTGAGTCACCAAACCGCGTTCATCTTCGGGGGCGACGCCGCTGCGGCCAGGAGCCTGCACGCCGCATCCACCGAGCCCGAAGCGCTCTCGCTCGAGCACGGACCCGCCGGACTTCGTGCGGCCGTTGCCGAGGGCGACGTCGCATCGCTGTCGTTCACCCCCCTGTCCGTCTTCAGCAGCGGGCCGTTCCTAGACTGGCTCGAACAGACAGGCCTTCTCAGCGCGACCTCGCCGGAGCACCGGTCTCCGGCCATGCTCGTGTTCGACTCCATCTGGACGTGGTTTCGGATCGGCGATGCGAGTCACGTCCTGTCGGCTCGCATCTCGTTCTTCCCCAAGCCCGACGCTCGGTATCGTTCACAGGCCTTCGACGCCTTTGCAGACTGGACCTCCGGCGGCTCGATGCGTGATGCCTATCGAGCGCTCGGTACAGCCCCGGGGGCGAAGACCGATCCCGATCTCACTCCACGCTTGCGGCGTGACCGTGCAGCGGTGGCTGAGGGGGCGCTCGGTGCTCTCAACGGGACCATGGGACAGTTCACCCCGCTCCTCGTTGCTGCTCAGATCAACGGACTTCAGCCCCGCCGGAGTCGTTGACCGCTGCCTGGGATGCCGAGGCGTCAGGCGCAGATCAAGCCCAGTGAGCGAATGCTCGGCGGCCAGGCATCCACGTTCACCTGCCCACGCCGCCAGAACAATCCTCGCCACGGGACCGGCGTGTTCGCAAACGAGAAGCACCCGGACTGCAGCGGCCCACCTCCGGTGGAGAACAGGATGTCCCAACCACCATCGGGGACTTCGTTCTCGTCACTCACCGTGTTTGCCGGCACGTCCACGAAGCTGTCGAACGCCTGGGCCATGCCGTTGAAGACCCGGCCCACGGTCAGCGACTCGTCGGTCCAGTTCACGGCCCGGCCGATCGACGATGCGGCGTCGGCACGCGAGAATTCATCCTGGACCATCATGAAGCCGCCGCTGGGTGCGTAGATCAACACGTAGCGCTGCCCCGCCTCGAGGTCGTAGGTCTCGTTGGCGTTCCCGGTGGGTCCCGAGGCACCGAAGCTCTGGGAGCCGGGGCGGAAGGCGGCGACGCCAAGCGTGCAGTCACTCTCCGGCGGACAGGGCTGAGCGGTGGCAACCTCGAAAACCGACGGGGGCGCGGGGACGGTGAACGTCACGTCCCCGGTGGCATCGGGGGCCGCGAACGCCACCTCGGGGTCGCGCAGCAGCGGCCGGACATCGCCTTCGATACTCACCGCGAGCATGGAGATGCTGTCCGTCTCACGGGGCCAGTCCTGACGGAGGTCGCCGAGGATGACGAACATCATCTCGCCTGGGGGCGGCACGTCGGCCACAGTCTGCGTCGCGAAGGTCACTTGGCGCACGCCGCCAAGACCCGGAGAGAAGATGCGGTAGCCCACCGAGCAGCCCGAGCTCTCGCAGTCTGGAAGGTCCGTGCCCACCACCGTCTCTCCGGAGGCGAGTGGACCCGGTTCGAGGACGGTGTTGAGATCGATCGACAGTGGGTCTGCGACCGCCCCGTGAACGAACCGCACGGTGTTCCCGGTCAGCGCCTGCGCTTGTTGGAAGGTCGGCGTCGCGCCGTCCGCTGTGGACGTGCAGTCGTGCTCCCCAAGCGTCGCGACGGTGGCCCACTGCTCGTCGGCCCGCAGCGGGAACCAGTCCGAGCACGCGACCGCGTCGAGCGTCCCTGCCCTGGCCAACACCACGCGCCTGGCATCCCGGGGCACGCCTTCCAAGCGGATCGCGTCGCGGGGGTCGAGCCCAGTCGCTGTCGGCTCCGCCTCACCGACCAACCACACGTCGACCGCGTCGTCGGTGTCGAGCGTATGGCTGTCTCTTATACACATCTCCGAGCCCACGAGACCTCTCTACATCTCGT
>CAJXVA010000555.1 GCA_913061055.1 uncultured Pseudomonadota bacterium
GATCTACACTAGATCGCTCGTCGGCAGCGTCAGATGTGTATAAGAGACAGGTGCATAGTCGCGCCGAGTTCCCGTGGAACACGAGCACATCGAACCCCATACGCTCAGTGGCATCGACGTCTACCGCCTGATGACCGATCTGGTGGCGCCGCGCCCGATCGCGTGGGTCTCCACGGTCAGCCCCGATGGCGCAGAGAATCTCGCGCCGTTCAGCTACTTTCAGGCGATGGGCTCACGGCCCCCCACGGTCGTCCTGGGGTGCGGATGGACCCGTGCGGGCGCGCCCAAGGACACGCTGCGCAACATCTTGGACACGCGCGAGTTCACGATCTCGCACGTGAGCGACGCGGTGGCCGAGGCGATGAATCTCACCTCGGTCGAGCTGCCGATGGGGGAGAGCGAGTGGGACTACGCGGCTGGGCAGGTTCCCCTGTCATCCGCGGCCGCGCAGGTGGTGCGACCTCCCCGGGTGGCTCAAGCGCGGGCATCGATGGAATGCCGCATGGTCCACGCGATTCCGGTGGGGAAGACCAAGGCGGGGAGCCCGGCATCCACCATCGTGGTGGGTGAGGTTGTGGCGTTCACCGTGGCCCCCGAGCTCCTGCGCAGGGATGAGTCAGGTCACTTGTTGGCGATGGACCCCGCCGCCCTCGGCTCGGTCGGACGGCTGGGTGGGATCGCGTACACTCGCACCGAGGGCGTGTTCGAGCTTCCACGCCCCAAGCCCCCCACGCGACAGTCTTGATGGACGCCTCACCCTCAGCTGCAACCGCCGTTCGCGATCGCCACCTGTTCGATGGGGTGCCCGACGAAGTCTCGATCTATGAGGTTGGGCCTCGCGACGGGCTTCAGAACGAGAAGGTGATCCTGCCGACCGAGCGCAAGCTCGAGCTGATCGAAGGGGCGGTGCAGTCGGGCATCAAGCGGGTCGAGATCACCAGCTTCGTGAACCCGCGGTGGATCCCCGCGATGGCCGACCACCTCGAGGTCGCGGCGGGGGTCAAAAAACACGACGGGGTCTGTTACAGCGCGCTGGTCCCCAACATGCGGGGACTCGACGGCGCTTCGCGGGCCGGCATGCAGGAAGTCGCGGTCTTCATGGCCGCGACCCAGAGCCACAACCGCAAGAACATCAACAAGACCACCGAGGACGCGCTCGAGACGTACAAGGGCGTCGTCGGCGAGGCGCTGTCTCGTGGCATGCGGGTTCGCGGCTACGTCAGCTGCGTCTACGGATGCCCGTACGAGGGCCTCGTGTCACTCGACGACGTTCGTCGGGTCGCCGACGGCCTGCTGGAGCTGGGCGTCTACGAACTCAGCCTTGGGGACACGATCGGCGTCGGGACGCCGCGTCAGATCGAGCATGTCCTGCTCGGCCTGCTGCGTTCGGGTATCGAGCTGGACCAACTCGCGGTCCACTTCCACGACACCCGCGGGACTGCGCTGGCCAACATCGTCGTGGCGCTGCAGCACGGCATCAAGACCATCGACTGCGCCGTCGGAGGCCTGGGCGGGTGCCCGTATGCCCCCGGCGCGTCCGGCAACGTCGCGACCGAAGACGTCGTGTACATGCTGCAGGGCATGGGCGTGGAGACCGGCGTCGACCTCGACAAGCTGGTCTCGCACACCGGGCGGCTTGGCGCTCAGCTCGCCCGAGAGCTACCGAGCAAGTACCTCAAGGCCCACCTGGGTCACTGCGCCCGGCTCGGCAAGCCTGCCTGAGCGGCGGACGGCGTCGTCCTCGCGCGCGGAAGAACGGTCAGCCTGCCGGGGGCATGGTCAGCGACTTGCGCTGAAAGATCAGCCGCTCCAACGCGGTCTGCACGCTCGAGACGAGCTTGTCGAGGCTGCCGGGGTCGACCGCACTTTGGGCTCCAGAGGCGAAGACCAGCACCGGGACCTTGTCGCGCACCCGAACCGGCAGGACGAGAACGTTGCCTTCGATACCGCCCATCGCTCGGTCGAAGGCGCGGTCGATGGCCCGGTCGGTGCGCCAGGGGCCAAACGAGACCGTCGCAGTCCGAATGACATCGGAGAACACGGACGGTCCCAAGGTGGGGATCCGGACCTGAGTGACGGCCTCGCGCACCACATCGCTGCCTCGTGCGTCGCGGCCCTTGAGTTCGTCGCGCAGGTGGATGAACAGGATGACCCGGTTGAAGCCCTCACCCAGGAAGTCCAGCAGGACTTCCATGATGGTGTCGCGGTCGGCGGCGGCGACCAGGCGCGGAAGCACGGCGGCAAACGCCGCGGACGAGAGCGGTTGGGTGTCGGTGAGCGGAGCCTCTGCCGCGGGCTCGGGGCGCTCGGTGGCCGCCGGCATCTCCAGGGGCGTTGGAGGCCCCTTCGAGGGCGCCGTTGGTTCCCCGTAGTAGTGGCGGACGGCGCTTCGTAGCGCGCTCACCGGGGCGACCGCCCGCAGCAGGTAAGCGCCGGTGTGGTCGGCCACGGCGTTGACCGCCCGCTCGTCGGTCGGGTCGGCCATGGCAAGGGTGAGGTTGCCGGCGTCGTCGACGGAGACCGGGAGGACGCCCCCGGACCACGCGAGTTCGGCGGGTACCGCGGCCAGGGTCTCGGGCTCGATGCGCTTGAGGACTTCGGCGGTCGCGACCGGAATCATCAGGCGAGCACTGAGGAGCCGCAGGAGCGTCTCCTCGTCGGCGAGCCCGAGCTCGACCACCGAGACGAACGGCGCGCATCGGTGCTTGCGACTGTAGGCGTCCACCAAGGCGACGTCTTCGTCCCGGATGTGCCCCGCGCGTCGGAGGATCGTGGTGAGGGTGCTCAATCTACCTGCGGTCCCGAGCGCCTCGCGGGCGCCTGACACCAGGACACCACGGGCCGCGCGAGGGGTCAACGCGGTGCGCTATCCTCCCGCGCTCGTGATCAACCTCGACCACAATGCAACGACGCCGCTGCACCCAAGCGTCCGCGATGCTCTGGTGGAGGTGCTGCAACGGCCCGGATTGGGGAACCCGTCGAGCACGCACGGCTTGGGCCGCTCCTGCCGCGAAGTTGTGGAGGCGGCCCGGCGGGCCTTGGCGGGGGCTCTGGACGCCATTCCGCTCGGGGTCACCTTCACCAGCGGGGGGACCGAGGCCGACAATCTGGCCCTCCTGGGAGGCTCTGCAGCGCTGCAGACCGCGGGCAAGCCTCACGGTGTCGCGACCAGCCGGACCGAGCATCCCGCGGTCGTCTCGGCCGCCGAGGCGCTGGCGGCCCGCGGGACCCCGGTCGTGTGGATCCCGGTCGCCGCTGATGGTTCGATCAGCCCGGACTCGGTCGCACGGGTCGTGAAAGAACACCCGGAGATCGGGCTCGTCTCGGTCGCCGCGGCCAACCACGAACTCGGCAACATCCATCCCGTCGCCGCGATCGCGGCCGCGGTCCGCGAGACGCGTGAGGGTGTCTTGGTCCACACCGACGCGGTACAGGCGTTCGGCAAGGTCCCGGTGCGGTTCGCGGAGTGGGGCGTCGACCTGCTGAGCGTCTCGGCCCACAAGATCTACGGCCCGACGGGCATCGGCGCGCTCATCCATCACACCCATCTGAAGCTTGGCCCCCGGTCATTCGGGGGTTCGCAGGAGCGAGGTCGCCGGGTCGGCACTGAGAACTGGATGGGCGCTCACGGCTTTGGTGTCGCGGCCTCGCTGGTCGACGAGGGCCTCGCGCAGATCGAAGCGCTCGCGGTCCATCGAGACGCCCTCGCGGCGGCGGTCACGGCGGCTGGCGGTCGGATCCATGGGATGCCCATGCTGGCCAACACCCTCAACTTTGGGTTCGACAGCGCGCCCGGCGAGCTGATGTGCATGAACCTCGACCTCGAGGGCATTGCGGCGAGCACGGGCTCGGCGTGCTCCGCGGGAAGCCTGGAGCCCTCCAAAGTACTCCTGGGCCTCGGAATGCCCCCACAGCGCGCCGCAGAGGCGGTTCGCGTGTCGATGGGCCGATTCACCACCGCAGCGGATGTCGCGGCCTTTGCGGGCATGCTACCCACCCTCGTCGAGCGGGTCCGCAAGGCCCATCAGCGAGCATCGTCATGAGAGTCGTTTGTGCCATGTCTGGAGGGGTCGATTCGTCGGCCACCGCATCGTTGTTGCTCGACGCGGGCCACGAAGTCATCGGCATGACGATGCGGCTGTACGACGCGTCGGCGGACGAGCAAAAGGGTCGCGGGGGGACGTGTTGCTCGCCGGCCGAGGTCGACCTCGCGCGCCGCGTCTGCGCCCAGATCGGCATCCCGCACTACGTCGTCGACGAGCGCGAACGCTTCCAGCGAGACGTGATCGATCCGTTTGCGCGCGACTACGCTGCCGGGCTGACCCCCAACCCGTGCACCCGCTGCAACCAGCACATCAAGTTTCAGCCGCTGCTTCAGCGCGCCGCGGCGATCGGGGCCGAAGCCATGGCCACCGGTCACTACGCCCGCAACCTGTACGGGCAGTCGTTGCTCCGCGGGGTCGACCCGCGCAAGGACCAGAGCTACTTCCTGTTTTCCATGGGCCGCGACGCGTTGCAGCAGGTCTGGTTCCCGCTGGGCACCTGGAACAAGGACGACGTTCGCAAGTACGCCGAGGCCAAGGGCCTGCCCAACTGGGGCGCCCCGGATTCCCAAGAGCTGTGTTTCGTGCCCGGCGGCAACCACGGCGATGTGGTGCAACGGCGGGCTCGCGAGATGGGGCTGTCCGATGCTGCGCTCCAGCCCGGCTCGGTCGTCGACACCGACGGGAACGTCGTGGGCGATCACGACGGTATCCACCGCGTCACGGTGGGGCAGCGCCGTGGGTTCCGCACCAAGACCCCCGAGCGACGCTACGTCCTCAAGGTCGTGCCCGAGTCCCGGCAGGTCGTCGTGGGGGACGTCTCCGACACGCAGACAGCCCGCATCGAGGTTGGAGAACTCCAGCGCCTCGAGCTCGCCGAGCGAGGGTCCGTGCAGTGCACCGTCCAGGTCCGTCACAAGTCCAAGCCCGCAGCGGCCGAGGTCTCGTGGGATGGGCACAAGGCCGTCGTCGAGTTTGCGGAGCCGATTCGCTCCGCCTCTCCTGGCCAGGCTGCGGTGTTCTACGGCGAGGATGACCTCGTCTTGGGCGGGGGCTGGATCACCAAGGTCGAAGACCGCGCCAACGGTCCGCTCGAAGCTCAGGCATAGCGGCCCTTGGTGAAACCCGGGTTGTGACGGCTGCGCTGCGTTCCTGTGCGGTGGCGTCCGATCTGTCCGTGTTCTCAGCGTGTCAGCGCACGCCGGATTTTCAGCCTGGTTTTGACGGGGTTGGCCCAGGGAAACCCTCGAGCACGCGGCCGAAGAAAAAATGACCCCACTCCCCGCGGCCGCGTCACTGAGGGGACATGCCGCATCCTCGCCTGCTTGTCATGTTCGCCCTTGTCACGGCCGGCTGTCCGCAGCCTGAGGAGGACAACCCCTTCGCCGGGACCGCGGCCTCGGCGTCCTCCGGCCCCGCCGGCGGCACCGACGGACCGGCGGCGACGAGTAGCGGGAGCGCAGGCGCGGATGGGAGTACCGGAGCGTTGAGCGCCTCGACCGAGACGGGCGATGGGATCAAGCTCGACGTGGGCGCTGGAGCCTTCGACGTGCCGGAGCTGGGCTGTGAAGCGGGGGACGCCGAGTGTGGCTGCTCGGCGGTCGACATCCTGTTCGTGATCGACAACTCGGGATCGATGGGCGACTACCAAGAGTCGCTCGGGCTCGCGTTCCCGGCCTTCGCCTCGACACTCTCCAAGATCCTCCCTCCGGGGACCAACGTTCACGTGGGCGTCACGAGCACCGAGATGCAGTACTCCTCGCAGGGCAACTCGACGAGCAACAACGGGGTCTGCACCTTCGTGGGTGACGGGGATCAGTCCAACGAGGCGTTCTATGTGACGCCCGAGGAGATGGACACCGGCCGCAACGGTGCGCAGGGTCGGCTGTACGATCCTGGCGATGGGCAGACCTACTTCTCCTTCGACAGCGACGGCGACATCGCGGGCGCTCAGGCGTGGTTCTCATCGGCGGCCAACATCGGCGAGGGGGGCTCCAACATCGAGATGCTCACCGCGCCGGTCGGCTGGGCGTTCGATCCGGTGAACGCTGCGACCAACGACGGCTTCCTCCGCGACGAGGGGGCCGTGCTGGTCATCTTCTTCATGCAAGACGAGGCGGACCAGTCTCCCGAGATGGTCGAGGGGACCTCCACCGGGACCTGGGTGCTCGACCGCGTGGCCGAAGCCAAGGCCGGATGTGGCGGGCTGAACTGCGTCGTGGCCGGCGGGCTGCTCGAGGAGGCCGCGTGCATGGGCGACCGGCCGATCACGGAGTTCCTCGCCGGATTCGACGCCCCTGCGCTCGGCCAGCTGCCGGGTCCGTTCGGTGGCGGCACGCCGCAAGAGCTCGCCGACGAGATGAACGAACTGCTCTCCAACTCGCTCGCCGACCTCATCGGGCAGACCTGCGAGGAGATCACACCCGAGGGGTAGGGGCTGGCGTCAGTCGTCGGCGAGCATGCCGTCGAGGTCCTCGTCCTGTCTCTTATACACATCTCCGAGCCCACGAGACCTCTCTACA
>CAJXVA010000556.1 GCA_913061055.1 uncultured Pseudomonadota bacterium
CAGCGTCAGATGTGTATAAGAGACAGGGGCAAGAAGGGCAAGAAGCGCGGAAAGAAGAAAAAACGGGGGGCGTCGCCGAAGCCCGCGATCAGCATCCCGCGAGGAAGCCAGCCGGATCCGGCGGTACCAAGGAGTGAATCGGGTGAGTGACCAGGCCCAACCCGCACAAGCGGACCGTTCTGTGGATGCACGTCGAGAGGGCCTCGCGGCTCTCGCGATTCTGTCCGACCCCAACTGCTTGCCGCGTCAGTCGGCCGCCCACATCGCAGAAGGATGGGTTCTGCTGCGGGGCCCTTCGGACGATGGGGAACTCTCGACGTGGGTCCGCGAGCACCTTGCCGGTTTGCCGAAACCGAAGAAGGCGCAGGATGCCAACCCCCACGCAAAATCGGTCGCCTTCATCGAGGCGTGGGAGTCAGACGGCGCACCTGCGGATTTGGGAGAGGACGATGCGCGCGCACTCGTCAAAACGCTGCTCGACGCAGTTCCGGACCTTGGACGGGAGACGACAACAAAGCGGTTCGGCCCTCTTGGGCGCAGGGCTGCATTGACAGCCGGTGGCGTCATTGGCCTTGCCCTCATCGCTTTGCGCCCGTGGACCTACGAGGGCGTGGGTCAGTGGCACGGTGCGTACTACCCTGGCAAGGATTTTCGCGGGGAACCTGACACTCGTCGCGAGGCCGATGTTGATTTCAGTTGGGGGATTCTGCCGCCGACCGACTCCATTCCGGCCGATCGGTTCGCCGCTCGCTGGACGACGTGTCTCAACCTCGACGAGGACGTTGATGCGTCGTTCATGTTGATCGCCGACGACGGCGCAAAGCTTCTCATCGACCGGCAAGAGGAGCCCGTGCTCGACCTTTGGGAAGCCCCGGAGGACGTTGAGATGCCCTTCTCACATGGTCGGGAGTACCCACTCGAGGCGGGTGTTCACCTCATCGAGGTCGAGTACCGTGAGGAAGGAGAGGAAGCGGAGGTCCACTTGCTCGTGACGTTCGATGAGGACATCCCTCCAGGGCCCCTTCCGTCGAGCATGCTCGACTACCCCGGAGACGACTTTGACGAAGAGAACCCGTGTGGAAACCTCTGAACCGCTCGGAGTCCCGTCATGACGCGCAAGCCTGACTTCATGATCATCGGCGCGATGAAGTGCGCCACGTCCTCGTTGCACGACCAACTCGCCGCTCAGTCCGGGATGGTGATGTCGATGCCGAAGGAGCCGAATTTCTTCAGCGACGAGGACAACTGGGGCCGTGGACTCGGCTGGTATTGGTCGCTGTTCGCCCGCGCCCAAGAAGGAGATTTGTGCGGGGAATCGAGCACGCACTACACGAAGCTCCCGCGGCACCCGAAGGTGGTGGAGCGCGTGGCCGAGCACGTGCCCGACGCGAAGTTCGTCTATGTGATGCGGAACCCACTCGACCGCCTGGTCTCGCACTACATGCACGAGTGGACGCAGCGGGTCCTTCGGATGCCGTTGGGCAAAGCGTTGGACGAGCACCCAGCGTTGATTCAGTTTGGCCAGTACGCGATGCAGATCGAGCCGTACATCGAGGCTTTTGGTAAGGAACGGGTGCTCCCCGTGTTTTTCGACCGCCTGCGGACCCACCCTCAGGAGGAGCTGGAGCGAGTCTGCGCGTTCATTGGCTACGGCGGTGAACCCCGGTGGAAAGACGACATGGGGGCGAAGAACGTCTCCGGCGACCGCATGCGGAAGAGCAAGCTCCGGGACCTGTTGGTCTACGCGCCGGGCCTGTCGCAGCTCCGCCAGCGTCTCCCACAAGGGGTTCGAGACCGGGTGAAGAAGCTCTGGACGATGAACAAGCGACCGGAACTCACACCGGGGCAACAGCGTCGGCTCGAGGCGGTCTTTAATCCGGACCTGGCAAAGCTGGGTGCGTGGCTGGGGGTTCCCGAGCTGACGTGCGCCAACTTCAAGGACATCACGCGAGACCGCGCGCTCGACTGGGCGTGAGCCGTTGCGCTGAGCGCCGGCCGGGTCGTACCCTGCGACGGTGACGGACCAGGAAAATCCGCCCCTGTGGGAACGCGGCATGCTCAGCGTGGCGCAACGCGAACAGGTCACGGGTCACCGAGGCATGGTTGTGTGGTTCACGGGGCTCAGCGGCTCGGGGAAGACGACAGTCGCCCGCGCGCTCGACCACCTCCTCCATGGCCACGGCAAACGCAGCTTCCTGATGGACGGCGACGTGCTCCGCGAGGGCATCACCTCCGACCTCGGGTTCTCTCCTGAGGACCGCACCGAAAACCTGCGCCGCTTCACCGAGGTGGCGCGTCTGTTCGCCAACGCAGGAACGATCACGTTGGTCTCTGCGATCTCCCCTTACGAGGCGAGTCGGCAGCAGGCGAAGGAGCGCATCGGCTCGGAGCGCTTCCTGATGGTTCACGTCGCGACCCCGCTCGAGGTCTGCGAGGCCCGAGACGTCAAGGGCTTGTACGCGAAGGCCCGTGCAGGCGAGCTCAAACAGTTCACGGGCATCGACGCGCCCTACGAAGAGCCGGTCAACCCCGACCTGAAACTGGTTCCCGAAGACGGAGACCCAGGCGTCATGGCGCACGCCGTCTACGACGCCCTTGTCGCGGGCGGCTTCCTGGGAGGCGAGTGATGGGCAACTACGACAAGGAACTCGCGGTCGCGATTGCGGCGGTTCGCGAGGCCGCCAAGGTCTGTCGGTCGGTCCAGGTGACTATCTCCTCGGATGCGCTCGAGAAGAAGGACAAGAGCCCCGTGACCGTCGCGGACTTCGCCTCGCAGGCGCTGGTGTGTCGAGCGTTGCAGGACGCGTTCGCCGACGACCCGGTCATCGGTGAGGAGGACGCAGCCGCGCTGCGCGGTGACGACGGTGCGGCCTTCCGCGCTCGGGTGTTCGCTGAACTCAAGCCGTTCGGTGTGGCGAGCGAAGACGCCGCGCTTGCTCTCATTGATCGCGGCGGTGCTCAGGAATACTCGTCGCGGTTTTGGACGCTCGACCCGATCGACGGCACGAAGGGCTTTCTTCGCGGAGACCAGTACGCCGTGGCGCTGGCACTCGTGGTCGATGGTGTCCTCACCGTCGCCGCGATGGCGTGCCCGAACCTGCCCAGCAAAGGGGCAAACGGTGACGAGACGGGCACGGTGTTCTGGGCGGTTCGCGGTGAAGGGGCGTTCCACGGCGCCTTGGATGGAGGCGGCTCCGCCGTCGCTCGGGTGAGCGGGGAATCAACGATCGCCGAGACTCGGTTGTGTGAATCGTTCGAGTCCGGGCACAGCTCTCACGACCACTCCGCGCAGTTGATGGCCAAGCTCGGAATCTCGGCAGACCCTGTTCGCCTTGACAGCCAAGCGAAGTACGGCGTGGTCGCCCGCGGAGATGCCGAGGCTTACCTGCGACTTCCAACCCGACCCGGCTACCGAGAGAAAATCTGGGACCACGGCGCGGGATGCCTCATCGTTCAAGAGGCGGGAGGCACGGTGACCGATGTGACCGGCAAGCCGCTGGACTTCACCAAAGGGCGCGAGCTGACCGAGAACCGGGGCGTCATCGTGACCCACGGCCCTTTCCACGATCAGATCCTCGAGACACTGGCCAGGCTTGGCGTGAAGTAGTCCTCGCTTTCGGAGACTCGCGATGACCTTTGCCGTGGCAGTCACGTTCGTGGTGCTGGCGGCGGTGATCGCCGGCCTCACGCTCACGCGTGTCTCCCCGGACATGGTGCTGCTCGGAGGTCTTGCCGCGCTCTTGGTGGCCGGGGTGCTCACGCCGGCCGAAGCGTTCGGAGGATTCTCCAACGAGGGGCTCGCGACGATCGCCGCGCTCTTCATCGTTGCCGAGGGCCTGCGGCGGACCGGCGGAGTGAACTTCGTCGGTCTGAAGCTGCTCGGGCGGCCGTCTTCACTCACGGCCGCCCAGCTGCGACTGATGGCCCCGGTCGCGGGCTTGAGCGCGTTCCTGAACAACACCCCGGTGGTCGCGATGATGATGCCGCTCGTCTCCGATTGGGCGCGCCGTCAGAATCTGTCGGTCAGCAAGCTGCTGCTTCCGCTGTCCTACGCGTCGATCCTCGGAGGCCTCGTGACGCTGGTCGGAACCTCGACCACGCTCGTGGTCAACGGGCTCATGCTCGCAACACCGGGACAGGACGGTTTTGCGATGTTCGACATCGCTTGGGTCGGAATCCCGGTGGCTGTCGTCGGTTTGATCTACGTTCCCATCGCCTCGAAGTGGCTGCTTCCCGACCGCCGGCCGGTGCACACGCAGCTCGCCGACCCGCGGGAGTACGTCGTCGAGATGGTGGTGCAGGACTCGAGCCCGATCGTGGGAATGTCGATCGAGGACGCGGGCCTTCGGTCTCTGCCGGGGATGTACTTGATGGAGATTCAGCGCGACGAAGACGTCGTCGTTGCCGTCGAACCCAGCACCCGGATGCAGGCCAACGACCGGTTGATGTTCGTCGGTATCGTCGAATCGGTTGTCGACCTGCAGAAGGTGCCCGGCCTCATGCCGGCCCCCGATCAACTCTTCAAGGTCAACAATCCGCGTTCGCACCGCTGCCTGATCGAGGCCGTCGTTGGGCGTGGGCGTCTGGCAGGGCTCACGGTCCGCGAGGCGAAGTTCCGGACCCACTACAACGCCGTGATCATCGCGGTCTCCCGGGACGGTGAGCGCGTCAAGAAGAAGGTGGGAGACATTCGGCTGCAGAGCGGCGACATGCTTCTCATCGAGGGGCACACGTCGTTCGTCGACACGCAACGCAACTCCCGGGAGTTCTTGCTCGTCTCCTCGGTCGAAGACTCCACTCCTGTCACCCACGAGCGCGCTTGGATCGCCCGGGCGCTCATGCTCTTGATGGTCGTGCTCGCGGCGACCGAACTCACCAGCATGCTCAAGGCCGCCTGCATCGCCGGTGGGGGCATGGTCGCGTTTCGCTGCCTTCGCCCTTCTCACGCCAAGCGAGCGATCGATCTCAGCGTGTTGCTCGGGATTGGCGCGGGGCTTGGCATCGGGGTGGCGATGGACCGCAGTGGTGCCGCGGCGTTTGTCGCGACCGCGCTCGTCGAGTCGGCCGGCACGAACCCCTACGTCGCGCTTGCGACCATCTACGTGGTCACGACGATTCTCGCGAACCTGATCACGACACAAGCCGCCGCGGTGCTGGTGTTTCCGGTGGCACTCGCCACGGCGCAGGGACTCGGGGTCAACTTCATGCCGTTTGCGTTGTCGCTGACCGTTGCAGCTGCAGCGGCGTTCGCGACCCCGGTGGGTTATCAAACCAACTTGATGGTCTACGGACCCGGCGGATACCGAAGCTCGGACTTCTTACGCATCGGCGCGCCGCTGTCGGTGTTGGTCTGGATCACCACCGTGATCACGGCTCCGCTGGCGTTTCCGTTTTGAGGTGCGCCTGGGGCCTCAGAACCGAAACAGCATCGGTGAGCGATGGGCCGAGCCACCGCTGGCCGGAGTGCGACGTGCGACGCTGACCCAGACGAAGCGCGCGATCCCGACGGCCAGGATACCGCCGCCCACCGCCATCACAACGACGCCGGTGCGCTGCAAGGAGGCGGCACGCTCGCCTCGCTCGCGGTACGTCTGCAGGTCGAAGGCACCTCGCGCTGCGTTCTCATCGACCCGGCCCTGGCCGAAAAGCCCTGCGCCCACGCCCACGCCCACGACTCCGACGGACGTCAGGGCGATCGCCCATGGGTCGACCCGGCGGCGTGACTCGTCGAGTGGCGGGGATGGTGTTGGTGTGACGGGGGGGGCGACGGCCGGCTCGGTCTGCGCGCGTGCGGCCTCCAGGAGTCGTGCGCATCGGTCGCGTCGACGTCGCGCGGCCTCGGCATCGACGTCGGGGACACCCATGTCGATGTAGTGCTCGTAGTGGTCCATCGCGTCCCGGCAGTTGCCGCGATCCTCTTCGACGACGCCGCGCATGTAGACCAGGGCAGGGCTCTGCGCCCGAGGGTCGGCCTCCTGCAGAATTGCCATCGCCTTGTCGTGCTCTCCGGTGTCGAGTAGGCGCGCGACGTCGTCGGCGGTCCGCGTGATCAGCTCGGCACTCGGCGCCCCGGCCTCTTCGGGGTCGGGTGCGGCTTCGAGCTCGGCCGGAGGCGGTGGTGCGACCACGTCTCCGCTCGGCGATGTAGCCATACCGCCGGCGAACAGGGGAAGAGCCAGCACGGCCCACTTCGTGAATCGCAGAATCACCGCAGGACGAGTTAGTTAGCACGTTCGCGCCACGAAGGCGGAAGCACCGAAGAACCCGGGCGAGGCTCGGTCCTCGGCTTGTCGGGGGAGGCCGGCGACGCGCGCTTTTTTTCGCGACGCTTGGTCTTGCGGCGCTTGGTCTTGCGGGAGACCGGCGCGGCCTGTGGCGCCTCATCTTCGATGACAAGCTCCTGGGCGTCCTCGAGGGGCGAGGGCGTCGCGGGATCGGACTCGCCCTGGGGCGAGACATCGGGCTCCACGGCCAGGGGGTCGATGGAGCCCCCGATCGCCCCCGCGGCCTTGTCCGTGGCGGACGCCTCCGCTCCTGCGGGC
>CAJXVA010000557.1 GCA_913061055.1 uncultured Pseudomonadota bacterium
AGACAGGGAGGTTCCCGAGGTCACGTTGCCCGCCGCGTTGCCCAAGAGCCAACACCAAGACATCGAGGTCGAGTCGGTCGCAGACCTGCTCTGCCGCATCTTGGCTCTTGGGCAACGCGGCGGGCAACGTGACCTCGGGAACCTCCAGGACGATCGGGCCGCCGTCGAACACCGCGGATTGAATCGCCGCGCCGGGCCAGTGCACCACCACGAAGTGCTCACCGGGTGGAACGGGTCTTGTCCCGCCAACCCCGTCGATCTCGATCTGAGCGCCGGCCTCCGAGAACCCTTCGAAGGTCGGTGAGCGCCACGTGCTGCGATCGGAGAGGACCTGCTCCCGTACCGATTCGTACGAGGCGATGACATCGGGCGGGACCTCGCGACCCGAGAGCTTCGCGTGCGGGTCGACGGCGATCGCTGCCCGCCACGCGGACTCGGTCTGGGCGTCATCGGCCTGCGTCCACGCGATGCGCCCGCGCAAGACATGGAGCTGCCACGCCATCGAGGACGCCATCGGCAGCCCGGGTCGCTGCCGCAAGCGTTCCAGGACCACGTCGGCCTGCGAGGCGGCCGCTTGGGGATCGCCGGCCCGAAACTGGGCGGCGGCAAGGTCCACCCGCGCCTGCAAGTCCGAGATCTCGCGGGCGGCATCCGCCGGAACGCGGTAGGACTCCAGGTGTCGGGCTCGGACGATCGCGTCCTGCAGGACCTGCTCCGGCGGCACGCCCATCGCATTGCCGATCGCGGCGGCCACCCGTTGCCGCTCCGCCTGTTCCACCGTAGCCTGATCGTGCCAGGCCAAGCCGACCCGGGCCGAGGGACCAGGCGGCGCGAAGGCGAGCCAAGCTGCGATGGCGAAGGACACCAAGGAACTACCCGACGATAGCGCCTTGGGTCCGTCTGTGGCCAAGCCGAAGCTTCGTCGAATCGAACGGGTCGAGCGAATCCTCGAGGGTGAACGCGTGCTCATCCTTCGCGACCCCATGGGCGTGGCTGAGAGCTTCGCCCTCGATGCGGAGTTCGCTCCGGTTCTCGACCTGCTCGATGGCACCCGAAGCGTCCTGCAGGTTCGGCAGTCCCTCAGCATGCGCGGCGTGCTCGACCCCCCCGCGGATGAGCTCGGCGCGTTTGTCGACAGTCTCCAGGACGAGGGTTGGCTGGACGACGACCGGTTTCGTGACCGCTGGGCCGACCTTCACGCTGGCTTCTTGGAAGAAGATCCGCGGCAGCCGCGATTTTCTGGGGTCCTGTATCCCGAAGATCGCCGCGAACTCGAAGACGCCTTCGCCGGGGTCCTCGGGCCCCGACGACGGACCGCCGACGACAGCCAAGTCGTTGGCGTCATGGTCCCACACGGCCCGCTCGATCTTGTCGGCGACGTCCTCGCCCGTACGCTGGTGGACCTTCCTCCCGCCGAATCGCTCGACTGCGTCGTGATTCTGGGGACCGACCATGGCCCCGGACTGCTTCCGTTTGCCGCCGCGCGCCGCGGTTTTGCGACCCCGCTGGGTCCGGTGCCCGCCCACGTCGAGCTCCTGAACGGACTCGATGAACGCATCGCATGGGCGTTCCGGGAGGAGTTCCGCCACCGGGCCGCGCACAGCATCGAGCTGTCCGCACTGACGCTGCGAGCCATCTACGGCGATGCGGTGCCCCCGATCGTTCCGGTGCTCTGCGGAGCCGGTGTCCTGCGGTCGCGCGACACCGAGGCCGCCGAACGTTTCGTCGATGCGCTCGAGCAGCTGCTCGTCGGTCGGCGGGCGCTCGTGTGGGGAAGCGCCGAGCTGAGCCATGGGGGAGTCGCCTATGGTCGACCGGCGCTCGACGACGCGGGAGCGCAAGCGCTCGAAGACCGCGATCGAGACTGTCTCGAGGACCTGGTGCACGCTCGGCACTCGGCCTTGGCGCGCAAGTGTGCGCAGGACCATCCGCAGGGGCGGCCCAGTGGAGGCGCCGTGCTCAGCACGCTTCGCCAGCTCCTCCCGCAGGCAAGGGTGGAACTCAGCGCCTATCGAGCCGCTTCGCTCGGCGACACAGCAACCACGAGCAAGCCCGACGGGCTCGACCGCGGTCGGAGCTTCGCCGGGCTGGCGGGCGTACGGTTGTTCGCGAGACCAGGAGATCTCGCGAACCCGACCAAGCGCTAGAGGCTCGGGGGTGTTGGCACGGGCTCGGCGGTCGCCGTCTCGGTGGCGATGGCTGCGGCGGGCATCTTGCCGCCGAGCATTGTGAGGATCGTCTGCGCGGCGTCCTCGGCTCGGATCGGGAGCTTGCCCTCGGCATGCGTCGCGCTCTGACTGGCGAGACCTTGCACGAGGCCCAAGACACAGTGCGAAAGCAGCTCAGCGTTCCCCTGAGTGAACACGCCCTCTTTCATGCCGCGAGCGATAACGCCCTCATACAAGGCACGCATCACGCGGAACGCCTTGTCGAGCGACTCGCGGAATGTGGGATCTTGCGGCGCCATCGAGAGCAGAAGGTGAGCGAGGCGGGTCTCGTCCGGCTCGTCCTCGACCGTGCGCAGGTGAGCGACCAGGAGGCGCGAGAGGGTGTGATCCGCCGGCTGGTCAGCGACGGGTTCAAACGACCAGCGTGCTTCCAGCGTCTTGAGCTGACTCTCCAAGATGTCGTGGAAGAGCGCTTCTTTGGCCCGGTAGTGGAAGTAGACGCCGCCTTTGCTCAGGCCGGCCTCACGGGCGATATCCAAGAGTCGCGTCGCAGCAAAGCCACGTCGAACGAAGCACCGGGTTGCGGCGGCTCGGATCTGCTGTTTTCTCCACTCGTCACTTCTTTGTCGGGTCACTGAACAATCCTTGCGTTAGCGCCCGGGGCACAATGCCCCGGCGCAACGACAAAATACGCGCTGGAGCCCAACACTCGTCCAACAAAAATAACAGGGGCCGCTGCAACGCCGTTCCGACTGGCCGGAACAACGGTCCGCGGGAGCAACGCGGACGGGGTCCAAGGCCCCCATGGTGATTCTTGCGACCGCTGACTCTAGGTCCGACCGCACAAAAACACCCCGCTGAGAGGCTGCCCGGAGGCTGGGTTGACAGGCTTGGCTGCTCGACCGTGAATAGGGATTCTGCGGCGGCCGTCTCACGGCAACTCAGAGGGACGACTACACATCATGAAGCTCATTCAACGCACGCTCAGTTCCGCCTCCATGGTCGCCATCTTCGGATTGGCTCTGGGCGGTTGCTCCTTCCACGCCGGCAGCAGCAGCAGCAGCAGCCCCCGCTCCAAGGCGCCCGCCTCGAAGAAAGCTCCGGCGTCCAAGTCCCGGGCTTCGACCGCACCGTCCTCCGAGCGCGCCTCCACGGCGCCGTCTTCGAAGGCTCCGGCCTCGAAGGCTCCGGTCCGCGCCAACCCGAGCAGCAACACCTCGGCAAAGCGCGCCAACCCCAGCGGCGGCGGCGATGCGGTTCGCGCCAATCCCAAGTCGGGGGCGAAGCGAGCCAACCCCAAGACGAAAGCCAAACGAGCCAACCCCAAGAAGGGGTCCGGCGCCGTACGTGCAAACCCCGACTCGGGCGATGCGACGCGCACGAACCCCGACTCGGACGCAAAGCGAGCCAACCCCAAGACCAAGTCGGGCTCCGGCACGATCAAGGCCAACCCCAAATCCTCCACGCCCAAGTCGGGCTCGAGCACGATGAAGGCGCCGAACTAGCACCGCCATCGGTACTCCGCTTCGCGCCGCGCCCGTCTGGGTCGCGGCGCAACGCATTTAACGGGCCCGCTTCAGCACCACCAGCAGCGCCGGGAGGACGAACAACGTCGCGAGTAGGCACGCGCCAATCCCGAGCACCATGGTGGCGCCGAGGCTCACCATGCCGCCGTATGGGCTCAGTGTCAGCGCGGCAAACCCGACCATCGTCGTCGTCGCGGCCACCGCAATCGCACCGCCGGTTCCACGAACCACCGCATTGAGGCTGGGCACGCCCTCCCCCTGGTCTTCGCGCAGTCGGTGCACCATGTGGACGCCGAACGCGATCCCGATGCCCAAGACCAGTGGTAGCGCCACGATGTTGGCCACGTTGAAGTCGAGCCCGAGCAGCGGCATCAAGCCGAGCATCCACAGCCACCCCACCACCGTCGGGAACAGGGCCAGCAGGGCATCCGCAAGGCTCCGGAAGTCCGCAATGAGCAGCAAGACGATGATCCCTGCGGCGTACAGCGCTGCTCGCTCGAATCCCTCGCGGACCTGCCGTCCGTGTTCGACGTGAACCATGGCGAGACCGACCGCGTCCTCATCCACCCCGCGAACATCCGAAGCGAACCCTAGCGCGACCTCCTCTTCCCAAAATTGGCCGGAGGGGACCGCGAACAACGCCACACCTTTTCCGTCCTTGGACACAAACCGGGTCGCGAACAGGGGCGGAAGATCCTCGGGCGCATAGTGCCCGCGCTGGGCGACGGCCGACGCGGTCACGAGGGCGGGCCCCAGAATCGCCGCAGCCTCAGCGTTGATCCCCGCGAGTCGAGCCTGTCCGGCCTCATCGAGGGCCCGAACCGTCTGCGCGAGCTGGGAGAATGCGCCCTTGGCCGCCTCCGCGCCCTGGGTCTCCAGCGACGCGCCTCGCAGCGCGAAGATGACCTCGTCGAGCAGGTCGGCGATCTCATCGGCCGTCCGTGCGACGGCCTTGCTGTCGACGGGTGCTGAGGCGAGCTTGTCGACGTCCGGAGCCCGGCCGAAGCCTTTGAGTCCCTCCCGCAGCGCCGCCAAGTTGGCGTCGTCCAGCGGCGGCAGCAGGTCGCTTGGGGTCTGCACGCCCGCCACGCTGTCGAGCGCCCGCAGTCCGGCAGCCTTGGTTCGAGCGGCTTCGATGTCGTCCGCCGCAAACGCTGCGAACACGGGCGACGCCAGAGCGTCGTACTCCAGCACGCCCAAGCCTTGCGCACTCTCCGTCGTCTCCGGCAAGAAGTCGAAGTACCGCGGGTTGTAGTCCAGCGAACTCACGGTGACAGCACCGACGGCGGCCAACGCCACCGCACCGCCAAGCACCACTGTCTTCCCGCGCCGGATCAGCCCAGGAATGCTCGCGATACCAGGTGGCTCCGGAGCGATGCGAATCTCCGTCTTTGCGGAGCGACCGACGGTCAACAGTGGGGGGATCACGGCGAACGTAATCACAACCATCAAGATGAGACCCGCCGCGGTCACGACCCCGAGCTCACCGTACGCGGTGAACTCGGTCGTCATGTTCGTGAGGAAGGCGGCCGAGGTCACGACGGCGCCTGTGAAGATGCCGGGGCCGGTCCGGCGAAGCGAGGCCGTGATGGCTTCTTTCGGGGTCTGCCCCGCTCGGATCTCCTCGTTGCGGCGGGCGATGATGTGCACGGAGAAATCAATGCCGAGCCCCAGCAACACGGCGACAAAGCCCGACGTGATGATGTTGAGGTCGTCGTAGAGCAGACGGACCACGGCCAGCGTGCCGAGGATGCCGGGCGCCAAGGGGAGCAAGGCCACGATGGTCTGCCGCAGCGAGCGGAACAGCAGCAGGCACAGACCGAAGATGCCGATCGTCGCGGCGATGCTGGTGATCACCAAGCCCTGCTCCACGATCTCGAGCTCGTCGACGGCGAGTGCAGGAAGCCCGGTCAGCTTGGCCGTGACCCCGTCCGGTGCGCTCGACATCGCCTCGTCTCGAGCTTCGCGAAGCTGCTCGACCAGCGGGGCGAGCACGCGTCCCTCATCGCTGGGAACGTCGGCATAGATCGCCAGCAAGTTGTGGTCCCCGTCCGAGGTCACCAGGTAGCCCCGGGCGTCGATGCCCTCTTGATCGAACGACGCTTGGCCTTCGAACCGCGCCATCAAGTCCTCGCCCTTGGCCACGGCCTCGAGCGTCTGAGCAAGCTGCGTCAGCTGGTCCAGGCCCTCGGCCGCTTGGTCGGCTCCGCCGGCCGCCGCCGCGTCGTCACCACCCTCGATGCCCGCTTCGATCTGCGCGGCCAGCCCGGCGAGCCATCCCTGCAGGCCTTGCTCGAGGAATGCACCACCATCCTGGCCAGGAGGAAGCGCGGCGGAGAGCTGGGTCAATGCCGCGGGTTGTTGAAGGAGCACGATGGACGCGACGTCCCGCGGGTTCACGCGGCCGAACACGCGTCCGTTCAGCGCTGGGTCTTTCTCCAGGACCGCGGTGATCGAGTCCACGACCGTCCGGCGGTCCTCGGCCTCCCCGCCGGAGATCACGAACAGCGGATAGTCCGGCCGTCCGAAGCGCTCGTAGAACGCGTTCATCCTGCGCTGCTGTGGGTCCTCGTCGGAGACCATGTTGGTCCGCGAGGTGGTGACCGCCAACCCGGGCAGCGTCGCCGCAAAGGCGACCAGCGCGATCAGCAAGACGCCAAGCACTCGCCAAGGACGCTCGGTTCCCCAGCGTGCGAGAGCATGAAACGCGCTGTCACGCCATGATCCTTCGGTCCCGGACATAGGTCGGGCACTATACGCGCGCGATGTCAGCCCGTCAGTTGCGGCTCTGTCTCTTATACACATCTCCGAGCCACGAGACCTCTCTACATCTCGTA